>CAZPUT010000107.1:0-1660 GCA_964589845.1 uncultured Candidatus Nitrotoga sp. | reverse complement strand
AACGCATTGACCTTCGCACCATGTGTAGCCAATAATTTTTCTACCAAAATATCGGCATCTTTCACGAAAGGTTGGCCCAACAGAGTAACTTCGGCCAAGTACTTGGCAATACGTCCGTCCACCATCTTTTCAACAATATTGGCCGGCTTTCCGCTTTCTGCAGCTTGTGCGGTATATACCTTGCGTTCAGTATCAAGCAACTCTTGAGATACTTGATCTTTGGAAACACAAATCGGCTTGCTCGCAGCGATGTGCATCGCCAAATCTTTACCCAATGCATCGTCACCGCCGCTGATATCTAAAAGCACACCGATTTTGCTGCCGTGCAAATAAGCCACCACCTTGCCCGCTGTGCTATACCGCACGAAACGACGCACACTGACATTCTCGCCCAACTTCATGATTAGCGATTTGCGCGCATCTTCAACACTGCCGCCACCCGCCAACACAGCTGAGGACAAAGCCACAGCATCACTTGGATTATTTTGGGCAATGGCTTGCGCCACATTACTCGCAAATGCCATGAAGTCATCATTCTTTGCCATAAAATCAGTTTCGCAGTTCACTTCCACCAGCGCACCGACTTTACCATCAGCGCTGATAAAAGCACTCACCAAGCCCTCCGCCGCTATACGCGAAGCCGCCTTGCTAGCCTTGGCACCACTCTTAATGCGGAGCAGCTCCTCAGCTGCCTTGAAGTCGCCATTAGTTTCAACTAGCGCCTTCTTGCAATCCATCATGCCGAGACCAGTTGCCTCACGCAGATCCTTTACCATGCCTGCGGTAATTTCCGCCATTTCCCACTCCTTGAAAACATAACTTAAAAAAAGGGGCTCTCGCCCCTTTTGTCCAATCAAAAAGGCTTACGCCGCCTGTTCTTCGACCTGCGCCACAATCTCGTTAAGCGCCTGTTCGCGTCCTTCCAACACTGCGTCGGCTATTCCGCGGGCATACAGACGTATCGCCTGACTGGAATCGTCGTTACCCGGGATAACATAATCCACACCTAGTGGGCTATGGTTGGTGTCTACCACGCCAATCACCGGAATACTCAATTTCTGAGCTTCCACGATGGCGCCCTTTTGGTATCCAACATCGATCACAAAAATCGCGGTAGGCAGATTCTGCATATTCTTGATGCCACCGAGGCTTCGGTCCAGCTTTTCCAGCTCGCGCTGCATCATCAGACCTTCCTTCTTGGAAATTTTTTCCATGGCTACGCTATCCAGCATCATAGCTTCCAGCTCATGCAGACGCTTGACGGATTGCTGTACCGTCTTGAAATTAGTGAGCATGCCGCCTAGCCAGCGGTGATCAACAAAAGGGCTGCCACAACGAAGCGCCTCTTCTTTAATAATTTCACGAGCTTGACGCTTAGTCGCAACGAACAATATCGTGCCCTTATTGGCAGCAACCTTGCGCACATACTTCAACGCGTCGTTATACATAACAACGGTTTTTTCTAGATTGATAATATGAATTTTATTTCGATGGCCGAAAATAAAAGGAGCCATCTTGGGATTCCAATAACGAGTTTGATGTCCAAAATGGACGCCCGCTTCCAACATTTGACGCATAATTACAGCCATAATTACTCCATGTGTTAAGGGTTAAGTCTTCCACTCGTCAGATCGACCTTTGCAGGCACCCCAACATGAAC
>CAZPUT010000106.1:0-1675 GCA_964589845.1 uncultured Candidatus Nitrotoga sp. | reverse complement strand
CGACCCCACGGGGGAGTGCATCCCGGGATGCCACCGCCGGTATACTGATGCTTGCTACTTTCGCGCTTTGTACCAGCACGGTGTCGATTCTTTGCTGCTGCTGCAAAAGGGCGTCGCGAATAGAGCCGGATTGATCGCGCTTCAAGGTCACCAAGATTAGCTGAGATTGTGCATTCTCCAGGTCTCTCCTCAATTGGGGGATTTCCTGCTCCAGCAGGCTTTGCTTGCTTTGTAAGCGCGCAAGTTGGGCTTGAAGAATAGTGCGCATCTGTATTGTGGACGCCAACGCGTTTGAAGTGGTGAATCCGGCAAAGGAGGCACTGTCAATTTGCACGGAGAAGTCAGAAACATTACCTGAAGCATTACCTGGAGCAATGCTTGGAGCGGTGCTTGGAGCGGCGGATGCATTTGACTCTAATTGGCAGAGTTGGCTGGTCAATGAACGCTGGCGCAATATGGTCAAAACCAGCCCATCACCGAGTGAAACGGGCAGATCAGCTGGCATTTTTTCCAATGCTTGTTCAAGATCCAGTAAATCATCCAATACGCGCGTAGTCTGGCTGACACTATCCAGCACACACTTTAAATCTAATTGCTTGCGCAACAACTGGGCGTTCAGCGTTTCCACCTGGCTTTTGGATAAAGCATCTTCCAACGCAATCTGGGCTTGCTCATACTCTTGCTGGGATTGTTCAACCTGCGAAACCAAAGTATCCGAAACAGTACCGAGACCGTAAGTAGCATTAACCACAGTTATCAACTTTTCAGCCCAAGTATTGGCTAACAGGGCGGCCCGCTGCGAGTCGGTATCGGTTACATGCAGGGTAATTTGATCTTTACCCACAATGAGGGATTTAGTCATATCGGCAATCGTATATTCTTCATTGCCAAAGGCAGATACAACTGCCGGGTCCTGCGCCACGCCTTCCAGCAACCCCGGCGCAGTTGCCAATTCAACCACAGCATTTATGTCGGGAAGAGTCGGCGAAATCGTAAGTCCCAAATCTTGCACGAAATTAACAACTGGATTTCCAATAAACACATATACAGTTGCTTCGTATGTACGAGGCACAAGCCAAAAATTGACAGAAAAAGCTACAATTGCAGGTACAAGTGTCGCAAAGAGAATTATCAAACGCGCTTTCCAGAGTGTTTGAAAAATCACATGTAAATCGATTTCATCATCAGAAATTGGAAGGGGGGGGGAAATCATTATGCTTTTTACTCTCGCTTATTGAAACAGTTTTGAAACGAAAAAAAATTCTATCACGCGGATATACATCCGTCAAGAAACTTTATTCCATCGACACCAATACCTTCAACACACCTGTCTGTGCAGCTTTGTCGAATGCCTTTATAACATTCCGCAGATTATATTCTTCTGCAATCAGAACGGCGGGATCGACTTCGCGCTTTTCCATGAGACGCAGCGCGGGCGCAAACGGTCCGCAACGCGAGCCGATGATGTTGATCTCATCTACAACAACAGATGAGAAGTTTACATTCACATCCCCTTTATAGGTGGATTTTAATACCAGCGTCCCGCGCGGGCGGATGGCTGTGCGCGCAAGGTTGAATCCATCCGCTGAGCCGGTGACTTCCACCACGATATCCCATTTACGCGGCTGGACATTTTCCTCGGAGATGATTTTAATTCCGCGCGCGGTCAATAAAT
>CAZPUT010000105.1:0-1762 GCA_964589845.1 uncultured Candidatus Nitrotoga sp. | reverse complement strand
TGGTCCGCCCGACAGGACTCGAACCTGTTACCCCCGGCTTAGAAGGCCGGTGCTCTATCCAGATGAGCTACGGGCGGCCTTGGATATATACCAGAGCGATACAGCAATCCGTTAGCATGGCCTTAGCACCCCTCAGAAAACTGGAGCGCCGGTGTATATCAGAACTCACACCATGGTCAGCCATACATGAAACTAATTTAACACTGGGTCACCACTGGGAATGGCAAAAAAACTGGTCGGGGTGGAGGGATTCGAACTCTCGACATCTTGCTCCCAAAGCAAGCGCGCTACCGGGCTGCGCCACACCCCGAGCGCACTGCATTTTAACCAACTCTGACGACCACAGTCAAACTGATTCCACATATCGTCTACCGGCTCTGGCAATCCTGTCCGTAAGCAAAACTTGACTTGCAGTGAAGGTGGCTTTCCGTTATAAAGCCCCCTTCGCACAAATTGGACTTACTGAGATGGCCGAAGATCTGCTACACAAGAAACAGCTGCCACCCTATTCGGCAAAAAAGGGTGAGCATTACATGAATGAAAAACAATACGCCCATTTCCGGGCTATTCTTGAATCGCTGAAAGTCGACATGATGGGCGACATCGACCGCACGGTGCACACGATGCAGGATGAAGCCACCGTTTTTGCCGATCCGAATGACCGAGCGAGTCAGGAATCTGACATTGCGCTGGAACTGCGCAATCGAGACCGCGAGCGCAAGCTTATCAAGAAAGTAGACGAATCGATCGCCCGGATTGACAGCGGCGACTACGGGTTTTGCAACTCCTGTGGCGTGGAAATTGGCTTGAAGCGCATGGAGGCGAGACCCACGGCCACGCTATGCATTGACTGCAAGACACTGGAAGAGCATCGCGAAAAGCAGATCGGAAAATAGCCTGCGGATAGTTGAGACGCTCACATCTCTGCCGCGGATTCGGCAAAAAAAATGGACGCCAAGGCGTCCATTTTTATGCCTGCTATTTCAGCAACACTGAAATAGCGTCAAGCCAGTCAAGCCTGTTCCGCAGCAGCAGCTGCGGCGTCTGCGGCAACGGCCTTCATCGACAGGCGCACACGTCCTTTATCATCGGTTTCGATAACTTTGACTTTTACAAGCTGTCCTTCTTTCAGGTGGTCAGCTACCGCATTCACGCGTTCATTAGCGATTTGCGAAATGTGCAGAAGGCCGTCTTTACCTGGCAGCAGGCTAACGATCGCGCCAAAATCAAGCAAACGGAGGACCGTACCTTCATATACTCGGCCGACTTCAACTTCAGCGGTAATATCCTCGATCCGCTTCTTCGCCACTTGGGCCGCATCAGCGTTAACAGATGAAATGGTGATCGAACCATCATCCTCGATATCGATTACGCAGCCGGTTTCTTCAGTCAGAGCGCGTATTACTGCACCCCCTTTGCCAATGACGTCACGAATTTTTTCCGGGTTGATCTTGATGTGAATCATGCGAGGTGCGTAAGTGGAGACCTCCTCACGATGCCCGGCCATGGAGCCGTTCATGATCGCCAAGATGTGAAGCCGAGCATCCTTGGCTTGCGCCAGCGCCACTTGCATGATTTCCTTGGTTATGCCCTGGATCTTGATATCCATTTGCAGTGCGGTAATACCGCTATCAGTTCCGGCAACCTTGAAATCCATGTCGCCAAGATGATCCTCATCGCCCAGAATATCAGTCAGTACAGCAAAGCGACTACCGTCCTTGATCAAACCCATGGCAATGCCGGCCACGTGCGATTTCAGCGG
>CAZPUT010000104.1:0-2119 GCA_964589845.1 uncultured Candidatus Nitrotoga sp. | reverse complement strand
GTCATGAGACCATAAGCATGGATGTCGCAGTGCCAATCGGCAGCCGATTTCTGTAGCTAATGGAGGTAGCAGTGATAATCCTCCTCGGCAAAGGAACAAGGCTCGCGATTGATTCCACGCTGCACAACGTGCTGCGGTATATCAGCTAGCTTAATGCGTGGGCGTCGTGGCATGGTGGCTCAAAACTAAATGCGATGCTGACCCCTTTACCTGGCATTACCTTGCAAACAAAATGTTGGAATATTAGACCTGACCCCACTGGCTGTGGCTGCGTAGTTCATGGGAAACATCCTCAACGCTCGGGTTATCAAAAACGGCAGGGCGTAGATGCATTGTGTGACCGTTTACGTGCAGGCGATATGTGGCTAGCAAAGGAACGGATTGATGAGGAATTTTTGCGGCATAACGTACTTGCCAATTTGCGTCGAAAATAACAGCCACAAGAAAATCAAAATCTTTGCCGTCGAGGTTCCTGATTACGCCCAACTGAGTGGACTTGTTTTCAGGGGTTACTCGACGCCCCTTAATTTGGTAACGCAGCCCCTGTGAATCTGTGGCATCAAACCCCTTGGCGGAGTTTGTTTCGAGCGTAAGACCGAGCTTTGTTGAAACGAGCCACTCTGCATAATCACCTGTCGGGTTGTTTTTTGAGCGAATCACATTTCGATGCCGCAACTCATCCAGCACCGCGCTATGGGTGGCGAGCAGTTCGGCAATTGTGAGTTCGGTGAAGTCAGGGAGATTCATAGCAGCTAACGTAATATAGAAAACATTTTCATAAGCGAGTAGTGCTGCCTATATCGGTACACATTGTCAAGCATCACCAACTCCCCAATACTTTTTATTACCTTAGCCGTTCATTTGACTAAACTTTTATTATAGAGCAGCCTAAAATTCTGCTGATGGAAGCTCAGGCTGTTTCTCTAGTTACTCCCAAATTACTCGATCGGTTACCCTCTTAAATTCAATGCATTATTGTCTTGAATACGGGGGCCACTATAGTCTTCTTTATTTCATGTTTGAGAGTGCTGCTTCGGCTTACGTTTGGTCATCATCTGCAAAACGGTTCCAACAAGTATGACTGAGCGATTAAGGCCCAACGACTAGTTAAATTCGGAGTTGGGCGCACGATTGAGCAATGCCTCGACCGCGCTCGCTGCCGGAACCTGCTCATATAATACGCTGTACACCGCTGCACAGATCGGCATGTCTACGCCCAGGCGTTGCGCCAGGTGATGCACTTCTCGCACGGTATAGACTCCCTCTGCCACGTGACCCAGTTGGCTCAGGATGTCCGGCAACGCCTTCTGTTGTGCCAGCAAAATGCCTACCTGTCGGTTGCGAGACAGGTCTCCGGTGCAAGTCAGGATCAAATCGCCGGTGCCAGATAACCCACTCAAGGTTTCCGCACGCACACCCATTTTCAATCCCAGTCTCGTCATTTCTGCCAGCCCGCGCGTAATCAGCCCGGCGCGTGCATTTTGCCCATAGCCCATGCCTTCGGCGATGCCAGCGGCAATAGCCAGCACGTTTTTGACAGCGCCGCCCACCTCTACGCCCATCACATCGGTGCTGGAGTAGATACGCAAGGACGAGTGATGCAAGGATTGCGCCACCTGTTTGGCAAATTTGCCATCGATAGATGCCAAAATCATGGCCGTGGGAAGGCCGCGCGCCACTTCCAGAGCGAAGCTCGGCCCGGACAGCACGCCGCAGGGGAAATTTTTCGGTAAGGTTTCTGCGGCCACTTGATGCGGCAGCTTTGTGGTGCCCGCCTCGAAGCCCTTGCACGCCCAGATTACCGGAATCGGCATGGGTATTGCCGCGATCTGCTGTAGCGTGGCACGCAGAGCAGCAATTGGCACAGCAACCAATATTAGTTCCGCGCCAGCGAATGCGGCTTGCAAGTCGGCAGTAAGGTTGAGGTTCTGCGGCAATGGAATTTCCGGCAGGTAGCGTTGATTGTAGCCGGTGACACGCATTGCTTCGATTTGCGCCGCGTCGTTCGCCCACAATGTGACGCGATGACGCGCAGACAGATTGATAGCCAGCGCGCTACCCCATGCGCCAGCACCCAGTATAGTAATGTTCATCGTATAAGGAGACGGCTAATCGCCCC
>CAZPUT010000103.1:0-2188 GCA_964589845.1 uncultured Candidatus Nitrotoga sp. | reverse complement strand
TATTGACGGCTATGAGGGCACAGGCATTTTCATCAATCCTGTAGGCGAGGAAGTAGTGCAGTCATCCAAAGGCATTCCTGTGGCAGGTTGGTACGTCGGTGCCCAACTGCCGACCGCCGAAGCCTTTGCACCAATGCGCGACATGCAGCAGCGCATGATTGGGGCCGCGCTCATCCTTATGCTGTTGGCGGGTGGCCTGACCTGGTGGATGTTGAGACGCCAGCTTGCCCCGATGCTCGCTGCCTCGAAACTGCTGGCCACCCTGTCGGCTACAAATCAGCCACCGCAGCCCCTGCCCATTACCCGTCAGGACGAAATCGGCGACCTGATTGGTGGCTTCAATCGCCTGTTGGAAATCCTAAAAATACAAGCGTCATGTGATACGCTGACCAAAGTTTTGAATCGTGGCGCAATTATGGAATTGCTAAATCAAGCAGTATCCCGCTCGAAGCGGGAGAAACTGCCGCTCAGCGTAATGATTTTAGATGTTGACTTTTTCAAAAAAGTAAATGATACCTATGGTCACCCCGTCGGCGATGACGTGTTGATAACCGTGACTGATCGTATCCGGCAGGTGTTTCGTGACAGTGACGCCATTGGACGTATGGGCGGCGAAGAATTCTTATGCGTGATGTACCCTTGCAACAGGGAAGAAGCAATCATTATAGCGGAGCGGTGTCGACTAGCAATTTGTATGTCGCCTATTTCGTTAGGAAAAGACCAACAAACCAACCTTAATATCACTATCAGCGGTGGCCTTTTTTGTACCGAAAAGCACTCAGGTATCCCAGTGCAAGAAATGATTGAGAAGGCCGACGCCGCGCTATATAGTTCTAAACACAATGGCCGTAACCAGATGACCCTTAGTGAGTAGCAGGACAAATAACCACAACGCTTGACAACGAGTATAAGTAAATGTATACTTGTTGTAATGCGTTTATAGCTCAGATGGTCAGAGCGTCAGACTCTAAATCTGATGGTCGTCGGTTCGAATCCGACTAAGCGCACCAGTTTTGTGGTATAATTGTGAAAATACGGAGATTACATTTATGTATTATCCTTCCAATTCCTAGACAGTACCAGAAGTAATTATTTTGTGGCAAAGGGTTTACGACGTTGGTAGCAAAGTAAAATCCCTCCCACCTAGGTTATTTCTGGCAGACAACAATTCCGTACCACTTTTTGTAACACTTGACAGGAGAAAATCATGCTGTAGATGAAAACCGGACCACCTTGAAAAGCTAAATCAAATCAAATCGATGAATCAAATTTAACTTTTACAAGGAATATCAAAATGAACTTCGTAATTAATAAAGATCAGTACCTCGCAACAAAATTCGCATGGAAAAAGAAAGTAGGTTCTACCCCATCAGAGCTTGTATTTTACAATCTGATCCGTGGCTTTCCATTAAATCGTGGCTTTACGCCCGTAACCAACGCAATCAAACTAGCCAATGGTGCAAGCCCGATGTGGGCATTTGAATTGGCACTGCATGAACTAAAGGCATTGCTTAGACCAGTAACTGAAGCAGATTTGAGTGCATGGAATGCAATTGCGCACGAAAATCGTGCAAAGAACGCAGCCTTATTTTACCAGAAATTCGCACTGACTACAACGCCAGAGCTTGAGCAAGCAATTTATGCCATTCTCGTGGGAGAAACAAAGTGAGCGACTTCTATATCTACTTGTTTATCCGAACTGATCTCAGTGTTCCGCAGCAGATAGTACAAACGGCGCATGCAATCTATGAGGTTGGTAGGGAATTACCACAGTTGCCGCCGGGTGCAGCATTATCACCAAACGCGGTGCTTATTGGTGCAGAATCTGAGGAAGAATTGAGAATGTTAGGCGATTATCTCACGAAACATGAGATAAAGTATCATAAATTCTTTGAGCCAGACATTAATGCCCATACGGCGATTGCAACGTATCCTATTAGTGGAGATAAGAGAATACCATTAAATGGATTCCCAACGTTGAAATAATGAGCTGTTCCCCAGGTGATAAATACCATGAGAGGAGATTACGATCATGGATATTCTGACTATTTTGTTGTTTAGTTTTGTCGCAATGTTTTTCACCTGGGGAATCTACCTGGCAGTAATGAATTTGATGAGAGCAAAGTCGCAACTAACATTGGCCGCGAAGTTTTTTGCTTACCCACTGGCGCTAATTGGTGTCCTTATG
>CAZPUT010000102.1:0-2210 GCA_964589845.1 uncultured Candidatus Nitrotoga sp. | reverse complement strand
GACATGGGTGTAAATCTGTGTGGTAGAAATATCGGCATGGCCGAGCAGCAGTTGCACTACGCGCAGATCAGCTCCGTGATTAAGCAAATGGGTGGCGAAGGCATGGCGCAAGGTGTGTGGCGACAGTGGCTTGTGTAGGCCGCCGTGCTTAGCGTGACGCTTGATGAGATACCAGAACATCTGTCGCGTCATCGCTGTGCCACGTTGAGTAACGAACATCGCAGCATTTAATTTATTGCCCAACAAAATCGGGCGTGCATCAACCAGGTAGCGGTGCAGCCAGTCCAGCGCTTCCTCTCCCAGCGGTACCAAACGTTCTTTATTGCCCTTGCCCATCACGCGCACTACGCCCATATCGAGGCTGATCTGTGCGACGCTCAAGTTGATCAACTCGGACACGCGCAGACCACAGGCATAGAGCACTTCCAGCATAGTGCGATCACGCATGCCGAGCGGTGTATTCATATCAGGTGCATGCAGCAGCATATCCACATCCTGCTCGGTAAGCGTTTTGGGCAGGTTACGCGGCAGCTTGGGGGTTGCGATTTGCAGGGTGGGATCAGTGTCTATTTTGCTCTGCCGTAACAGGTAACGGAACAGGCGTTTGAGGCTTGATATAGCACGACTGGTACTGGTGGCTTTGGCATTTTGTTCGATGACCAAATAGGCGAGAAAGCCCTGGACATCAGCGTGTGTGGTCTCCAGCAGGGTAGAGTTATGCTGCTTTTCCAGCCAGAGAATAAATTTGCACAGATCGCGCCTATAGCTTTCCAGCGTGTTGCGCGACAAGCCGTCTTCCAGCCAAAGGCAGTCGCAGAATTCATCCAGGATGTCAGTGTTGTTCATAAGATTTTGTCATGCGGAATGTCAGCTGTAGCTGCTTACCTTTGCGCATGAACGATGGACTCCCTGGTTTGATTGCTTTTCATATGCCAGCAACCAGTATTTGATATCCAGCGCATCCCCCTCGCGCTGGTGTATGAAGCCGCCGATACCAGACTTGCTCACCACCCGATGGCAGGGGATGACAACGGGAATGGGATTCGCACCGCACGCCTGACCAACCGCACGCGGGCTGGAAGCTAGCAACGTGGCAAGATCGCCATAATGTCGTGTTTGCCCGGATGGAATAGCAGATATTGCCTGCCACACTTTTGTTTGATGCGCAGTGCCGTTTAGCTTGAGTGAAAGATTAAAACGAAAATTTGGATCAATGAAATAAGCCTGCAATTGTTCGCACACCTCTCGAGCGAACGCATGGCTCGGCGGTTGTGGCGTGGCATCCGGCTCCAGAAAGTCGATGCCGACCAGCGCATCCGCCTCACAGCGGATACCGAGCATACCAAAAGGTGTCGATAGCTTTGCCTGATAATTCATTTGCTTTCCTTACACGAATATTTGGCTAATTTTATGAGGTAAACCGGGTGGCTCAACAGAGCTTGACCTATATGCTGGTCGTATTGAAACTTCTGTAATTATCAAAAGAAGGAGTTTCAGGATAAAAGAGTATCAGGGTCTGAGACATATGAGAACCTGCAAATATCATGCAGTGTTTATTCCCAAGTGGTGGAAGTAGGCGATATGGAGCAGGAAGATAAACATTACGGCCAAATGAAATTTGGGCTATAGCCGCTTTTAGGTGGCTAATGGGTTACCAGAGCCTTTGAGGTGCCCCAGTAGAAAACCTCCGGTTTTGCCGGAGGCTATCAATTTGCCGATTCCCATTTTTATTTAATTAAAATGAGAATGACTAACTGCAAACTTAAACCGCTTTGCGGTTAGGGAGCTTTTCCTTGATACGTGCGGATTTTCCGGAACGGTCACGCAAGTAGTACAGTTTGGCACGACGCACATCACCCCGGCGCTTTACTTCGATACTGGCGATGGCTGTTGAATAGGTTTGAAAAGTACGTTCCACACCTTCACTAGCGGAAATTTTCCGCACGATGAAAGATGAATTCAAGCCACGATTGCGCTTTGCAATCACTACGCCTTCATAAGCCTGCACGCGTTTGCGTTCACCTTCGACCACGTTCACATTGACGATAACCGTGTCGCCAGGAGCGAAGCTCGGGATTACTTTTCCCAGACGGGCAATTTCTTCTTGTTCAAGTATTGCGATCAAATTCATTTTATTTCCTCTTGTTGTACGGATGCTTGTTCCTGCTGGTACTCTGCCAGTAGCCGAGCTTCCTGTTTTGTTAACTGGC
>CAZPUT010000101.1:0-2238 GCA_964589845.1 uncultured Candidatus Nitrotoga sp. | reverse complement strand
TTCAGTCAAGAGTTTGCCGAAGTCAGCCCTGAAGGCGGAGACAGTTACAACGGTCGAGCGGAACCAGGGCATTACATCAAGCGGGTCTATCTCCCTACCCGAACAGCGCTCTGGTTCTTACTGACCGGGCGATTTGGCGATCTGAAAATGCCCTGTCACTGGTGGCTAGTAATTGCTGAACGGATGGAGTGAACGTCCGTTGTGTTCAAGCAAGCAGTCAATCTCGCCAACTGAAAATCTCGCTCCACTGAAACATTCATGATGAGTTCCAAGGCCAAGATATTCCGAAATGTCATCTATGCCGGTTTGACCAAGGGGACCACAGTCATTTGCATGGCTATCACAAGTATGGTGGTGGCCAGGAATCTTAGCCCGTCTGATTATGGGGTCGTCGCATTTGCAGCTATCATTATCGGATTTCTGGCCCAATTTAGCGACCTGGGCGTGGCGAATGCGGCCATTCGCCGTTCTTCCCTTGACCAGAAAAGCCTTCAGACAGCCTTCACGCTCAAGATAATCCTTGGAGTCGTGGCGTTCCTGGCAGTCTATGTCATTGCGCTGTTCGCACACCATTTCTTCCAGCACCCTGCAACCGGCGATGTGATGCGTGTCTTAGCCTTTAATTTCCTCCTGAGCACGATCGGCTTCATGCCGTTGGTGACGTTAACGAGGGAACAGAATTTCCGCGCTCTGGTGATTCCCGGCGTTCTCAGCGTAGTAGCCCGGTCTGTCATTGCAATTACGCTGGTTCTATCTGGCTGGGAGTACTGGTCCATCGTACTGGCCGATATCGGCGCAACGATAGTCAGCAGCGTTGCCATCCAACTCATGAGAAAAATCCCCATGGGATTCCATTTCGATTGGCACATCGCGCAAGAATATTTGAAATTCGGTGCCCCATTGCTAGGAAGCGGAATCCTCATCTTTCTTATATTTAACTTGGATAACCTTCTTATCGGTTCCATCATGGGAAGTGTCCAATTGGGTTACTATGCATTAGCCTTTACATGGGGAAGTTTTATCTGCGGCCTCCTCTCTGGCACCGTCAACAGCGTCTTGTTCCCTGCCTTTTCCGCAATCCAGGCTGACACAGCCGCAATGAAGCGTTGGTACCTCAAGACGGTGGATCTAGTCGCCTTCCTTTCCCTGATCGTCAATACGACGCTGCTGGCAAACGCACATTTCTTTCTTGTCACATTTTTAGGCAATGGCACAGATAAATGGGTGTCGGCCACATTGTCCCTCGAGATTTTGTGTGTCTACGGAATAATCCGGGCAACCACCGAACCGCTAGGCAACTGTATTATGGCGCTTGGGCGCACCAGGGTCCTCCTGCAAGCTGCCGTTTTGGCAGGATTGATCGAGGTGGTGTCGCTTGCGCTGGTCGTGAAAAGCGGAAAAATTGAACTCGTTGCAGCGGTCGTGCTCTTCGCCTACATCACGCAAGCGGTCATCTACATCCCATTTTTGCGCCGCCATCTCGGGATCGGGGTACGGGACCTCGCTGCGCAACTATGGCCGGTTATTCCGGCATTGTTAGCAGGTTACGGAGCCACCTTACTTGTGCCTGCGTCGCTCGGAGATTCCCTGGCTACTCTTGCGATAAGGGCATTGTTCACGGCGTTAGTGGTCGCGTTCGTCCATGGACTCTGCACTCGTTTTCGTTGCTTCCAAGAAGCGCGAGGGATGATTTTTGAGAACATGGCCCGTGCGCGGGCATAGCAGAAACCGGTAAGCGGTTGATGCGAAGCGATATTTCAGGCGCAGGATATTTTGTGTACAAGCCTTCAACCACAGAACTCGATTACGCATCCAAGTCGGCGGAGTACTTTACGGAAGCCCGCCAGGAAATGTTGTCCTTTGTGCCTACGAATTGCCGCCGCCTGCTGGATGTCGGCTGCAGTACAGGAATGTTTGGAGCGTCATTAAAAAAGCAAAACCCTCAAATCGAAGTCTGGGGAGTCGAGCCTTTCGCTTCCGCTGCTGCAAAAGCGGCAGACAAGCTGGATCGCGTCATCACAGGCCCGTTTGGGCCGGAAACTGACTTGCCTGTCGGGGCCTTCGATTGCGTCGTATTTAACGATGTCCTTGAACACATGGTCGCACCTGAGCTGGCTCTACGCTATGCCAAACTCCTGTTGTCTACAGGAGGTACGATCTTGGCTTCGATTCCCAATGTTCGCTACCTCCCGGTCCTTTGGCAGCTGGCTGTGTGTGGCAGGTGGGACTACGAAGATT
>CAZPUT010000100.1:890-2437 GCA_964589845.1 uncultured Candidatus Nitrotoga sp. | reverse complement strand
CACCCCCTTAGGGGCGATAATGTATCGGCGTTCGCCATCGGCGTAGCATAAAAGTGCCACATGCGCGCTACGGTTCGGGTCATATTCCAAATGCTCAACAGTAGCCGAAACGCTATCTTTATCACGCTTGAAATCAACTATACGGTAATTTTTTTTATGTCCACCACCCATATGACGGACGGTAATATGGCCATTATGGTTACGACCAGCCGTTCTGTTCTTTTTTTCCAGTAACGGTGCATGGGGTTTCCCCTTATGCAGGTCACTGTTGACCACACGGACAACAGCGCGTCGTCCCGGTGAGCTTGGTTTAAGTTTGATCAGTGCCATAATTTATCCTTGCTCACTCTCAGAAAAATTGATTTTCTGACCAGGCGCGAGGCATACATATGCCTTCTTCCAATCTTTGCGCCGGCCCATGAACTTGCCGAAACGCTTTTGCTTACCCTTGACAACGGCAACTTGAACGCTCTCGACACCCACCTTGAACATCAACTCGACAGCAGCTTTAATTTCTGGCTTCGTAGCAGAAGAGTCCACACGAAAAATTACTTGCTCATGTTTCTCAGCTACATATGTTGCCTTTTCAGATATCTGCGGAGCTTGCAATACATTCATCAAGCGCTCCTGGCTGAATTTTTGGTTACTCATGCCAGCATCTCCTCAATTTTTCTCATTGCATCAAGTGTCACAAGTACTTTTGGGAAACGCACCAAACTCACTGGATCTGCCTGATGCGCTTCTAACACCAGCACATTTGGCAAATTACGGGAAGATAGATATAAATTATCATCAATATCATTGACAATAATCAACACACGGCTCGAATCAAAACCCATATCCACCATTTTCTTCGCAAGCAGTCTTGTCTTGGGCGCCTCAAGCGTCAGACTGTCCACTACTGTCAAACGATTTTCACGCACCAATTGCGAAAAAATGGAAGCCAAGCCAGCGCGATACATCTTGCGGTTGACTTTCTGTGTATAATTTTCGTCCGGACTGTTCGGAAAAATTTTGCCGCCACCGCGCCACAGTGGACTAGATGCCATACCAGCACGCGCACGGCCAGTCCCTTTTTGTGCCCAAGGCTTACGTGTGCTCTTAGCAATTTCACTACGGCCTTTTTGTTTACTACTGCTAGAACGAGCATTTGCCTGATATGCGATCACCACCTGGTGAATCAGCGCCTCATTGTAGTCGCGACCGAACAACTCATCGGAAGCTGACATACTGGCGCTCGCCTGGCCTTTACTGTCAATAACTTTAAGTTCCATTATGCACCCACCTTTACTGCTGGACGCACAACAACGTCCCCACCTTTTGAGCCAGGAACAGCACCCATTATCAGCAATAGTTGACGATCAGTGTCGATACGGACTATTTTAAGATTTTGTACAGTTCGCTGCACATCACCAAGGTGCCCGGCCATGCGCTTACCTGGAAACACGCGACCCGGATCTTGCGCCATACCAATAGAACCAGGTACATTGTGAGATTTGGAATTGCCGTGCGTGGCACGGCCGGAACTGAAATGGTGACGCTTGATT
>CAZPUT010000100.1:0-880 GCA_964589845.1 uncultured Candidatus Nitrotoga sp. | reverse complement strand
AAGCCCTTACCAAGTGTGACACCAGTTACGTCTACTTTCTGACCAACTTTAAATAGATCTACGCTCAGCACACCACCAGCCTGCAGACCACTCAATTCATCAGGGGTAGCAGTAAATTCTTTTTGCACACTACCCGCCACCACGCCCGCTTTAGCATAATGGCCTGCCGCCGCTTTTGTGACACGACTTGCGCGTCGCACGCCAAACGCAATTTGAACTGCGCTATAGCCATCTGTATTATAGGTTTTAATCTGGGTAATGCGATTATTGGACACGTCCAACACTGTCACCGGCAGAGATATTCCATCGTCGGTGAAAATGCGGGTCATGCCAATCTTTCGACCGACAAGTCCTAAACTCATTTTTATATCCTTCTTAAGGGGCTGACTACAATTGGCCAGCCGATCCAATTACTACAACTACTGTAATTTAATTACGACATCCACGCCTGCAGGTAAATCCAACTTCATTAATGCATCTACAGTTTTCTCGGTTGGATCAACAATATCCAGCATACGTAGATGTGTTCGAATCTCAAACTGATCGCGCGAGGTCTTATTAACGTGCGGAGAACGCAATACATCAAAACGCTCAATTTTCGTAGGCAATGGAATTGGACCTTTTACCACCGCTCCAGTGCGCTTCGCTGTCTCTACAATACGCGATGCGGACTGATCAATCAGACGATAATCAAATGCTTTCAGGCGTATACGGATATTCTGACTTTTCATATTATTTTATTCTATTTTCTGGCAACTATTGTTGCAATAGCGGATTAACGAAACATTATACAATAATGCTGTATCTTATTGCACGTATTATTATTCAATCACCTTAGCCACCACACCGGCACCGACGGTACGACCACCTTCGCGTATCG
>CAZPUT010000099.1:0-2526 GCA_964589845.1 uncultured Candidatus Nitrotoga sp. | reverse complement strand
GAAGTTCTCTACACCAAGCAACCACTAGCGGTTGCACTTCGAATTTGAATCCGCGGAGTTATTTGCTGTATATCGCAGTAGGAATTCTCTGCTCCATTTGTTACCTCCATTATAAATTTATCAAAATGCTCGTGTCCGCTTTCTACAGCTTACCTAAGCGTGAATACTGAGGATTGAAAATTATA
Source organism: uncultured Candidatus Nitrotoga sp. (assembly GCA_964589845.1). Classification (GTDB taxonomy): domain Bacteria; phylum Pseudomonadota; class Gammaproteobacteria; order Burkholderiales; family Gallionellaceae; genus Nitrotoga. The sequence continues at coordinate 2,341 of CAZPUT010000099.1, read as the reverse complement.
TTTTTTAAATATAAACATATCGTTAGAGCATATATTGTGATGAAAATTCGAGGAAAATCCTCTTGAGGAACGTTGACTAAATTTTAATCGCGGATTATGGGTTGTATCTGCATAGTGCAAGAAAATGATAGTATTGTTACAAATATGAGCTTCATTAAGCAACACTCTAATTAAAGGAAAATCATGGGATTTCTGGCAAATAAACGCATCTTGATTACTGGAATGATTAGCAATCGTTCCATCGCTTATGGTGTCGCACAAGCCATGCGGCGTGAAGGCGCAGAAATCGCATTTACCTATCAGGGTGAGCGCATACGTGACCGGGTGTGCGAACTAGCGCGAGAGTTTGACAGCGAACTGATATTCCCGTGCGATGTAGCGAGCGATACTGAAATTGACCAGCTATTTGTTGATCTTGGCAAACATTGGGATAAGTTCGACGGCTTCGTGCATGCAATCGCCTTTTCTCCACGCGAGGCACTAGCTGGTGATTTTCTTGATGGATTTAACCGCGAAGCTTTCCGAATTGCGCATGACATTAGTTCTTACAGTTTTCCGGCGATGGCTAAAGCCGCATTACCCATGATGGAAGGCCGCGCTGCCGCGCTGTTGACATTAAGCTATCTCGGCGCGGTGCGCACCATGCCACACTACAACGTGATGGGTTTAGCCAAGGCCAGTTTGGAAGCCAGTGTTCGTTATTTAGCGATGAATCTCGGCAATAAGGGTATCCGTGTAAATGGCATTTCCGCAGGCCCGATCAAAACACTTGCTTCGGCAGGCATTGCCGACTTTAATAAACTATTAAACTACAATGAAAAAAATGCTCCATTGAAGCGTAACGTTACCACTGAAGAGGTAGGTAATGTTGCGGCGTTCTTGTGTAGCGATTTGGCCAGCGGCATCACCGGAGAAATCACCTACGTGGATGGTGGTTTTAACACCACAGCGCTTGGAACAACCGAGCCTTAAGGTTGCGCTGAACAAGTCCGTTCGCGTTGAGCTTGCACTCCTTGCAAATTAATAGCCTGTAAAGGGCTTCGACAGGCTCAGCCCGAACGGAGGAGTTTGTTCAGTATCGGCTTAAGTCTTACTCTGTCATTAAACATACCTGCCCCCTACCGCACAGCAAGGACATCGCTGAAGTGCGCTGGCGATGGCTTACGTGATGAGAAATCGCATGGTTTGTAGAGCCCAGTTGTAGATAAATAGCTTGTTTCTAATACAAATTAGGAGTGACGAACGATTACCCAAATCGGCCTGTAATGTAATCTTCCGTTTCCTTGCGCTTCGGGTTGGTGAACACCGTTCTGGTATCGCCGAATTCGATCAGGTCGCCCAGATACATATAGGCGGTGTAGTCTGACACGCGCGCTGCCTGCTGCATATTGTGGGTGACGATGATAATGGTGAATTCTTCTTTTAGCTCATCGATCAGCTTTTCGATGTGTGCGGTTGAAATTGGGTCTAGCGCAGAGGTAGGTTCGTCGAGTAACAGTATTTGCGGTTTGACAGCAATGGCGCGCGCGATACACAAGCGCTGTTGCTGGCCGCCGGAAAGTCCGGTGCCGCTCTGTTTTAGTTTATCTTTCGCCTCTGTCCATAGCGCTGCTTTCCTCAATGCCCATTCCACACGTTCGTCCATATCATGGCGGCTAAGGTTTTCATAGAGTTTCGCACCGAAAGCAATGTTGTCATAAATAGACATTGGGAACGGAGTAGGTTTCTGGAATACCATGCCGATCTTGGCACGGAGTGTGTTGAGATCCTGTTTTTTGTCGAGAATATTTTCACCATCCAGCAGAACTTCACCCGTAGCTTTTTGCTTCGGATAGAGCTGGTACATGCGGTTGAAGGTGCGTAGCATGGTGGACTTGCCGCAGCCTGAGGGACCGATAAAAGCAGTCACCATTTTTTCCGGAATAGTAAGGTTGATGTCCTTGAGGGCGCGCTCAGCCCCGTAGTAAAAATTCAGGTCGCGTACGACCAGCTTCGGAGTAACAGTTTTCTCAGCACTCATCTGCCTACATCCTTAATAAGTTGTTGATTTTTGGCGGAATAATACTCGCGCCATTATATTGAGCGAGAGCACGCTGAAAGTGATAAGCAGCGCACCAGCCCAAGCAAGACTCTGCCAGTCCTGGTAGGGGCTCATGGCAAATTGGAAAATGACTACCGGCAGGTTGGCCATGGGCTGATTCATATCGCTGCTCCAAAATTGATTGTTCAGCGAGGTAAACAATAGCGGTGCGGTTTCTCCACTAATGCGCGCCACAGCTAGCAGCACCCCGGTAATAATGCCGGCTCGTGCAGCGCGCAGAGTAACCAGGTTGATCACTTT
>CAZPUT010000098.1:0-2574 GCA_964589845.1 uncultured Candidatus Nitrotoga sp. | reverse complement strand
CTAGCAGTCTGTCGGAGAGCGCCCTCCGCTTCGGGCGATACGTGCTACACTGACCGGTATGAGTAGAACCTTCAAAACGGTTGATTACGACGCGACACTGGACGTGACGGTGCGCCTGGGTGACTGCCTGCCGCCCGATCATCTGGCGCGCTTTGTCGTGGACACGATCGCCCAACTGGATCTGTCGGCCATGTATGCGCGGTATGCTTCGCGCGGTGGGCAGCCCTATGCGCCCGAAATCTTGCTCGGCCTGGTGTTCTATGGCTATGCGACGGGTGTGTTTTCGACCCGTAAACTGGAACGGGCCACCTATGAAACCGTGCCGTTTCGCTTTATCGCGGGCAATCTGCACCCCGATCACGATACGCTGGCCACCTTTCGCAAAACCTTTTTGCCCGAACTGAAGGATCTGTTTGTGCAGGTGCTGCTGCTCGCCCAGGTCGCGGGGGTTCTGAAACTCGGGAATATCAGTCTTGATGGGACGAAAATCCACGCTGACGCCTCGAAGAGCAAGGCCGTCAGTTACCAGCATCTCCTGGTACTGGAAGGACAGCTGCGCACAGAAGTCGAGCACCTGTTCGCGCTGAGTGAATCCACGAGTCCGGAAGATCTGCCTGATGGTCTGGTGGTCAGTGCGGAGATTGCCCGACGGCAGACCCGCCTGGCGCGGCTGGCGGAAGCAAAAGCCATCCTGGAAGCGCGGGCCAACGAACGTACCGCCCTGGAGCAAGCCACGTATGACGCCAAGCTTGCCGAACGGGCGGAGCGAGCGCGTCAGACCGGGCGACGCCCACGTGGACGTGCGCCCAAACCGCCGACCCCTGGCCCACGTGACACGGATCAATACAACTTCACCGATCCCGACTCGCGCATCATGTACCAGCCTGGTACTGATAGTTTTGAGCAGGATTACAATGCCCAGATCGCTGTTGATCAGGACAGCTTGTTGATTGTGGGGGAGTCGCTCTCGAACCATCCGACTGATCAACACGAAGCGGAACCGACGCTGGACGCCATCCCGCCGGATTTGGGCACGCCGGCTGCGGCGGCACTGGACGCGGGCTATTTTAGTGCCGCGAATATTGACCTGTTTGAGCAGCGGCAGATAGACCCCTATATCGCGACCGGACGCGATCCGCACCATCGGAGTTGGCGGGAGCGCTTTGCCGAGATCGGTGCGCCGCCCGCTGACGACGCCAGCCCGAAGGTCATGATGGCCTACAAACTCAGCACCGCGATTGGACAGGCGATCTACCGGGCGCGCAAATGCACCGTTGAGCCGGTGATCGGTATCGTGAAAGCGATCTTGGGCTTTCAACAGTTCTCGCTGCGCGGTGAGCAGGCCGTCGCCGGCGAATGGTGTCTGGTCTGTCTGGCCTTCAATCTGAAGCGGTTGCATACGCTCCTCACCGGCGACGTCAGTCGCCAGCCATCCGAAACCACGTCCGTACCGTGCCTTTGTGCGCGATCAGCACGACTATTGGCGCATCTGCGCGGTGCGGTCACGTTCCAGTACCGCTACTCCAACCAATGAACTGGTCAACCGATCTATGGGGCGTCCGTGTGAGCAACTGATTCGTTCTCTCCGACAGACTGCTAGTCAATCTTCACTGGGAATATATCATTTTTGCATATAATTTGTTCACGCACGGGTTCAATCAAGTGCATCAAACCCAAGAGCAAAGCTGATTGCCTCATGCAATGCACGCAGTTGTTCGGACGCCAGATGCGTAATATAGCCGTCGAGTTTGGATTTGGCGATCGTTTGCAGATTGTCACAGTTGGCCGCACACTCCGTCAGCAAACCATCCGCTTCCGACAACACGACTTCAGAGGGTATGGCGCGAATGGTGGTGGTAATCGGGGCAATCGTCACCACAGTAAGATAGGGAATAGCAGAATCGCGTGTCAGTATCACCACAGGGCGTCGTTTGTCCGGTTCTTTGAACGTATACCAATACACATCGCCCTGATTCATCCCTCACCCCACGATTGCTCAGCGTCCCACCCATCAAACTCACCGGACACAACAGGATGTTGCGCATAGCCTTTGGCGTGCTGCTGCTCTTTTTCGAGCATGGTATGATGGCGCAAGGCCAGTTGAAGCGCCGAACGAATAAAGGCTGAGCGGGTCGTCTGGAGCGTGGCTGTCAGAAGATCGACTTCAGCCAGCAACTCGTCATCAATGGTCATTTGAATAGTCTTCATCTATCACCTCATACTATGGATAAGGCTCCACAGTATAATCCACAGTCGGTATGATATCAAGCATCATGAGTAGCCTTATTAGAGGTACTATCGCCGTGGGGGCGCGTGCAAAATAGCTTATTCTGCCGGAGGTTTCCGTTGAACCCGTTGAATACGCTGCTCAAGATCGGCAATAATTTCTTGAATAGCCGTGAGATCTTGTTCACTAACATAGGGATGCAATTCCTCGACGAGGGGCGTAATTACAGGGCGATGATAAAACATCAGCGTTGCCACATCATTTTCATACAAACCAACACGTGTAAAATCGCCCTGACGATATAACGACGGCAGTGCATAGAGCTTTAATAAAATGAGTCCATCAAC
>CAZPUT010000097.1:0-2839 GCA_964589845.1 uncultured Candidatus Nitrotoga sp. | reverse complement strand
GCCGAGAAGATGCGCCAGCACTGGCCCAATGCACCGCTTGGAATCTACAGCGCCGGATTAAAGCGAAAAGACCTTGGAGAACCCATTATTTTTGCTGGTGTTCAGTCAATACGAACAAAATCCCATTTAATAGGGCACATAGATATAATTTTGATTGATGAATGCCATTTAGTTTCGCACAAGGACGAAGGCGGTTATCGAACGCTGTTAGCCGAGCTTTTGCTTATCAATCCCAACCTTCGCATCATTGGCCTTACGGCAAGCCCATACAGGCTTGGTCACGGCTACATCACTGACAAGCCCGCTATCTTTGACGCGCTGATTGAACCGGTAAGCATTGAGGAACTTATTTACAAAGGCTACCTTTCCAACCTGCGCAGCAAATTAACAGTTGCAAAGCTGGATGTTGATGGCGTGAAGAAGCGAGGCGGTGAGTACATTGAGGCCGAACTACAGGCTAAAGTTGACACGCACGACAAGAATAGCCAAGTTGTAAACGAAATCATCCAGCTCGCCGGTAGTCGCCGGTCGTGGCTGATTTTCTGTTCTGGCGTGGACCACGCCGAACACATCAAAGATGCACTAATTGCGCGGGGCATAGTAGCCGAATGCGTGACTGGTGAAACGCCAAGCGCAGAACGTGACCGGATCCTGACTGAGTTCAAGTCAGGCACCATTCAAGCACTGACAAACGCAAACGTGCTGACCACCGGGTTTGACGCGCCAGGCATTGATTTAGTGGCTATGTTGCGTCCAACTATGTCACCAGGACTTTATGTCCAAATGGCAGGACGTGGTCTTCGCATAGCGCCCGGCAAAACCGATTGCCTAGTCCTAGACTTTGCTGGCGTAGTAGAGCAGCACGGCCCCATCACGGCTGTTCGTGCGCCGCCAAAGAAGGGCGATAAGGTAGGCGAAGCGCCGGTGAAAGTCTGCGATCATTGTCAAGAGATTTGTGCGCTATCTGTGCGCATTTGCCCATCTTGCGGCGAAGAATTTCCTGAGCCTGTGAAAGCAGCGCTTAAGTTGTCCAATCTTGACATCATGGGCGTTGAAGGTCAGGACATGGAAGTAAGCGCCTGGACATGGCGTAAGCACCTAAGCCGTGCCAGTGGCAAAGAAATGCTATCTCTCACGTACTACGGCGGCTTATCTGATGCGCCAGTGACTGAGTATTTGTGCGTGACTCATGATGGCTTCAGCGGAGAAAAGGCTAGGCGATTGTTGGCTGAGATAGCGCACAAAGCAGGCATCAATCTAGACTATGCAAGCGCAGACCTGCATGAAATGGCGCAGCAATTGACGCAAGGCAAGCCACCAAGCGCTATAGAGTTCAAGCGCGAAGGTAAGTTTTTTACTGTAATGAATAGGACTTGGAAATGAGACACCCTGAACCCGAAATCGTCACTCTGTACCGCAACACGCTAAAAGCCGAGCCGCCCCTTGTTTGCCATACGTGTGACTATTACAGCAAGACCGGCATATGTGCCGAGTTTGGCGAAGCACCACCGGTAGCCTTTGCAAGTAAACCAGGCGGGTGTTCGCTGTGGCAATGTGAGGTTCCATTTTGATGAACAAAAAAGAACAGCTTCAAATGGACACGCTGCGCGCTCAGTTAAAAGCGGAGCAGGAATACAGCCAAAGACAGGCGGAGATTCACCGGAAAACATTTTACTCATTAGTTGATTGCGAGATCAAACTAGAGCGCATTCGGAAAATTATGCAGGGTGAAGAGTGAGTACCGCATCATCTGAGCACATCGCACAAGTGCAGCTAGTGAGTTGGTTTCGCCGTGAGTACCCAACAGTTCGTATCTTTGCAATACCTAACGGGGGGCATAGATCAGCCCCGCAAGGAGCAGCGCTTAAAAGTGAAGGCGTCTCGGCTGGAGTACCTGATTTGTACGTTCCTGAGTGGGCACTTTGGATAGAGATGAAAAAGCTAACCGGCGGTGTAGTATCACCGGCACAAAAAGATTGGATTGCTTACCTTACACGCATTGACCACAAGGTCATAGTGGGCCGAGGTTTCGAGCATGCAAAAGCCCAGATTCTAGAATTCTGCAAGACGTAAAAAAAGCCCCTTACGATAGGGGCTTTTGGTTTATTAACCCTCAACAAGTGCAGACAGTACAAGACCAACGAAAAACGCGATGATTATGCACATTACATTGAGGCCCAGATAAGCGCCGACGCGGCGAAGAGGCAGAACAGCAGTTTGCAGAGGTAGATTGAAACCTCCATATCAGCGGATTCCAAATTTTCGCCATTTACCCCTAGCTCTGTGCAGCACTCGGCAGGCTTAGGCGCACAATTGCATGCCCTGCCCTGGGTGCAATCACCAGTGCAGGCGCTTATTGGTGATGGACGCGTGTCAATAGCGTCTCGGTTAATAGCGTCAAACCTCCTTATTTGCCACTGGTAATTAGTTTTCATTTTGGTGTGTACTCCATCATTTCGTCCATCGCAGAAATTTGCGAATTACTGAATCCCACTTGGGGGAACACCGGATTTTTAGGCAATGCCGCAACACGTGCGGCCTCGGCCTCAACCCGATAAAATTCCACTAGCTTGTACAGATTAATGAATCTAAAACCCTTGTTCATAATTTCCCCTTAAAAAACTGAGTAAACGATGGAGCCTGTGGGCGTGATGCCTACCAATACGTTATTTTCTAACAGGTATTTCATAACATCGTCAGAGTCTGTTAGCCCGTGATCGAGGGCAATTTTCTCCGGCGTGCCCTCTGTATATCTCCCGCAAATATCAATAACATTAAAATCCATATCATACCGCTCAAAATGGGTAAACAGTAGGCCAAGAGCCTCGGGGCTAAAATT
>CAZPUT010000096.1:0-3007 GCA_964589845.1 uncultured Candidatus Nitrotoga sp. | reverse complement strand
TGCGGTCAACCTTAACAAAGATTGAAAGATGGTGCAAGGTGCAGGTGGTCTCTGTAACGCAACGAAACGTCTGTTCCTTATGGTACGGACTAATGTCCAATCTTGGATTTGGAATGGAAATATTCTTGAACTGGGCGCGCTAGTTACAAAAGTGGCGACGCCTTCGGTAATAAAACCAAGATTGCCAACTTCAGTCCCTACAGGATTCACCGATGTCTCCTTAGCGCTTAAATACCCTGGTGAGGGTCACATAGTAGGGAGATCGCTATAAAATGTGAATAAGCAAATTCCTTATTTTTATTTTAGGAAAATCCTAAATAATTGAATATCGATGTATCGAACGTAATACAGTTCGAGTTGGTGAGTTTTTGTCCAAACCACATATTAGAGAATCTAAGGTATGCTGAAAAAATGGAGTTACATGTTTTAGCACATGGCAAAGTTTGCACCAGAGCCGCCAGAAGTTACTATGGCGATGGATCAGTAATGAATCCTATCCGCACCACTCCGGCTTTCGCCGCAATCGACATTACCTTCGCTACATTTTCGTAATGAACATGCTTGTCGGCAAGGATATGCAGCTCGATATTAGGATGCTGAGTTACCGACGCGGCAAATCTTGGGGTTAATTGGTCCAGTGCGACAGGCTCACCGTTCCAAAATAAACTGGCATCTTCGCGAATTCCAAATTCGATATGCTCTGATTGCGTTATATTCGGGGTGCTAGACGCCTTAGGCAATTCGATCTTCACTGAATTCGTGAGCAACGGTGCAGTAATTATGAAGATCACCAGCAGCACTAACATGACGTCCACCAGCGGCACTACATTGATATCGGCCAAGGGTGTCTGACGATTACTGCTCAAGTTGCCAAATGCCATTACGGTCTCCTTTCGGTGGGTTCAACCCTATGTGACGGACGCTCATCGTCCGCAGAACTATTGGACTTGACGCCGACAGTGACGAGCGCGAAGAGGTCATGAGCGAAGGCATCCAGGCGCGCCAGCCATAATCGATTGCGCCGCACAAATGCGTTGTAGGCCAACACTGCCGGTATCGCCACTGCCAACCCCAGCGCCGTCATTATTAGTGCCTCACCTACCGGACCAGCTACTTTGTCCAGCGTCCCTTGGCCGGAAATGCCGATTTGCACCAGCGCGTGATAGATACCTAAAACCGTGCCGAACAGGCCTATAAAGGGTGCAGCCGAGCCAGCTGAGGCTAACATTGTGAGGCCACTTTCAACGCGCGCAGCTTCTTGTTCGATGCTATTGCGTAGGACGCGGGTAATGAACTCGCTTGTGCCGCCACCAGTAATTGCGAGATGCTTCAAACCGCGTGTTTCCGACTCGAGGGTGGCATCCAGCGCTAGCTGTGCGAGTTGCGCGAAGGCGTTATCAATCGAATTGACGGTCAGGGTCGCATTTACCTCTTGTAAAGAATTGGCGTTCCAGAAGCGCTTGAGAAAGGTTTCCGCGCGGCGCGCGGCCAGAAAATTGGCAATAGTTTTGGTGAATATGAGATACCAACTCGCCATTGACAGCGCAAGCAATAGTATAAGCACGCCAATGCCGATGTCATCGACCTGGGAGAGAAAGTGTGAGAAACCGAGTCCTTTTTCCATTGGTTCAATCTCCTGGCACTACAAAGTTAAATGGTTGCATGGCGATTGCCCGAACCGGCTGGCCGTTGCGTCTAGGCGGATTGCAATGCCAGGTTTTTACTGCGCTCAGGGCAGCCTCGTCGAGATGTTTGTAACCGCTGCTATTAATTACCTGCGCTAAGCTTATGCGACCGGTTGCATCCAGTTCTACCCGTAGCATCACCTTGCCCTCTTCACCACGCTGGCGCGAGAGCGGGGGGTAGGAAGGCGCACTCAATTTAGGACAGGTGAGCGATAGTTCAGAGGATAGCATGACTGGCGCAAGTGATATTGGCCCAGATGGTGCTGCCGGACCCTCTATCCTTTCTGGTTCTGGTTCATGCGGTGGCGGTGACGCGACAGGTTCGTTTTGGGAAAGCACCGGTGCTTCAGCTACCAATTGTTGCTGTTTTGGCTGCTTTATTGGTTGCGACTTGGATGAAAGTCGGAATACAGGTTCCGGCTTGGGTGTAGAGCGAGGTGGCTCGGGCTTGGGTTCTTCTAGCGGCTTAGCTGTGGCGATAATGTTAACGAATACTACCGCCTGTTTTGGTGGCGAAATCAACTTCTGACTCCATAGAACATAAAACAATGCACCGTGAAGCGCAAGGACAAACAGTACCCCCGGCAAAGAGGCAGTTTTGCGGTTCGTTGCCATTTATTCACCGCCGCACCGAGTCAGATGCAACTTTGCGAGTCTGCCATTTAAGTATCAAACGATGCGTCATTGGCCGGGTTCCTATATGAAGTCTGTATGCTCTAAAGGACATCTAACAGGCTGCTGAAAAACTTCGATATTAAAAGTGGCGTCTACCATCTGGCCTGCATGAGCCACATAGTAATGGGCAATCAGTTGCTCGTGAAATCGGTCAAACAGCACCAACCTACTTCAGGTTTTTGAGTGATTGCTGGAACAAGCAGATCCTGTTGGCATCAGATACCAAGTTTTCTAATAGAACACCCAGAAAATGCATTTTATGGCAATATTTTAGAGGCGTCCTGACCAGTATTCCCCCAATAGCCTGGAGATTACAAACATAAAATAAAAGTTGGACTAAAGTGTGGAAGGTTACCTCAAACCTCGGCAACGAAAAATGCTGGGTCTCATAGCGCCGGTTGAAAAATCTTCAAGAACAAGCTACGTAGCATAATTTCCCGTCAGGCATTGCACTGGAAACTTTAATCAAGTGCATAACGTACAAAAAAGCTTGAGGGGCAAAGCGTGCTTCACCCCGTCAGCTTAATTAACCACTCCCCCCTCTATTATTGGATGGCAGGTCCTGATGTGCAGGCCATTTCATCAACCCATTTGCCCAGCCTACGCGCCGTCTACTGAACTATGCCCCGGATGTGTCATGATTTTAA
>CAZPUT010000095.1:0-3151 GCA_964589845.1 uncultured Candidatus Nitrotoga sp. | reverse complement strand
ACTCCGTGCTGACCCCGTAACTCCGTGCTGACCCCGTAACTCCGTGCTGACCCCGTAACTCCGTGCGAATTCCTGCCAACTCATATCATTGAGTGCGGAAACAGAAGAGCTTGTCTGCACATCTGTGAACAACGCTTTGCGCTGCTGCCGCCCATAAACAGATAGCCCAGCCCCAACAATAAAAGCGAAGGGCAGTAGATATTGTCCAAACATCGCAAGCGTCTTACCTATTTGACCAACGACATTGGCACCCAATTTCGCACCCGACACACCTGCTGCAACCTCAGCAGTTGCGTAGTGATGGAGAACAAGATAAGCGACAAGCGCCAGAAGCACGCCGACCCACCAAGGAAGCATGGCAGTTATTTCAACAATGCCCTCTAGTGGACTTTCCTTTTTCTTTCTAGCCATATTTTCCCCAAGTAATTGTTCGTCAAAAAACTGAAGTTTGTACCGAAATGCTTTGGGCAAAGAACAGCTCATTGCCGCTTCACTGCATCCGGTATTTCCCATCCTTGTTCTTCCATCTACCCAGCCATTCGTGGTTTTTCCCATCAGCGATAAAGCAGCCATGCTGGGTGACCTGTAATTAATTAAAGGAATTAAAGGAGCCAGGCACAGATTATTCATAGCGCTTGCCATCACAATCCCAATTCCCCTTGTCCTACGTAGTCCGCTGGGGATTCGTCATAATTTTTTTTCGGCCTGCCGCGTGGCTTGGCCTTCCGCTTTTGTCTAGTAGGGGCAAAAAATCTTTTGCCCCTACGTATTTTGCCCCGAACGTGAATTCATCAGTCGCTCGCCTACCCTACAGTCCCCGGCGCAGGAGCCAATGCATTTACCACTGCCAATGGCAGTGGCAGCAATTGTCCACATGCCATCGCCGCGATCAGTTCACCGGAAAGCCCGGCAGTTATCAGACCGCGCGTGCCATGTCCCAGACTGGTATATAAACCCGGCAATAATTCGCCCACTAACGGCATGGCTCCGGGAACGGAAGCTCTCACTGATGCACGGCCATTCAGTTGCTCAACATCTAATGAACCAATATTCATCGATTTGGCTAGTGCCGGGGATATGTCCGCCAGCTTGGATAAATTCTCTGCATGATCGGATGCCCGCACATCCACTGCCTCATCATTAAAACCATGCGTCGCTCCCAGCACGTGCAGCTTCCCGTCTGACGGAGCAAGATAGCCATTGGCAGATACAATCGTCCGCAGATTTTCGCTATGCGGTGTGGCAGGCAGCAATGTGATTTGCCCACGCACCGGCGTCAGCGGTAGGTGTGACAATGGCGCAAATGATTTAACCTGACAACCGGTACAAACCACCACTACCTGAGCCTCATCAGACCATGTTTGTTGGCGCTCGTCTTTTCCCTCCACCCGCCAGCCGGACTCTACCGCTGTCAAGGATTCCGCGCGATAGCCGGTACGCTGCACGATGGCTGGGCTCGCTGCCAATGCTGCGCACATCTGTGGCGGAACCAGCCAGCCACCGGCGGGAAACCACAGGCCGCCATGTGCTAACTCGATACCAGCCAGCATGGATGCTTCAGCCGCATCCACGCGACGTAATACATGCGCGGGCCAATCCAGTGCCGCCAGCCGGTCGATACGTTTCGCTTCTTGCGCAGAGAATGCCAGTTGCAGCTCTCCGCATTCCGCACGGACGATGCCGTCAATGGGAAGCTTTTCATCCAGCAAGGCAAGCGCATGCCCATAGGATGCCAGCAAAAAGCGTTGCAACGAGTCCATGCCTGCGCTTAGCCGAACATGCAATATTCCGCGCGGATTGCCCGATGCCGCCGCAGCTAATGCCGGCGCGCTTTCGATCAGGGTAACGGAGACTCCGCGCATCGCCAATGCTGAAGCAACAGCACAGCCGGCCACACCTCCGCCGATCACGATGGCTTTTGTTACCTTAGCCCGCACCGGAGGCGAACCGGGAAGATGACCTTGCAGCATTTCGCGTTTGCGTCCGAAACCTGGAGATTTGCTGACCTGAAATCCCGCTTGTTCCAAACCACGCCGCACCCAACCGGCACAAGTATAGGTGGCGAATGAGGCACCCGGCTGAGAGATTCGAACGACGCTATCGAACACAGATTGCGTCCACATTTCGGGATTGCGTGCCGGTGAAAAGCCATCCAGAAACCATGCATCGATGCCACCGCATATTTCAGTTAGCGCGTCGGCTACGTCACCTATCACCAGCGTAAGGCGTATTTTTCCACCGGCAAAACTCCACCGATTCCAGCCGGGTACGCGGCGCCGCCAACGGGCAAGGAGTTCTTCGGCATACTGTCCCAATACTGGCCACAGTGCCAAAACATCGGCCAGCTCTTTCTCGTCAAGCGGATATTTTTCGATGCTGAAAAAATCGAGACTGCTATTGAATGGAGCGACCTTATCGAACAGTTGCCAAGCGCATAAGAAATTCAACCCTGTGCCGAATCCTGTCTCGCCGATGGCAAAACTATCGCCGCTTGATAAGGATGCAAAGCGTTCGGCCAGCCGATTACCTTGCAGAAAAACGTGGCGTTTTTCCCCTAGTCCGGAATCGTTTGAGAAGTAGACATCGCTGAAACGGCTGGAAAACGGCTGCCCATCCTGCCAGTCAAGCATGGAGGAAGAGCTCAACAATCGTCCGAACTAACTGCAGGCAGCTTTAACAGCTTAACCAGGATGAATAAAATCATCTGATGCTTGCAAATAAGGCAGTTGTCATGAGAATAAAATAGAATTTATTAGTCTGGCGGACACTCGCGCAAGCTAAGTAAATTAACTGGCTGCTCCCCATCGTGATCAGTTTTTAAATACTTGTGCCCAAGCGAACTGACAGCGACAACTGCCCAAAATGGATGCCCCCCTACGTGAGCATAAAATCTCCATTTTCCAATTGAAATACCCTCAATTGCCTCTTCCACTGATAATTTCCAGCGGACTCCTTCAGCATCCACTCCACCTATAAATTGAATGCGCTCATGCGCAAGTTGACTGTTACTCTTTTTGACACAGGTAATTCTCAAGTCCATGCTTTTCTCCTTATGGGCACCTCTAAAAATTCAGATTTCGTCACAATACTTCGTTGCTCACAAAAAATGTTTCCTCACATATCAATTATATGCTGCGTCAACATTTTTTAT
>CAZPUT010000094.1:0-3281 GCA_964589845.1 uncultured Candidatus Nitrotoga sp. | reverse complement strand
CGATCAGTACCAAGGCCAGCATGGCCTCGGCGATGGGTGTAGCACGAATGCCTACGCACGGGTCGTGCCGACCATGGGTTTCCACTAGCGTTGGCTCACCCGCTTTATTGATGGAGCGGCGCGGAAGGCGGATGCTGGAAGTGGGTTTTATGGCGACATGCGCCACAATATCCTGTCCAGTGGAGATGCCTCCCAGTATGCCGCCAGCGTGGTTGGATAAAAAACCTTGCGGAGTGATTTCGTCACCATGCTCACTGCCTCTCTGCGTTACTGAAGCGAAGCCGGCACCAATCTCTACTCCCTTTACAGCATTAATGCTCATCATAGCGTAGCCAATATCGGCATCGAGACGGTCATACACCGGCTCGCCCCAGCCCACAGGCATATGTTCGGCCACGACAGTGAGCTTTGCACCGATGGAGTCGCCGGATTTGCGCAACGCATCCATGTACGTTTCCAGTTGCTCAACATAACTGTCATTGGCGACAAAGAAGGGATTGCAGTTGACTTCATCCCAGCTCTTGAATGGCACCACCACTTCGCCCAATTGCGATAAATAGCCACGTATCACAACACCATAACGCTCGTTCAGCCATTTTTTCGCAATCGCTCCAGCTGCTACGCGCACTGCGGTCTCGCGCGCAGATGCTCGCCCGCCACCGCGATGGTCGCGGATGCCGTATTTCTGCCAATAAGTGTAGTCGGCATGGCCGGGACGAAAGCTTTCTGCGATGTTGCCGTAGTCTTTGCTACGCTGGTCTTCGTTGCGGATCAACAATGCAATTGGCGTGCCAGTGGTCTTGCCTTCAAAGATACCGGATAAAATTTCTACCGTGTCTGTCTCGCGCCGTTGGGTGACATGGCGCGAAGTGCCGGGTTTACGGCGATCCAGTTCGCGTTGAATGTCTGCTGTGCTCAACGCCATCCCAGGCGGACAACCATCCACCACGCAACCGATTGCAGCACCGTGCGATTCACCGAAAGATGTAACACAGAATAAAGTACCAAATGTATTTCCCGACATGGCTAAACTCGCTAAATTTATGAAGCAAGTTTAACATACCACATTTCTCTCAAGTCGCTCCAGCTATGCGGTTGATGTGCGATAAGATTTTTTGAGAGATGTTTGGACGATTTGCGGCCTCGGTCTGATTACCCCGCCAACCATTAATTTCTGGTTACATAAATGAAAGCAATTTTAATGACCGCAGCTGGCAGCCCCGATGTGCTGCAGCTGCGTGAAATTCCCCTACCCGAACTATCCTCACAACACCATGTACGGATCAAGCTGGCCGCTGCGGGTGTCAATCCGCTGGATACCAAGCTGCGCGCCAAGCCAGCCTATTACCCCGACAAACTTCCCGCTATCCTGGGCTGTGATGGTGCCGGTATCATAGATGCCATCGGCGCGGGCGTGACACGTTTTACAGTCGGTGATGCGGTCTATTTCTGTAATGGTGGTATTGGCGACGAGCCCGGCTGCTATGCCGAATATACCAACGTGCATGAAGACTACTGCGCTTTCAAACCCGCTAACCTCAGCCTGCATGAAAGCGCTGCGTTGCCACTGGTACTGATCACTGTGTGGGAGGCGCTAGTCGAACGCGTTAATCTGCAAGCCAAACAAACTATCCTCATCCATGCCGCGGCTGGGGGTGTCGGGCATATCGCCGTGCAACTAGCCCACCATCTGGGCGCGCATGTCGCGGTAACAGTAAGCGATGAAAAAAAAGCCGGGCTGGTGCAGGGTCTTGGTGCAGAAAAAATCATTAACTACCGTGAGCAGGACTTCGTGCGGGAAGTTCTTGTCTGGACTGCTGATAAGGGTGTGGACGTGGTATTTGACACGGTAGGTGGCGAAGTTTTCCTGCGCTCGTTCAATGCAACGCGCATCGGCGGAAAAGTGGTCAGCTTGCTGTCCACCCCGCTGTCATTGGCTGATACCCAGCTGGCGCGATTGCGCAATCTGTCGCTGTGCTACGAACTGATGCTCACGCCGCAACTGATGCATTTGCATGACGAGCGTATACGCCAGCGAAAGATATTGGAACAGGGCGCGCAGCTAGTTGAAACAGGTAAGCTCGGCGTGCTGGTGAATAGGATGCTGCCCTTGAAAGATGTTGCCCAAGCACACCGTCTCATTGAACAAGGCGGCGTCACCGGCAAGGTCGTGCTGGTGATGGATTAACGCGGACAACTACAAACCAAGCTCCCCCCACATTGCATCTACACGGCGCTTGGTCACGTCGTCCATCGCAATTGGCGTGC
This sequence comes from uncultured Candidatus Nitrotoga sp., assembly GCA_964589845.1. Taxonomy (GTDB): domain Bacteria; phylum Pseudomonadota; class Gammaproteobacteria; order Burkholderiales; family Gallionellaceae; genus Nitrotoga. The sequence continues at coordinate 1,013 of CAZPUT010000094.1, read as the reverse complement.
CCCACTCGCGTTGCGTTTCACCCGGCCATTTGTTGGTCGCATCCAGTCCCATCTTGCTGCCCAGGCCAGATACTGGGCTGGCGAAATCCAGATAATCAATAGGCGTATTGTCCACCAGTAGCGTATCGCGTGTGGGATCGACGCGAGTGGTGATCGCCCAGATGACCTCCTGCCATTTACGGATATCGATGTCGTCATCCACCACGATGATGAACTTGGTGTACATGAACTGGCGCAGATAGGACCAGATGCCGAACATCACGCGTTTGGCATGTCCCGGGTACTGCTTCTTCATGGATACAATTGCCAAACGATAAGAACAGCCTTCCGGCGGCAGGTAGAAATCCGAAATCTCGGGAAACTGCTTCTGTAGAAGTGGCACGAACACTTCGTTCAATGCCACGCCCAAAATGGCCGGCTCATCGGGCGGTTTGCCGGTATAGGTGGAGTGATAAATGGGATTGCGACGCATGGTGATGCGCTCAATGGTGAAAACCGGAAATTTTTCTTGCTCATTGTAATAACCAGTATGGTCACCAAACGGGCCTTCCAACGCGATTTCATTTGGGTGGATCATTCCCTCCAGCACGATCTCGGCGCTGGCAGGCACGTGCAAATTGCTACCAATACATTTAACCAGTTCGGTTTTCGATCCTCGCAACAAGCCGGCAAATTGATATTCAGACAGGCTGTCCGGTACCGGCGTGACCGCGCCCAAAATGGTAGCCGGGTCGGCACCGATCACCACTGCCAGTGGGAACGGCTGGCCCGGATGCGCTTTGCACCACTCCTGATAATCCAGCGCTCCTCCGCGATGCGCCAGCCAGCGCATAATGACTTTGTTGGGCGCGATCACTTGCTGGCGGTAAATGCCCAGATTCTGGCGCGGCTTGTTGGGGCCGCGCGTAACTACCAGTCCCCAGCTAATCAGTGGTGCGACATCTCCTGGCCAGCAAGTTTGTATGGGCAGCCTGCTCAAGTCTACTTCGCTGCCTTCCCATATTACTTCCTGA
>CAZPUT010000093.1:0-3328 GCA_964589845.1 uncultured Candidatus Nitrotoga sp. | reverse complement strand
CGGACTTGGTCTGAGCTGGTTGCGGCAGCACCCAACCCTCTTCCCAGCCTTTGTCGATGATGGCATGCTCGATTGATTTGATGCCTACCGCATCGTCATTAATAGTCAATGTGCAGGCCGACTCACACGGTGCAGGACAAATACGTCCGGTGAACTCTGGAAAGTTGTTAGTAGAGTGCAGCACATCCAGTGCCTGCTTCCAGTTGCCGCGATAAACCAAATCATTCCAGTCCGGGATGATGTTATTAACCGGACAACCTGTAGTACAAAATGGAATGCCACAGTCCATGCAGCGCGAACCCTGCATAGCAGTCTGCTGGTCGGTCAGACGCGGTATGAATTCCTGATAGTTTTTCAGGCGTTCCACGACCGGCAAGCTCTGCTCGCTTAAGCGGCGGAATTCCATAAACCCGGTAATCTTACCCATTTATACAGCCTCCAATTGCTTGGTTTGTTCCGCCGCAATTTCCTGCAAGACGCGGCGGTATTCAGTCGGCATGACCTTGACAAATTTCGGCAAGTAGCGCGCCCAATTATTTAGAATATCCTGAGCGCGGACACTGCCGGTGTAGCGTAGGTGCGCACTCACTATGTCGCGCAAAACCTGTTCATCAGCCTTGCCGAGGTGGTTAAAATGGACCCGGCCATGCGTCTCGACTTCACCCAGTTCGCTCGCAGCAGCCTCATCGGGTACCGGCTCCAGTTGCACCATCGACAGATTGCAACGATGTTCGAAACCGCCATCCTCATCCAGCACATAAGCAATGCCGCCGGACATACCTGCAGCAAAATTACGCCCGGTCTGGCCCAGCACAGCCACTATACCGCCGGTCATGTATTCGCAACCGTGGTCGCCCAATCCTTCCACTACCGCAATAGCGCCGGAATTGCGCACCGCGAAACGCTCGCCAGCCACCCCTCGGAAATAAGATTCACCACTGGTTGCACCGTACAACACGGTATTGCCAACGATAATATTTTCCTCGGCCACGATGTTGCATTCCTTGGGCGGTAGCACCACGATGCGCCCGCCACACAACCCTTTGCCGACATAGTCATTGCCCTCTCCAGATAACTCCAAGGTAATGCCGTGCGCGAGAAAAGCACCGAAGCTCTGTCCTGCCGTGCCTTGTAATTTCACTGTAATGGTATCGTTCGGCAATCCCGTTTGACCGTAGCGCTTGGCAACTTCATGCGACAGCATTGCACCGACGGTGCGGTTAACATTGCGAATACGGCCTTCTATTGTTACCGGTAACTTGCTTTCCAACGCAGGCATGGCTTCGGCAATCAGCCGATGATCCAACGCCTGAGCCAACCCATGATCCTGTTCCTCGGCATGGCGGCGCGCCACGCTGATGGGTACATCAGGCTGATGGAAAATTTTGGAGAAGTCCAGACCCTTGGCTTTCCAATGTGTAATGACATGCTTTGCATCAAGCAAGTCGCTACGACCGATCAGATCATCGAACTTGCGAATACCGATCTGCGCCATGAATTCGCGCACTTCTTCGGCCACAAAGAAAAAATAATTCACCACGTGCTCAGGCTGACCGGTGAATTTCTTGCGTAGTTCGGGGTCTTGCGTAGCCACGCCCACCGGGCAGGTGTTGAGATGGCATTTGCGCATCATGATGCAGCCTTCTACTACCAGTGGTGCTGTGGCAAAACCGAACTCATCCGCGCCGAGTAACGCACCAATTAACACATCGCGCCCGGTCTTCAATTGGCCGTCCACTTGCAAAACAATACGACCACGCAACCGGTTCAATACCAGCGTTTGTTGAGCTTCCGCCAGCCCAAGTTCCCACGGGGTGCCGGCATGCTTAATGGAAGACAATGGCGAGGCACCCGTGCCACCATCATGGCCAGAAATAGTTATATGATCCGCCTTGGCCTTGGCTACACCGGCCGCCACCGTACCCACGCCCACTTCAGATACCAGCTTTACCGAAATGGAGGCGCGCGGATTAGCGTTCTTCAGATCATGAATGAGCTGCGCCAGGTCTTCGATGGAATAAATATCGTGATGCGGCGGCGGTGAAATCAACCCCACACCAGGAATGGCGAAACGCAGTTTAGCGATGTACTCTGACACCTTGTGGCCGGGCAACTGACCGCCTTCACCAGGCTTCGCGCCCTGCGCCATCTTGATTTGAATTTGATCGGCGCTAGTCAAATATTCCGCTGTCACACCAAAGCGACCGGAAGCCACTTGTTTTATTTTGGAGCGCAATGAATCGCCCGGCAACAAAAACAGATCGGCTTCAATGCGTCCCTTGCCTATAATTTCAGATAATTTCTCGCCGCCTTTAATTGGCTTGAAACGCATCGGGTCTTCGCCACCTTCGCCCGTGTTGGATTTTCCCCCAATGCGGTTCATTGCGATGGCCAAAGCGGTGTGCGCCTCTGTGGAAATAGATCCAAGCGACATTGCTCCCGTAGCAAAACGTTTGACGATCTCTTTTGCCGACTCGACCTCTGACAGCGGCACGGGCGCGCCAGCTGGCTTGATTTCGAACAAGCCGCGCAATGTCTTCATGTGCTGAGTCTGGTCGTTAATCAGCTTCGCATATTCTTTGTACGCTTGCCCATTGTTGGAACGCGTGGCATGTTGCAGCTTGGCGATGACATCCGGCGTCCACATATGCTCTTCACCCCGCACACGATAGGCATATTCACCCCCCGCTTCCAGCGCAGTGGACAGCACCGGATCGTTGCCGAAAGCGGCTTGATGAATGCGCATCGCTTCCTCTGCCACCTCATGTAAGCCAATACCTTCGATCTGGGTTGCCGTACCGGTGAAATATTGCGACACAAAATCAGCGTTCAGGCCGATTGCCTCGAAAATCTGCCCGCCGCAATAAGACTGATAAGTGGAGATGCCCATTTTGGACATTACCTTGAGCAGACCCTTGTTCACCGCTTTAATGAAACGCTTATTCGCATCCTTGCTCGATACACCAGCAGGTAAATAATCGCTCATAGCAGCGATAGTTTCATACGCCAGCCACGGACATACCGCCTCGGCGCCATAACCGGCAAGTAGCGCGAAGTGATGGGTTTCACGCATGGAACCGGAATCCACCACCAGTCCCGTGCTGGTGCGCAGGCCTTCGCGTACCAAGTGATGATGCACTCCCGCACAAGCCAGCAAAGCCGGAATCGCCACGCGTTTGCTTGAAACCGCACGGTCGGACAAAATCAGTACGTTGCAGCCATCCGCCACCGCCTGATCGGCTGCGGCACTCAGCGTCTTGATGGCGCCCTCGCAACCCGCCGCGCCCTGTGCTGCAGGATAAGTGATGTCCAGCACCAGCGCTTTGTA
>CAZPUT010000092.1:0-3405 GCA_964589845.1 uncultured Candidatus Nitrotoga sp. | reverse complement strand
CATAGGGTAAAGCCAAGCAAAGAGCGAGCATCTGCATGGTTCTAATTTCGGAAATGGGGGTGCCAATTATCAGATCAGGTATCATGAATAGCATGCCCGCCACACCGGCAATTGCCAAAGGTTGGGCAGTCTGCTCGATGGCAGACTTGTTCTTAAGCCAAAAATGTATGAATGCGCTAATGAGACCGACCATCAATACGAGCCCAACCAACCCTGATTTAAGTGCGATATGCAATATGCCACTGTGAACGAATGTACCTCCAGCTTCACCTGTCTGCCACGCAATAAATTCATGCCCTTTGTACCGTCCCCAAGAACCGATCCCGAAGATTGGATGCTCGATGAAATCGGCCCAAACGAGTTTAAGTTCCAGCACTCGCGCACCTTCCTCACCAATGTCATTCGATTGGAGATCGTGAAAAAAAGACTCTAAACCCCCTGCCCCTCTGGTCTGGGAGAGACGTTTCCAGGCACTGTAGAGAATCCCAGCCAGAATGGCTGGCATACCGAGAAGTGCAATCTGTATGCGGCGACGAGATGGCAGATGCATCAACAAAAATATACTTCCCAAGATAAGTCCAACCCATGCTGTTCGTCTGAATGAAAGAATAATGCAAGTGACACAAATCACGATCGTCATCCAGAGAATAAAACGCCACATGCGAGAAAATTCATCCTGGCCGGGTCTGAGAAGTTGGACGGCAGCAACACAAAGTGCCAACCAGCAAACAAGACCGTCATTGATATCGAAGAAAGTGAGTTTGAGGTCGAGTTTCCCGTAATTTTCATATACATTACTGGGGTCGCCGCCGAATGCAATCCAGCGGACCAGACCAAACGCGGCACGAGCCAATCCAACCAGAATGATAAACTTGGAAAATTCAGCTAACTCCTTCTGGTTGCGAAACCCCAATTGAATAAGGATAATCAGGGCAGCCATCCAGACGATATTCGAGATTCCAGCAACGGAAATGATCTCCTTAAAAGGAATCTCAAGGAAGAGACCGATGCAAATGTGCCCTGACAGTAAAACTGCCCAGGCAGAGAACCAAGGAAGCAAATTGCATTGAGCGGCCTGTCTTCGCTCAAACGCCACTGAAAGTTTTGCCCACAGCATCGCTGCTAGCAGCAGCCAGAATAGCAGTGAGAAATAAAGGATACTCGAGCCGCGGGTGTATAGAGTTGGCGCTACGGCTTCCAGGCTGCCATAGTGACTACTATTTGCCCAGAAAAGAATCCCGAGGTAGGGGTATACCAAAAATCGTGGCCATGCCAACGTCGCGCCTGCATATCCAACGAAAGCAAGCGACATCAGCACGACGACAAGAAATGGAATAGTAGTAAAAACAATACCGATAACGCTATTCATTTTCTTGATCTGGAAATGGTTTCAGTTTTCAATTCAATGTGAAGCTACTATAGGTTCTGGATAGCCTTTCTCGGCGGTCAGTGTGTATCTTCCACCCAATTGCATACCTATGCAGCTTCCTTGGTGCTGCTCGGTCAGTGATAATCTCACTTGTCGATTGCGAGAGCTACCAATGCGGAATGCGACTATTAGCAATCTTTTCGGCAATGATGGGATGGTCAGCACAGCCTAATACAGGCTCGTCTTATCCTTAATCAGGTCGATCAGCCACTTGTACCGCGATCGATAGCCAGTATTTTTGGAGCAAGTGTCATTTCATTTGTCCATCGTACTGCATCGTAGCCATGGCCTCATCCTAGATTGGCGGCGATGTAACAGGTGAATTTTTCATACCCACTGCACAAACGGTATGGCCACGCTTGGCGTAAAGAAACTGTCGTTGTGCACGGCTAAAAAGCCAATTTCAAATTGGCTTGAAAGTGGCGATACGCCGTGTAATCTTGGCTGCGATGGCTGCATCGGGCGCTAGCCTGATAGGCTCACCTAGCAAATTTTTTATGACGAAATTAGTTAGAATAGCGCGATACCAATCCTGATGATAATCAGCAACGGGTTCATGCCAGATTTCTTCGACTGCCAGCCCCAACTCTGTTTCAAAGGCATGTTGCAATGTGCTGTCTTTCCAGCGAGTAACATGATGAGGCGGCATGTTGAGCCAACCACCTTCGCATATCGACAGGAATGAATCTTCGGCCGGCACGGCTACAATGAGCTTGCCGCCCGGTTTGACGGCCTTGGCGCAAGCCTGCAGGAACCCATGGGGATCGGAAACATGCTCCAGCACCTGAAAGTGACAAACCACGTCATACTGGCCTGCGTGCGTTTCGGCATGATTCTGGATAGTATCTGCGGTGACATGCAGTCCCCGCGCTGTGGTTTTATCAATAGCTGCCTGATTGAACTCCAGCCCGCAGTAATCAACCGATTCCGGCAGGAAGTTACGGAATGCGCCCTTACCGCAGCCCACTTCTAGCACACGATACTGTGCGCCGACATGCGTTTTGGCAAAGTGATATTCGGGTTTGATATCCTGGTAATACCATGGCAGGCGTTGCAAGGCTTCGTAGAAAGCGGCATCCCCGGCAGGCATCGGGTCATAATTCAACAAGCCGCAAGCCTCGCAACCGATCAGACTCATGTTGCCGCCCGGTTTGAAATACGAGTTGACATTCACATCGAAAGCCTTGGCATAGCTTTCCATAACCAGATTGGTTACTACCGAATCTTTTACTACCAGATGATTCGAGCCGCACAATAGGCAACGTTTCTCGTTTTTATTATTGGGCATGGATGGTATCCTTGTGCAAGTCAGTTAAGTCGCTGCCTGAAAATCTTGGTATGCGCGCGCCAGTCCCTCGCGCATATTCGTTTGCGCTTTCCACCCCATTGCATTCAGCCGTTCTACATCCATCAATTTTCTCGGCGTACCATCGGGTTTGCTGGTGTCGAATTCGATTGCCCCCTGATAACCCACCACGTCTTTGACGGTCTCGGCCAGTTCGCGGATGGTGAGATCGTGCCCCACGCCGATGTTCATCAACGGCGGCAAGCCATCGTTGCGGTCTTTTCCAAGCAGCGGTACAAACTGCGCGTCCGGCAGTTTCATCAGGTAGACGCAGGCATCGGCCATATCCTCGCTGTACATGAATTCCCGCTTCGGCGTACCAGTGCCCCAGATGAAAACTGCAGGGGCAAGTTGCAAGTTGCAAGTTGCAAGAAGGCAGTCTTTCAGGTCTTGGGGGATGGGGCCGTTCTTGGCTTCATCCTGTTCGATGGCGTGCCAGTTGCGCTCAGACGCTAGTTTGGCCAGATGGAACTTGCGGATCATGGCGGGGATTACGTGCGAGTTCATCAGGTTGTAGTGGTCGCCGGGGCCATACAGGTTGGTGGGCATGGCAGCCAGGTATTGCGTACCATATTGTCGGTTGTAGCTCCAACACATTTCGATGCCGGCGATCTTGGCCAGGGCATAGGGA
>CAZPUT010000091.1:0-3429 GCA_964589845.1 uncultured Candidatus Nitrotoga sp. | reverse complement strand
CTCATAGACATCGAAAATCAAGAAAAATTCATTTATAAATCGTGCCGGGTCTATAAAATGGTCTCTAAAATTTCAAATAAAAACAAGGAACAAGGAACAAGGAACAAGGAACAAGGAACAAGGAACAAGGAACAAGGAACAAGGAAAAATTTGAGCTATAGTATCGACACTTGAGAGGTTTTTTTTCGAGTAACGCAGTATTACTGACGTAAATTGGGTTTTAGAGGTGTCTATAAAAAAACTAACTGTTAAGGGAGCTTTAAAATGAAGTATTTTATTTTCTGTATCTTATTTTCTTTTCTTGGTATCGCAAATGCCGCTGACAATGCAGGAGGTACCACTGAAGGCATTTCAGCTAATGAAATCTCCAAGGGACCATCCCAAGTAATTCGTCCTTCTCATCTGATTCACACGGAATTGGCGGAAACTATAGGTCAGAAGCAGATGGTCTTCGGCGCATTAGGAGATACGGCACGTATCGCCTATGGTATTACTGATAGCCTCGAAGCCAGGGTGGACGTTAAGTATCTTAATGGCAGGTCCTATGTCGTGGGCAGGGATAATCATAATGATAATAATCGAGGCACTTTAAAGTATAAGATTATGGATAAGGGCGACTTCGGTGCTGTGATTATGACTTCTGCTGGGCGTACCCTAACCGGCCCTGGGCGATCCAGCTCATATTTAATAACTGAGCTTCCTTTAACATTAAAAACAGAAAGGTTAATTGCCACGTTTGTGCCTTACTATTTAGGAACTTCCAAACAGGGTGAAAAGACTCTTTCTTTTGACGCTGCAATTGCAGTTCCTATGCACAAATATGTTAATGCTATTGTGGAATATAAGTCCGAAAAGAATAAAGACTACGCTCCTTTTTCAGAAAGACGTGGCATCCTCGCCGGGGTAGCATTGAAGCCCTTCGACCGACTAACCATCCCGATTGCTTTTGCAACCCGTACTCCTGAAGGTGTGAGTAGGACAGGTCTAGTTAGCATTTATGGGCTTATGGGCTGGCAGTTCTAAATTCCTTTCATGGCATCTCTAAAGATTCAAGTTTCTTAGCAAGACAAGGTATGAGAAATAATTTGAGCGCAGCATATAATTGATATGTAAGCTGTATTATTTTTCAAACAACGCCGTATTGTGACGAAACGGGGTAAGCAGGCAAGACGCAAAGCGGCTGCTCGCAAAATTGGATTTTTAGAGGTGCACTTCAGGAGGTTACTATGATGTTTTGTTATTTTGTTGCTTGATTGGCATTGTCTAGCAACCTGGAGGGTGTGATCAAAGCTCATTTGCGTTAGAATGCGCGCGCGCCTCGGTAGCTCAGTGGATAGAGCGACCCCCTCCTAAGGGGTAGGTCGGACGTTCGATTCGTCTTCGGGGCACCAATATCCATCAGGTATTCAGCGATTCACGTCGTTTTAACTCCCATCAGCACTTGGATAATTTCGCCGGGCATTTCAGGCATTAGCACGAGCCCACGACAAAATGCCGGCCACATCCATGGCACCTGCCTGTCTTGCCACCTCGCGTCCATTTTTGAATATTGCCAGGGTGGGAATGCTGCGGATGTTATAGCGCGCGCCCAGTTCCTGCGCTTCTTCTGTATTTAGTTTAGCTAAACGTATTTCTGGCTCGAGTTTCTCTGCTGCTTGAATAAAGGCGGGCGCCATCATGCGGCAGGGACCACACCATGGCGCCCAGAAATCCACCAGAACCGGGATATTGTTACGCGTGATGTGCTTCTCGAAGTTGTTGCTGCTCAATTCAACCGGGTGAGCGTTAAACAGAGCTTGTTTGCATTTGCCGCAATTCGGCTGGCTGGTTAACTTTCCAGCGGGAATGCGGTTTACCGCATCGCAACTCGGGCAGACGATATTGATGGAGTCGCTCATGATTTTTACCTTAGTTGTGGGTACTCCGTACTTGGGGACGATAGATTAAATTTCAAACCGCATCGATAAATCTACAGCCTGTATATCTTTGGTCAGGCCACCAATGGAGATGCGTTCTACGCCGGTCTCGGCGATAGCGCGTACTTTATCAAGAGTAATGCCGCCAGAGGCTTCCAGTTCGGCGCGCCCGGCAGTGAATTTGACAGCAACACGCATACTATCGAGATCGAAATTGTCGAGCAAAATTAGCTTGGCACCTGCATTTAGTGCTTCACGCAACTGTTCCAGATTTTCTACTTCGATTTGGATGCTTATACCCTCAGGAACAAGATGGAAAGCTTGTTCCAACGCAGGACGGATGCCACCCGCAGCCAGAATATGATTCTCCTTAATCAGCACGCCATCAAATAAGCCAATCCGCTGGTTATGCCCTCCGCCCATTTTCACCGCATATTTCTGTGCTATGCGCAGGCCTGGCAGCGTCTTGCGTGTATCCAGAATTCTTGCGTGCGTGCCGCGCACCGCCTCAACATAGCGCCGAGTCTGCGTGGCGGTCGCAGAAAGTGTCTGCAAAAAATTGAGCGCGCACCGTTCGGCAGTCAGCATCGCACGCGCATCACCGCGTATTTCGCACAGCGTTTGCTTGGCTGTTACGACATCGCCATCCTGCGCAAGCCAATGAATGATGCAAACTTTATCCATCGCTTTGAAACACGCATCAAACCAAGCCGTGCCGCATAACACTGCATCCTGGCGCGTTATGACAGTGGCGTGTGCTTCTGTATGCAAGGGAATGAGTTGCGCGGTGAGATCACCGCCGCGCAGGTCTTCATCGAGAGCGATGGTTACATTGGCAAAAATATGGGCGGCCAGTTCATCTTGGTTGATCATTTTGGTTTAGCCGTAGACATCCGTAGTGTGCTCGTTATCAGATTATAAATGTTCATCCAGTCACTTGAAGCCTTGCTATTCAATATTGGCAGAGAATTGGGTGATAGCCAATTTTGGAAATTCACCAAAGTTTAATTGTAAGGTGCGCTCAAAAACCAAGTGCAACATTTTGTGATGAATTGGTTCGATTGTATAAACAATGTTGACACATGCCACGCACGCACCTAAACTTCCCACATTCAATTTGCACGGGGTGCACATATCATGGAAGTCATTATAAAAAAATGGGGTAACAGCGCGGCGGTGCGCATTCCGGCATCCGTTATGGCGGCGGCGCATGTCACTCTGGACCAGCCGGTTGAAGTGCGCGAGGAACAGGGGCGCATCGTTATCGAACCGGTACGCCGCAAGGAATATAAGCTGGATGAATTGCTGGGCGGCATCACCGCGAAAAATCAGCACAAGCCTGTTGATACTGGTGCGCCGGTCGGCAAGGAAGTCTGGTAATGGCGCGCCGCTTCGTGCCGGAGGCGGGGGATATAGTCTGGCTCGAATTCTCGCCTCAGGCCGGACATGAGCAGGCAGGACACCGCCCCGCGCTGGTGCTCAGCCCCGCCGCCTACAACAGCAAAACCGGCAC
>CAZPUT010000090.1:0-3666 GCA_964589845.1 uncultured Candidatus Nitrotoga sp. | reverse complement strand
CGCCGCCGCTGTTATTAGCCGCCCAAGCGGTGAATTTAATCGCCAGGTAGACATCCTCTGAAATCAGGTGTAGCACCGCATCCTTGCCAAGCATGCTAAGAGGGTTACCACCATTCCAACTAACCCATTTCTGATACGAAAGGTTGGAATAGTCCGCGAGCGCGCCATACGCCCATTCCGTATCCAACGGACTGGGCGTAGACCAAGAATAACCAGTCTCTTGCGCAATGTTGAACAGACCCTCGCTGTTTTTGCGCGTCAGCCAGACATTGGGTGTTAACTGGTCCTGGTTGGCAGGTAAGGTCGAATCGGCATAGTCTGTCTTGGTAAAGGTGGTAATTGGGCCATACCAAATTATGAAACCTTTGCCACTCAGGGAGACACTATCGGGCGAAGAGGTGGCGTTGCTAGGGACGGAGACCGAACCAGACTTGACACCCGTGGATATGGGCGAGAAGGTCACGTCAAAGGTACAGGCAGCAGCCGGTGCAATCGTCTGGCCGCTACACAGGTCATTGCTCAAAGAGAACTCGCCGGTAATACCCAGTGTGCCAAGCACCAAATCGGCTGTGCCAGCGCTGGTGAGGATGAAGGATTTGGCCGCGCTGGTGCTGTTGATTAACTGGTTTCCAAAACCCCATGACGGGCTGATGCTCACTCCGGGGCCAGATACAGGGGCAGTGGAACGCTGGTAAGAAAAACCGCCGCCAGTGCCGCCACCCGTCCAAGCCGTGAATTTAATCGACAGGTAGATATCTTCTGAAATCAGGTGCAGCACCGCATCCTGACCAATCGTACTTGTAGGGCTATTACCATTCCAGCCAACCCATGGCTGATAAGAAAGGCTGGCATAGTCCGCAAGCGCGCCGTATGCCCATTCCGTATCCAGCGGGCTGGACGAAGAATAACCTGTCTCTTTTGCAATGTTGAACAGACCCGCGCTGTCTTTGCGCGTCAGCCAGATATTGGGCGTCAACTGGTCCTGATTGGCAGGCAGGGTCCAATCGGCATAGTTTGCCTTGGTAAAGGTGACCATGGGTCCATACCAGATTGTGGCAGTCGCGGCTTTCGCCGGAAGGCTCCCCAAGGTGCTGAAAGTCAGCGCCAACAGAGCCAAAAGGGAAAAAAACCTGATAGTCGTTTTCATTCCGTCCTCTTTCATCGAATGTAAGCAAAAAAATATGCCTGGCATAGGCTTTCATTTGCCAGGAGAAGTTGCCCAGTGCAGCTAAAAACAGCCATTTGGTGTGAATATGTTTTTGGTTCTTTCTGCTAATATTTTATTTTATACATATGGAAATGTTGACCCTCCAGTCCATCAGACAAAAGAGATAATGTGAAATTTATCGAATTTTAATCATTCTATAATAAATCTTTGGAGAACGCGATGGAAAATGTCACCTATTTGATGGATTTAAGTCACTTGGCAGATTTTATAATCAACAGCGTGCGTAACTGCCGCCGATGCGGCTTGGACATGCTGATTGGTAATCAATGCCCAAGTTGCAGCTAAATCTTGCAGCCTTCTCCACCCCCGTCCTCACCACATTCCCCGCCAAATCCCGCACCTCCACCATCACTTTTCCAACCTCAACAAACAGCGGATGCAACTTCGCCACGCGCAATAAAAAAAGGACTGGCAAACTCAATCGCCAGTCCTTTTTATCATCTTAAATTTCTATCTCATCAAACTCACTCCATCAAACCAGACTGTGCCGCTGGATTTTGCGTAGGTGAATTTGATCACCACTTTGTTATACGCTGAAGTAGCATTGAATGTGGCTGTCTTCTTTTTGAAGGTTGAATACGTGCCGTTTGCACAGGCAACTGTTTTGGTTAGATTCGCGCTCAAACCGTTGTAAAGAATTACCTGCGCTTTACAAGTTCCCGCAAACGGGATGAACGCGCCTTTTGCCCAGAAGGAGAAAGTGAACGTGTCGCCGCTGTTTCCCGCAAGGCTGAGGTTTTGCGTCAACGTTTTGGTTTTGCCGAACGCTCCCGCAATTTTGACAGAGGCCGTGCCTTCTTTCTTAAATTGCGTGTTTTTGCCATCCGTGGAAGCAAAGGCTGCATTCTTTACCCAGTTGGTGGGAACTTTGGATGTACCCGAAGAATAGGTGTTGAAGCCGCCGTTCTTTGCGCGTTGAGTAACAACAGGGGGCGGCTCGGTGGCGGCAATCGATACGGTGTAATCTTCCGTTTCACCGTATCCATTCGTAGCGCATGGGGCGGGCACGGGGAAGCCTGGCTGAGTATATCTCAACATCACTCGCATGCGCGTTGTGCCTAATAGCGCGCCGCCTGGAACAGGCAAATTGCCTGAAAATACGTGATTTCCGAAAAAGTTGAAACTGCCGAGATCCAGTTCCTCTCCGGTATCTGCAAAGTCCTTATCCTGATTGAAATCCACCCAGACTTTTACAGACTCCAAACCTGAGTACGTTTGTGACGATCCTGTTATACCAATAGGATAAGATCCTCCCAGGGCAAGCGTGGCAAAGTTGAAGCCCATGCGATCTTCATATCCGCCCGCTCCAGCGCTGGAAGTCTGGTCGCCGCCATTCAACTGCGTGCGGGTGATGTAATTGTTGATGTACGAAATATCTCCCGAGGAAGCGCAATACGTGGCTGGCGGCGCTGTGATGGTTACTTGAAAACCATTTGCCGTTTCAGCGATCACCGCAACAGAGATGCCGTTGGGTGCGTCGGTAAATGTTTCTCCTACAACCCACATTGCGCCGGCGTCGCTTGTGTTGCCATCGGCTGGCAAGTCTATTACATGCGCGGGTTCAACGCGAATATCCACTTCGTGGATGATGACCGCTTTGCCGGGCAGCGGCGCATCATAACCGGTTTGATCTCTGACTTCCACGGTATAGAAATGGGTGCTGGATCCGCCAATTGGGATTTGCGCCATGCGGTAATTTGTAGTGGATGGCAATGCCAAAGCGTCTATTGTGATCGTGGCGCTATTCGCGGCTGTATATTTTTCGGCGGGTGTGATCCACCCAAGAATATCTTTATGATATGAGATCGTATGCTGGGCTTGGCAGTTGTAGATTAGGTGGGTGTTGCACGCATTACCGCTCATCACATCCCAGTCATTATCGTAATCAAAAGCAGCGCCATCGTTACTGGCTGAATGCGGCAAGCCAAATCCATGCCCCATTTCATGGGCGATGACACCTACATTTAAGTATCCCCACGGCGGTATCCATGTGGTGCGCCAGGGTTTAGCGGGACCATCGAGAGTCAAAACCTGGCTGCCGCCCCAGGCAGACCCGTCCAGATCGCCGTTGAACATCATGTTGATGCCAACGTAAGGAGAGAAATCTGTAGTTGCGTTTGCGGCATTGGTACAGTCAGCCGATGATCTATCGAAACTCCAGTCTGCGCCGTCAAAATAATACGCGCGGATGTTAGGCAATGTAAACCATCCAATACCTGCAACGGAACTTCCATTGATATTGGCGATATTGTAGGATTGTTCCATCCAGTAATGGTTGAATTCAGGCTTTGTGCTGCCGTACATATTTGTAAAATAGTTCACATCTTTAGGTTCGGCTGGATCATCGCTGAACTTGCACATGATTGTGATCCAGGGTTGTGCACCGCTTACTTGTGCGTGAAGATCATCCGCTGCGGCTGTTACCGAATCGAATGAAA
>CAZPUT010000089.1:0-3712 GCA_964589845.1 uncultured Candidatus Nitrotoga sp. | reverse complement strand
AAGACTTCATCGCCGCCGTCACCGCGCGCGCCAACCTGCTCGGCTTGTCGGAAGCTGGCGGCAAACTTGAAGTCGGCTAGATGCGCGGGAAGCTGCACCGCATCCACCCCTGCCACCTCACCAATGAACGTCGCCAGATCCACCGTATCAAACGCACACGGCACCAGCCCGGAACGACGCTGGCGCAGCGCGTCCAGAGTCTGGTCGAGACCGCGACCGATGCTGCTGGTCGCGGTAAAATGGGAGAGCCAGAGTGAGTTCAAAGAAAATTAAGCCTGTCGTAAGTAAAGCAGGATGTTAACAAAAATAGTTGCGGGGCATTGAGGGGTAAAACCTTCACTCGAACGGCTGCTTGTGACACATTGTAGCCGGTCATTTCGTTTGCCACGAGAGACTTCTTTTCGGCCATAGCCGACTTCAGCAACGAGCGCTGAAACGTCCGCTAAGCACAGCTAAGACGACCTCAGTTCGAGTCCTGGGCGGCGAGCCAATCCGGTACACATAACGGCACCATTTATATAGGTGCCATTATCTTTTGGAGAACGGTTAAACGCCTCTCCAAGGAAGTACAATATAAAATAAAGCTCTCCCCGCTTGCAACAGCAAATCAAAACAGGAATGACAGAATGACAAGTACCCAACAACGCGCTGCACTGCAAAGCCAAATCTGGAAAATCGCCAACGATGTACGAGGCGCAGTGGATGGCTGGGATTTCAAGCAGTATGTCTTGGGCACCCTGTTTTATCGCTTTATCAGTGAAAACTTTGCCAGCTATATCGAAGGCGGTGATGACAGCATCAACTATGCGGAGCTTTCCGATAAGGTCATCACCCCGGAAATTAAAGACGATGCCATTAAAACCAAGGGCTACTTCATCTATCCCAGCCAGTTATTTGCCAACATTGCCGCAGGTGCCAACACCAACGAAAGCTTGAATACCGACCTCGCCGCCATCTTTGCGGCCATCGAAAGCTCAGCCAACGGCTACCCATCAGAAGGTGACATTAAAGGTCTGTTTGCCGATTTTGATACCACCAGCAACCGCCTTGGTAACACTGTGGTCGACAAAAACACCCGCTTGGCCGCTGTGCTCAAAGGCGTGGACGGACTGATCTTTGGGGATTTTGATGGCAGCCACATCGACCTGTTTGGCGATGCCTATGAGTTCCTCATCTCCAACTACGCCGCCAATGCCGGTAAATCCGGTGGCGAGTTTTTCACCCCGCAACACGTGTCCAAGCTGATTGCCCAACTGGCCATGCACAAACAAACCAGCGTCAACAAGATTTATGACCCCGCGTGCGGTTCGGGCTCGCTGCTGCTGCAAGCCAAAAAACACTTTGACGCCCACATTATTGAAGACGGTTTTTGGGGTCAGGAGCTCAACCACACCACCTACAACCTGGCGCGGATGAACATGTTCTTGCACAACATCAACTACGACAAGTTCAATATCCAGCTGGGTGATACGCTGCGAAATCCGCATTTTGGTGATGACAAACCCTTCGATGCCATTGTCTCCAACCCGCCTTACTCGGTGAAATGGATAGGCGCAGATGACCCCACCCTGATCAACGATGACCGCTTTGCCCCTGCGGGTGTGTTAGCGCCCAAATCCAAAGCCGACTTTGCCTTCGTGCTGCATGCCTTGAGTTATCTCTCCAGCAAAGGCCGCGCCGCCATTGTCTGCTTTCCCGGCATTTTTTACCGTGGCGGTGCCGAGCAGAAAATTCGCCAATATCTGGTGGATAACAACTACGTCGAAACCGTGATTTCACTCGCACCCAACCTGTTTTTTGGCACCACCATCGCCGTGAATATTCTGGTGCTCTCCAAACACAAAACTGACACCACCACCCAGTTTATTAATGCCGGCGGCCTGTTTAAAAAAGAAACCAATAACAACGTGCTCACCGAAAAGCATATCGAACAAATCATGCAAGTGTTCGATAGCAAAACGGATGTTGAACACTTTGCCAAATCGGTGAACTTGGATGCCATCGCCGCCAACGACTACAACCTCTCGGTGAGCAGCTATGTCGAAGCCAAAGACAACCGCGAAGTGGTGGATATTTCCGAGCTGAATGCCGAGCTAAAAATCACCGTCGCCAAGATCGACAAACTGCGGGCGGATATAGATGCCATCGTCGCCGAGATTGAAGGCGAGGAGTCGGAGGCATGAGCGATGTCATTATTTACACCACCGAAGACGGTACGACCAAAATTGATTTACGCCTGGAAAACGGCACGGTTTGGTTATCTCAATTAGAAATTGCCGAGCTTTTTCAAACCACCAAGCAAAATATCAGCAAGCACATTCAGGCTATTTTTGACGACCAAGAGCTGGACGAAAAAGCAACTGTCAACCATCAGTTGACAGTTCAAAATGAAGGCGAGCGCGAGGTTACACGCACGATTGCGCTCTATAACCTAGATGTGATTCTGGCTGTTGGCTATCGTGTACGTTCGGTGCGTGGCGTGCAATTCAGACGCTATGCTTCCACTGTTTTGAAGGAATACCTCGAAAAAGGTTTTGCCTTGAATGACGAGCGCCTGAAAAACCTCGGTGGCGGAAATTACTGGAAAGAATTGCTCGGTCGCATTCGCGATATTCGTTCCAGTGAAAAAGTGATGTACCGCCAAGTGCTCGACCTGTACGCCACCGCAACAGACTACACCCCCGATAGCGAGCAAAGCCTCACGTTTTTTAAAATCGTACAAAACAAACTGCACTATGCCGCTCACGGCCATACCGCCAGCGAAGTCATCTACCTGCGCGTGGATAGCGATAAACCCTTTGCGGGCTTGAGCAGTTTCAAAGGCAGCCAGCCCACACAGGCCGAAGCCATGATTGCCAAAAACTACCTCAGCGAGCAGGAGCTGCGAGTACTGAATAATCTGGTATCGGCCTATTTCGACTTGGCCGAGATAAACGCCATAGAACAGCGCGAAATGCGCATGGCCGATTATGTGCGCGAGCTGGACAACATCCTGAGCTCCACCGGGCGCAAGGTGCTGGACAATGCCGGCAACATCTCGCATACCCAGGCAGCAAACAAAGCCAAGCTGGAATACCAGAACTACAAAGCCAAAACGCTGGACAATGTGGAAAAAGATTACCTGAAAACCATTGCTACACTGGAAAAACAGGCAAAAGAAGAGAGCCGTAAAAAATGAGCCAGTTTGATTTTATGGAAAAGCTGCTGGACGGCGTTGAGGTGGAATGGAAGGCGCTGCGGGATGTAATAGTATCTCTAAAAACCGGCTTAAATCCCCGCCAAAATTTCCAACTAAATACATCGGATGCAGAAGGTTATTACGTGACCGTTCGTGAAATTCAGAATGGAAGCGTAGTGTTCCTTGATAAAACAGATAGAGTGGGCGAAAAGGCTTTAGGGCTCATTAATAATCGTTCCAATTTGGAGGCTGGCGATATTTTATTCTCGGGCACAGGTACAGTTGGTAGAACTGCCGTCATTGAGATAACGCCAGAAAATTGGAACATAAAAGAAGGTATTTACACAATAAAGCCAAACCATAAAATAATTTATTCGAGATACCTTTCTCATCTGCTCAACTCCCAAGAGATAGTTAAGGAATACAGCAATAAAATTGTTGGCTCACCTGTGGTTAGTTTGCCAATGAGTGATCTTAAAAAAACGCGGATTCAAATTCGAAGTGCAACCGCTAGTGGTTGCTTGGTGTAGAGAA
>CAZPUT010000088.1:0-3729 GCA_964589845.1 uncultured Candidatus Nitrotoga sp. | reverse complement strand
GATAGTTCTTGCTGACTTACCTTGCGTCCGCGACGAATCTTGCGAAGCTCGGCGGCAAGTCGCTCCAGGTTGGTAATCGGATGTCCTATAGCTTGTTTGCGCGTTTTCATGCGCATTGTATACACTATTATTTAAATTTGCGCAATATATTGCGCTTTATTGCGCGCTAGGTTTGTTCGATGCCATCATCGACATATGTCCAAAATTAAGACTGGCTGTCGCGTTTGCATGGCCTTCTGCAACTGGGCGCGTCCGAGGTAGGCTGCGCACTGCCCACTGCCCTGGTGGCGCAATTTCGCGGCACGTTATATGACGGCGCTGTGCGCCACGCCGGAAGGCGCCGAGATTGCCGTCGTCGTGCCCGAAATCCATCCCCTCGCTCGGAGGCAAGCCACTTCGGTATAGGCTCAATTCGTAATTCAGCGCAAAGTCCATTTTACCGCCCACTTTCGTTGGCGCATTCAGTGCCTGCATGAGCAATGCCGTCACACTAAAGTTCTGCTGCGCTCGCCATGGTTGCCATAAGAGCAAGTGTGTGAAATATCTCGATGCAATCATTGGCGACCTCGCGTGTAGCAGTTGGTCAGCTTGCGCTGCATGGTGGCGGTGCTGTCGGTGTTGATGGTGGTTGCACTTGGCATTCGCACGTTCGCAATAATCTCGTTGGTGAATTCGGTCAGGCCAATTCGCGAAATAGCCATCATGGATGCGGTCAACAATCGTCAGTTATTCATTGCAGACCCGGATCGGAAGACTTTTCGAGCCTTGATACCATGATTGCAAAGTGGCCTGAACTTGGTTGAAACACTTGCCAGACTAGGCTTTTGTCCAGCGCGATACCATCACCAGTGATTTTTCCGACTCATGGCATTGCAGCTCTGAAAAATGGATATTTATTTTGGCACCATCAAAAATACCATCAGAAAAATTTAGTAGCCTCTTCTCGATGGAAATTTGACACTTGCTGAAAAAAATTAACTAATTGATTTGCAAAGATTCTAATTTATGAAATTCACAAAAGTAACAAAATAATTTATTTATAATCAACAAGTTAAAAAGCTATCACTCCTACTCTATTATTTCCCAGGCTCTAAAACACGCATGGATACATGCTTCCTTTGTATGTACCATCTAACTTTACCGTCATATTTACCTTCAAATACAAGCGCTTTGGCTGGCGCGGAAGATGCACTCGAGTGACATCACATATATTCTGACCGATGCAGGCTGGTTGTATCTGGCAGTGGTTCTTGATCTGTATAGCCGTCAGGTTGTGTCCTGGAGCATGCAACCCCACATGCAGACCAGCCTGGTAACGGATGCGCTCAGGATGGCGTGGTTTAGGCGGCGGTCAGAGCCAAGGCTGATCTTCCTCGCTGATCGTGGTAGCCAGTATTGCAGCCACGCATTTCAGGGCACACTGGCTGAATACGGCATGCAAAGCTCCATGAGCCGTAAAGGAAACTGCTGGGACACTCTGTCCCTGTTCCTGGATCATGCGCACAACTTTCAGCTTGAAACTGGTGTCGAATTTTTTTCGTTGCTTTGTCATTTAGTACTCCTCTGATGGTGGATTTTCCACCTATTGAGGTGTCCGTGTAAATTAGACCACTACACGGAGCGTGGTTATGACCGTGCAACTGCGTTTTTTAGGTTCACTGCAGCTGCGTCTTCATTGGTGGCCCTTCGCCGGGTGAGTACCAAGCATGAAGGCACATGCTATTTTTCGGTTTTGCGAAAGCCATCTTGCTTAGCCATGGCTTCCAGATATGCCGCAAAGTCGGCGCCTATTACCGGGTGGCGCAGCCCGAAAGAGACCGTCGCCTCCAGATAGCCTAGCTTGGAACCGCAGTCATAACGCACCCCGTCGTATCGATAAGCCAGCACCTGTTCTTCTGACAGCAGCGAGGCAATCCCATCCGTAAGCTGAATCTCCCCACCCGCGCCGGGCTTGACCTTTTCCAGGTGATGAAAAATGCGCGGAGTCAGGATATAACGCCCAACCACGGCCAGTGTGGAAGGTGCATTTTCCGGGTTTGGCTTCTCAACGATAGCACTGATCTGATCGACACGATCCGCCACCGGCCGGCTCGCCACAATGCCGTAGCTCTTGGTCTCGTCACGGGGAACATCCTGCACCGCCAGCACTGAACAGCGGTAATAATCGTATGTATCCACCATCTGCCGCATCACTGGCGGGTTCCCATCCAGCAGATCGTCTGCAAGAATCACGGCAAAAGGTTCATCTTCCAAAACCGGGCGGGCGCACAGCACTGCATGACCGAGGCCGAGCGCCTCGGCCTGGCGGATGTAAATGCAGTTTACATTCCTGGGCAACAGGTTCTGCAACAACTCGAGCATTTTGTTGTTGTGCTTGAGCTTCAACTGCTCTTCCAGTTCAAAACTCTTGTCGAAGTGATCCTCAATGGCGCGTTTGCTACGGCCAGTAACAAATATCAAATCGGTAATGCCAGCAGCCACGACTTCCTCGACTGCATACTGGATAAGGGGTTTGTCCACGACCGGCAACATTTCCTTCGGGCTCGCCTTGGTTGCCGGCAGAAAGCGCGATCCCAGCCCAGCAACAGGAAAAACCGCCTTACGTATTTTTTTCATTACTGCCTCCTTGTTCCAATCAAGTTCAAATAATTCTGAAGCCAACCATATAGCCAGCACCGCCAGTAATCAATATCATTTTTCTGAATTCCAATTTTGTTGCATGTCGATGATTAAAAGTGCCTGCCTCTGCTCCGAAGTTCACCCTTGGCCTTTGAAGTAAAGCTGCCTGACAGCCGCAATAACAAAAATCGTATTCGTCACCATGTAACGCTTCCACAGCCGCCCGGGCTCCGAAGCCAGCCTGTGCAACCATTCCAGACCGGCATGCTGCATCCACAGCGGCGAGCGCGCCGTCGACTCCCTGATCGACGGCGTGCTACAGCCCTGAGCATGATCCGAACTCCGCTCTGCGACCTGCTCGGCATCGAGCACCCCATCATGCTCGCCGGGATGGGCGGCGTGTCGTACTCCAAGGTCACCGCCGCTGTCTCGGAAGCGGGTGGCTTTGGCTGCCTCGGCGCCGCGATCATGCACCACGACGAGATGAAGCGGGAGATCGCCGCCGTTCGATCGGCCACTACCAAGCCGTTCGGCGTCGACCTTCTGACCGCGAGCCCACGTGATCTCGTCGCCATGGTCGAGACTATCTGTGAGTCCGGCGCCCGAGCGTTCGTCGCCGGTCTCGGCGTACCCGCGCAGGTCGTCGATCTCTGTCACCGTCATGGTCTGCTGGTGGTCAACATGTGCGGCAAGGTGAGTCACGCCGTGCGAGCCGTCGATGCCGGCTGCGACATCGTCGTGGCGCAGGGCACGGAAGCGGGCGGGCACACGGGGACGGTCGCGACCATGCCGCTCGTGCCGTTGATAGTCGATGCGGTGAAGGTGCCGGTGGTTGCCGCGGGCGGGATCTTCGACGGCCGCGGGCTCGTCGCCGCACTGGCGCTCGGAGCGCAAGGCATCTGGATGGGCACTCGCTTCATCGCCTCGACCGAGGCCCGGGCTCACCACGCCTTCAAGGACAAGATCGTCGAGATCGATGAGAGCGGCACCGTGGTTACCCGCTGCTACAGCGGCAAGACGATGCGCGCCATTCGCACCCGCTATACCGACGAATGGGAGGCCAGGAGGCACGAGTTGCAGGCCTTTCCCATGCAGGCGGCTCGCGCTACC
>CAZPUT010000087.1:0-3776 GCA_964589845.1 uncultured Candidatus Nitrotoga sp. | reverse complement strand
AAGTCAAAAAAAATGTAGCCGAGGGTATTGCCCATGTGCATGCTTCTTTTAACAATACTATTGTGACAATTACCGACCGTCAGGGAAATGCCTTGGCTTGGTCTACTAGTGGCAGCAATGGTTTTAAAGGTTCGCGTAAGAGCACGCCGTTTGCAGCACAAATTGCAGGTGAAACAGCCAGTAAGGCAGCCCAGGAATGTGGCGTAAAGAACCTTGAGGTGCGCATAAAAGGTCCCGGCCCTGGTCGTGAATCGGCGGTGCGCGCTTTGAATGCGGCTGGTTTTAAAATAACCAGCATTTCTGACATTACGCCAGTTCCACACAATGGTTGCCGTCCGCCAAAAAAGCGTCGTATCTAATTTTAGGAGATAGCCTTGGCTAGAAATCTTGATCCAAAGTGCCGTCAGTGCCGTCGTGAAGGCGAAAAGCTGTTTCTGAAAGGCGAAAAATGTTTTACAGACAAATGTGGGGTTGAGCGTCGCGCTTATCCTCCGGGTCAGCACGGACAAAAGAAAAACACCCGTCTGTCTGATTACGGTGGCCAGTTGCGTGAAAAGCAAAAAGTTCGCCGTATTTATGGCATGCTTGAGCACCAATTTCGTTTGACCTATCGCTCTGCAGAAATACAGCGCGGCATTACTGGTGAAAATTTATTGCAGCTGTTGGAATCACGTCTAGATAATGTGTCCTACCGTATGGGATTCGGTGCATCTCGTTCCGAAGCACGTCAAGTAGTTCGCCACAATGGTATCTTGGTGAATGGCAAACGTGTCAATATTCCTTCCTATCAGGTTCGTACTGGTGATGTGATCGAGATAGCAGACAGCGCAAAGGTGCAGTTGCGCGTTAAGGCGGCATTGCTGGCTGCTGAGCAACGCGGCTTCCCAGAATGGGTTGAGGTTGATGCTAAGGCTATGAAAGGTACATATAAGTCAAAGCCGCAACGCTCAGAGTTGCCTGCCTCTATTAACGAGCACCTTATTGTCGAGTTGTATTCCAAGTAATTCTTGCGGAGTCGGATATGCATAACAATGATTTTCTGAAGCCCCGCATTATCGAAGTGCAAAGAGTTTCCAGCATGCAGGCTAAAATTGTGATGGAGCCTTTTGAACGTGGCTATGGGCATACACTTGGCAATGCTCTGCGCCGTATACTATTGTCTTCCATGCCGGGCTATGCACCTACCGAGGTAAAAATTGCAAGCGTGCTACATGAATACTCCTCAATTGATGGGGTGCAGGAAGATGTAGTGGAAATCTTGCTTAACCTAAAGGGCGTAGTGCTTAAGCTTCACAACGCTAATGTAGCGATGTTGACCCTTAAGAAAGAAGGCGTGGGTGTGGTAACGGCAGGTGATATCATCGTCGATGCTGACACTGAGGTGATTAACCCTTCTCACGTTATCGCCCACCTGACTGCGGGCGGTAAAATAGACATGGAAATTAAGGTTGAGCAAGGCCGAGGTTACGTATCAGCTATTTCGCGTCATGCACCAGTTGAAAATCGTGCAGTTGGACATATTGCGCTTGATGCATCGTTCAGCCCGGTGAGCCGGGTAAGCTATGCTGTTGAAAGTGCGCGTGTAGAACAGCGCACCGATTTAGACAAACTGATAATGGAAATTGAGACTAATGGTGCCATTGACCCTGAAGAAGCTATTCGTTATGCGGCTCGAATATTAGTTGAACAGTTTTCAGTATTTGCTGCATTAGAAGGTACGCCAGCGCCAGTGGAAAAGCCACAGTCTCCTAAGGTTGACCCAATGTTGTTGCGCCCAGTGGATGATTTGGAACTGACGCCGCGTTCGTCCAATTGTCTTAAGGCACAAAGCATTCACTATGTAGGGGATTTAATTCAGAACACTGAAAATGATTTGCTACGCACCCCTAATTTGGGTCGTAAATCTTTGAACGAAATCAAGCAGGTGCTTGCTGAACATGGTTTATCATTGGGTATGAAATTGGAAAATTGGCCAGTGACTATTGAGAAGTAAGAAAGGATATTTATGCGTCATCGTCTAGGACTAAGAAAGCTAAACCGTACGAGCAGTCATCGTTTGGCAATGCTGCGCAACATGATCGCTTCATTGCTGCGCCATGAGGTTATAAAGACCACCTTACCTAAGGCAAAGGAACTACGTCGTGTAGCTGAGCCAATTTTGACTCTGGGTAAGAATCCTAGCTTGGCTAACCGCCGCTTGGCATTTGCGCGGTTGCGTGACCGAGAAATGGTCACTAAGCTATTCGATGAACTTGGCCCACGTTATGCAACTCGCAATGGAGGCTATTCACGAATTCTGAAATTTGGTTTTCGGAAGGGTGACAATGCACCAATGGCGTTGATTGAGTTACTAGATCGTCCGTCGGTAATTCAACCGATTGAAGCTGAAACAAAATAATAAAAATAGCTAAGTAATAAAAAAGCCGGACTTGTCCGGCTTTTTTATTACTTAGCTATTTTTTCGCAGATATCCACGCCTTCGTATTGGTTACGTAGTCAACAGCATTGATGTAATAGACGCCTTTGATGCTGCCAAAATCACCCTGATGGACGCGTTGCTCGTGCGCAAATGGGGGGTGACGATCGCCGATAGGAAGTACACGGGGCGCGATTTGATCCAGACCTAGAGCGAATTTCCTTGCTTGACTTGAAAGTGCCGTCCGAGATGGAGACGATGATCTGACCCATGACGCGTACATGCGCTCGCCGTATATCAAGCTAATGGTGAAATGGCCTTCGCAGGAAATACATTTGTTGGTTCAGTCTGTTGTGTATTACTTACAAGGTAGATTTTAAGAATTTTGACGGCGAGGTGTTAAAGATTGGTTAAGAAAACCAGCGTAAAAAGGCAGCTGCAGTAAGTGCAATTATTCCTAACGCTGTGAGTAGTTGCCATGCGAGAAGCCGACGCTCTATGGCCAATGTAGCGGAGTAACGTAGGTAAAGTATGATAATAGTCAGTCCAGATACAGCACATAACATTTTAATAAGCAACGCAGCCATAGCAATGCCATGTATGTCTGGAAGTTTGCCATAGTAATGATAGCTGATTGCAGCAAAGCTCATGCCGCTCATTGCTTGAGCTGCCCATCCGGATCCCACCAGCCAAGCGAGTTTGAGGCGTGTGGCTGCAGTTTGTGTTGCTGGATATAATGCAAATGCGGCGCCGCCCACAACAGCAACAGCACCGAAATTATGTGCCACCTGCGCTACGGAGTAGTACAGGTTTTCCATAGTAACCACGCCGTTATACAACCACGCCGTTATACTATGCTAATGTTAGTGCATGCTTGAACTCCGATAGGAGCATGTCCCTTGTTAACTATTTTGATGCATATGGCGTGTTTTCCCGGTTCTAACGACTCAATAGTGTGGTTACCTTTTAATTTGCGTAATACAACAGCCTCCTTGTCATCTACGTATAAATGTACATGATCGCCATTTTGTCCTGGCACAACCTCGTAGGAAACTTCGATTTTTGATTTCCTACTTATTTTTGCACCATCAACGGGCGAGGAAATAGATATTGACGCGTCAGCGGCAAGCACAGCTGGAACATAACATCCAAATAAAAATGATAATACTAGTAGGTTAAGTTTGCGCATAGCTTTTCTCCTTGAGATGTATAAATAACAGTGCCAGTTTAATTGTTCGGGGGCGTTATCTGCTGCATTTAGCAACTTTGCCAATATAGCACGTTAAACAGACATGCTGGGCAGATAGCTTGTTTTCACCCTTGAAGAAAAGGAGGTTTATTTTCTCTGCAATTGACTGAA
>CAZPUT010000086.1:0-3801 GCA_964589845.1 uncultured Candidatus Nitrotoga sp. | reverse complement strand
TCTTGCGGGTGTCAGAGGAATCGCCTTGGGCAAATTTCTGGAAAATCTGGCTGTAGAATTGCTCTGAGATACCGCTGCCCTGATCTTTCACTGCTACGCGAACCCGCTTGCCGCTGACAATAACGGCGACCCTCACCTTGTCGCCGACGGTCGAAAACTTGGCAGCATTGGAGAGCAGATTGGCCATAACCTGCATCAAGCGGTCGTCATCCACGTTCACCATGATGCCCGGCAGATCGTTTTCCAGTTCGTAGCTCACATTGAACTGCTCACCATAGGCGCAGTTTGCTTCTAACGCCTGATGCAACAAAGACATCAGCTCAACCGGTTTGAAATGAAGCTCCATCTTGCCGGCCTCGATTTTTTCCATATCGAGGATGTCGTTGACTAGCAGGATCAGGCGTTCGCTGTTCTTGTACGCAATGTCTACCAGCATTTTTGCTTGCGGTGGCAACTCACCCGCCACCCCGCCGCCGATAAGCCCAAGGGAGCCACGAATCGAGGTTAGCGGTGTACGCAACTCATGGCTGACGGTAGAAATCAGCTCGCTTTTCATGCGTTCTATTTTTTTTTGTTCAGTGATGTCTTGGACGATAGCGACAATGACTGGCGGGAATTCATTGGCTGATAAGTACATACCAATCCCTATGGGATAAAGGCTTTTGTCTTTCCGTTGGTGTTCAACCTCGTAAGTCACAACATCCTTTTCTCCACGCCTGAGTGGGCCGATACGCTGTTCGAACATTTCATGCGTAAGATTAGGTTCGAGATTGAGCTCCGTCATCCCCCTGAGTTCGTCCATGGAATAATCGAGGTTGCGCTGCGCCCTTGCATTGACCATGGTGAAATGCAACGTCCGCGCGTCGAACACGTAAATTTCGTTCAACGACTGGTCGAGAACACGCCCTAAGCGGATCAATTCATGATCGGCTTGCTTGCGTTTCGTTATGTCAACTCTGACTGAGATGTAACGTTCAATCTGCCCGTCCGCATCCTTGACTGGCACGATAGCGCTATCCACCCAATACAATTCGCCGCTCTTTGCGCGGTTACAAACTTCATTGCGCCAGATATCGCCACGGGTGATGGTGGCCCACATCTCGCCGAAGAACTCACTTGAATGCGTCCCGGAATTAACGATGCGGTGATCATGACCGAGTAGCTCATCCCGGCTGTAGCCGCTGATATTACAAAACTTATCATTGACCTGAATGATACGCCCGGAAGTATCGGCCACGGAAACGATGGCATGCTGGTCAATCGCATGGATATAGCTGACTAACTCCGATTTCATCCGGTTAGTCGCCTCCAACTCAACATTCCTTTGCTGCACCTGCTCATACTTTGTCTGCGCTGCCTCTGCTTGCTTGCTGGAGGTCAAATCCTTTGTTACCACAATATAAAGCTGCCCCATATTGAATCGGATTTCACGCGTTTTGAATTCCAACGGGAAATTTGTGCCGTCCTTGCGCACGCCCACCACTTCCCTGCTCGCTCCAGGAGCCGTGGGTTTGTTCAACTGCTGGTGTCCTTCAAGAGAACCGTTATGCTGACCTTGGCTTGGCTCCTGCGTCAGCAGGCTGGCATTTTTACCAATAATCTCGTTTCCTGTGTAGCCAAAAATCTGCTCTGCGGCCGAATTGAAGATTTCGATCTCACCGATTTCGTTAATTGCAATGATGCCCTCATCCACGTTGTCCAGCACTGCACGGGTACGGGCTTCGCTATCACGCGCTTGGCCGATGACCTTCACCAAACTATCGTGTATTTCCTTCAGGGCTTTCATCAGTTGGCCAATTTCATTTGTTGAGCGAACTTCGATTTGCTGCGGCAACGCCCCGGGCAATCCTTACTACGTCCTTCAGCGGCCGGGAAATGGCACGGACAAGCATAAAATCAATCCAGATTGCCAGTCCCAAGCCAATGACAACTGTAGCAAAGAAAGTGTTGCGGATAATATCGTAGCGATTTTGTACATCTGCATATTCCTGCTTAGTCACGCGCAATTGCATCTTGCCCAGCGCCTTGATATCTTCCCCAACTGGTTGATAGAGGGGGCGGATAGCTTCCACGACGATTCTGTTCGCTTTAGTTATGTCGTTTGCCCGCAAAGCAGCAACGGCTGGATTCAGACCCTGAGTAACGAATTTTTTACGATCATCGGCAAATTTAGTCGCCAGCACTTTCTCTTCGGGCGTGAGATAGGTGGCCATGTAGGCTTCCCATAGCTTGCCGATTTCCACTTTATTCTTTTCTAGCTTTGCAACATTACTACTAATTTCATCGGATGACGGCATCGCCAGGCTAGACGTTATGTCGATGTGATTTTGCAATATTAACGATTCAATGTTCGTCAACTGATCGAGCGCAACGATGCGGTCTTCATAAACAGTTTTAAGGCTGTCCTTCGCCTTGCTCATTCCAAACAGGGCAACCGACTCTATTCCTAGCAGGATGACTGCAACGAAACAAAAAATTAGAATCAGATTAGATTTAATGGTCAAATTTTTTAACATAATTTTTTCAGAATAATGCGGCATGCAGGTGGGATAATCATGGAAGGTAACCTTTGTCATTTACAACCATGAATGCACGTCCATCTGCACCTAATTCAGCCTATCTAGGATGAGTTCTATTTCACCGTTGCCCATGATGGTTGAGCTACCAATCCCTTTCAAGCACTTGAACAACTTGCCCGATGCACAATCACTGTCTGGAATTCATCCGACAGATTGTTTTCCACCGGTCTGGCGCACATCGAGCAATACGGCACTACTACCAAGCCCTGGTAACAAAATGACTCCGACCGGATACAAGATATGTTCTTAATCTTCGGCCAAAGCACTTATTTCTTTAGGGCACATCTAAACATCACGGTTTTTACACTACCCCGGCAGCTTTATTTGGCCCATATTGAATATTCCACGCCAAACCGGGCAGGGATTCCACGTCAACGTGGAAATTAATTCCATAGCAACCTGGACAGAGCAATGTGGCGAAGCACGCAGGAATTTCGAGAGCTGCGACTAAAAATACTGTCTCCGGTCAGCGCGGAGATGCCACTGCCGACCAACAACATCAGGGGATTGCGAAAATTCGCGGGAAATTGCAGCAGAATAACGCGCTGTCGGGCTGGCTTGAGTTAGTTTGGGCCGTATTGTTTCATCCGGGCCGCTGCTTGACTGCTTCTCAAACCGGCGAATGAGTGTGAGGAATCCATACTCATTGTTTGCCTGCCTTATCAACAGGCAGCGGAAATGACAGGCCACCCACCAAGGCTTGAACCAGGCCACGGATGACATCTTCTTCGTCAGCAGCGATGCGTAGCACGGGCTTAAAACCGGCAGCGCTGATCCAGGTAATGTTGTTTGACTGGTTGGCTTCGGCGTCCAGAGCCAAGCCGAGAAAGCCAAGTGGTCCGCAAATGGTTTCTCGTATCTGCGGCGCGTGTTCGCCGATGCCGCCGCTGAACACCAACGCGTCGATACCGCCAGCCTTGGCGGCAAATGCACCGATGGCGGCGCGCACCTGGCGGCAGAAATAGCTCACCGCAAAACAGGCGTCCTCGCTGCGGCTCTCAAGTAAGCGATGCATTTCACTGCTCTCTCCGGCAGACAACGCGAGCAGCCCCATGCGGTGATAAACCAGGTCGCTTAACGCCTCGCTATCGTAATGCTTTGCCAGCTCCAGCATCACGCCTGGATCCAGATCGCCACTGCGCGTACCCATCGGGATGCCACCAGCCGCCGTGTAGCCCATGGTGGTATCAATCGACTTCAGCCCTTCCATCAAACACAGGCT
>CAZPUT010000085.1:0-3821 GCA_964589845.1 uncultured Candidatus Nitrotoga sp. | reverse complement strand
TAATGCTGGGTACCCCCCCCGCTGATGTGCTGATTACCTCGCCCACAGAGTCCTGAGTTACCTCTACTTTCATGTTGATATTATCGTCTGGCGTGATTTGAGGAGTCACGGTAAGGCTTAAAACTGCATCTCTAAACAATACATTCACCCCCTGCAGACTGACTGCCTGATAGGGTATTTGCACACCTTGTTCAATTCTCGCTTCAGTTCCATTTGCAGTTACCACACGAGGGCTGGCAATGTTTTTAGTTATTCCAATCTCTTGGGATGCCTGCAGCTCCAGTCCTAATATTTTGGTCACCGATGAATTGAAAAGCATCGCTGTCAACACACCAGTACCAACCACCCCCGGAGTTCCTGGCAGGTTGACTGGCCCACCACCAGCACTAGCGCCTATAGAACCACGACCACCTCCACCCACAGAAAGCCCACCTTGAGCTGGAGTAGGCCCGGTAGAGCTTAATCTTCCACCCAAGGTTCGAGTAAATTTATCATTTGCCTCAACAAAACGTGCTTCAATCATTACTTGGCGCACGGCCACATCGACTTGCGTGATCAGCTTGCGTGCTATCTCCAGACGCGATGGTGTATCTTGAACGAACACAGTATTAGTGCGTGCATCCATCACTGCGCTCCCGCGTTTGGATAGCATGCGCTGTGTAGGGCTTTGTAGCAAAGCGACAATTTCCGCTCCTTTTGAATAAGCAAGTTTGAAACTTTCCGTGTTGAGAGCCTCAAGGTCGAAAATTTCTTGATTCGCTGTTAAATTAAGCTTTTCCTTGGCCGCCAATTCCTCGCGCGGGGCAACCTGGATGACGTTGCCGTTTTTTCGCATATCCAAACCGCGTGAATCAAGAATGATTTGTAGCGCTTGATCCCATGGCACATCCTTGAGGCGTAAAGTCAGATTACCGCTCACGGAATCGCTGATTACCATGTTCAAATTAGTAAAGTCGGCAATAACATTCAGCGCTTCGCGCACTGCAATATTCTGGAAACTTAATGTTAACTTTTCGCCCGCATAACCAATCTGTCTATTTTTTAACAGCTTATTAGGGTCATCCGCCACTGCTTTTATTTCCACGATAAACTTGTTATCAGTCTGGTAGGCGATGTGTTCCCACAAGCCCTTGGGTTCAATAACCATGCGCACATGGTCACCCTGCATAAAAGTATCGATACCCTGAATTGGCGTACCGAAATCCACGACATCAAGTTTACGTTGCAAGTTGCTCGGTAGACTGGTATTCATGAAGTCCACGATCAGGTTTTTGCCTTGCTGCTTAACGTTGATACCCACACCAGGGTCTGATAAATCTACTTGAATGCGTCCTCCACTATTCCCGCCACGGCGAAAAACAATATCACGCAGGCTATATTTCTGGGCGCTTGACTTCGCCTCAGCGAATCGCGCAGAGGCTACTGTTGCTGACGCCGCAGGAATTTTTCCATGCAGGGTAATCAGCAGGTTAGCGCCCTGAGTATGAGCGTCATAAACCAATGTTTGATTGAGATTAACCACCAAACGGGTGCGATTGCCTGATTGCACAATATTGGCGCCACGCAATTCACCTATGTCAAATTTCTGCGTCGATTTGCCCAGCCCATTTGTTGTATTGGGGAAATCAAATACTATGCGTGCCGGATTGCTGATAGCAAAATTCAATGGCGGTTTGGCAAGTATATTCTTCAAACCCAATTTAAGAACCAGCTTGCCGCCCGTTGCAGCGCTGACGCTGAGCGACTGTATGCTATTTTCTGCGTCAGAATTTTGTGTGCTAGCGTTTTGCGCATTGGTATTGCTTTGTGCATGGGCAGTTAACGTACAAACCGCAAATACTGCGACAACAAGCAGAACAAGGTTATTGACCGCATTTTTATAATGTCTCATATTTCACTCCTAATCATTCATTCCATCAATGGCAAACTACCTATACGTTCCGTCCAGTCGCCTGCACTATCTTGCACGATTTCTTTGATTTTAATTTCAGATTCTGTCACTGAAATAATTTGACCAAAATTTGATCCCAGGTAATTGCCTGCCTTGACTCGGTGGAGCTTGCCATCCGACGAGCGGACGATAGCATGACCAACTTTATCCTTATAAAGGAAACCAACCATCTTCAAACTTTCTAAGGGTAACTCTTCCAGTGCTTCTCTACGTCGTTTCATATCCGGCTGATTGAGGCCAGGGAGATCGCCACTTTTCGCTTCGGGCTTGCGTGGTTTGAATGGATCAGGCGAACCTGTAGAGTTATCATAAGCAAATGGCTCATAAGGCTTAATCTCAGGGGTTGGATCCACCTTGCCCCGCATTCCACTGCCAGCGTCTTTGACGAAATCGCGCAAATCCTGAAACTCTTCTTTTGCGCAGGCAGACAGCAATAAAGATGTGGACAGCAGCAAGCAAGCCAGTCTCATTTCAGTGCTCCAGCTTTCTTGGACGATTGCTTCTGGGCAGTTAATTCTTCTTCATCTAAATAGCGATATGTTTTAGCGATAGTGTCCATGGTCAGATGCCCTCCTGTCGGATTAATGCTAATTTCGCTCAGCGATACAATGCGCGGCAATTGGGCAATATCGCTAGCAAACTTACCAATGTCATCATAATTGCCCGTTACTTTAATGGTAATTGCCTGCTCAGCAAACACGCCGGTAATAATCTCAGCGCTGGGTTTAAACAATTCAAATTGTAGACCGCGACCCAAGCCAGCCTGATTAATATCAGTCAGTAACGCGTCCATTTCTGACTTGCTCGGTAATTGTTTCAGTAGCGCATCAAACGATTGCCTAGCTTCCGTAAGTTTTTTATTGATAACATCCAAATTGATGGCTATCGCCTTCTTAGTTTTGAAATCTGTTTTTAGTGTAATCTCAGTCTGCTTGGCCGTGCTCAACGCTTCCCAACGATCCTTCCAATCAAAAATGGCACCCGAAAGTAAAACAGTCACAAATATCGCCACAAATGCGCTGAGCTTCACTAAGATAGGCCAGCCGCCCGGGTCTCTAGGGTTAATATTTTTTATTTCATCTAGCAGCCGCATGATTTCACCTAACCTTTCGTGCCAGCTAACTTAGCCGGAGCAGCGGGGGTTGTTGGTACCTGAGGGGTCAAATTGAAATTCAGAGTAAACTCACTCAAGCGTGGCCCATTCGCATTTGCAGCCATCGCAGAAATTTGAATCAGTGTCGGGGACTCTAGCCATTGAGAGCTCTCAATGGAGCGCATCAAAGTTGATACCCGCGCATTTGACTGAGTAAAACCAACCAAGTCAACCTTGTTGCCAGTTTGTTTAATCGATTTTAAATACACGCTTTTTGGCAAAATATTCAACATCTGATCCAGCAGATGCACCACATCCGAGCGGGTGCTCTGCAGTTTTTCAACCACCGTTTTCCGTTCCATCAGAGCTGCGATTTCCATCTTGAGAAGCTTTATTTCAGCGATCTGCTTGTCTAGCAGGACAATTTGATCTGTCAAATATCGGTTGCGGCGTTCTTGATATTCAATCTGCGTAGTAATGACAACATGCACAAAACCAACAAGCATTGCTGCCAGCATTAGCGTGATTACACTAAACGCATAGAATTGAATCTGCCGCGCTTTGCGCTTCTCAGCACGATGCGGTAATAAATTAATGCGTATCATGAAGGATCAAACCTCCGCATCGCAAGACCACAAGCAATCATTAGCGCTGGCGCATCAATCTGTAATTGGCGCTGCTTGATGCGCCCGGACAAAGTCATCTGAGCAAAGGGATTCGCCACCAATGTTTTTACCTGCGTACGCGTCGCAACAGCATCATCCAAATTAAACAGCG
>CAZPUT010000084.1:0-3847 GCA_964589845.1 uncultured Candidatus Nitrotoga sp. | reverse complement strand
AGCCGCCCGTTCCAGGTTAAGCGCCAGCAACCGCGCCAGGATCTCATCGTTGCTGAGGGTGTGGGGCCAATCATAGGCGGTAAATACAGCAGCATCCAGCCGCCGATGAGCCTGATCAAGCCAGTCGGGCCGCTGGTTGTAGAGGTTTGTAAGCGTGCGCTTCTTGAGTTCTTCGGCATTGACGCCGACCGGATTCAGCCATTCGGCGCGCAATTGTACTAACTCGCGGGCAGCTTCCGCGATGGCGTGGATGCGTGGGTCGCCATGCGGCTCCTTGCCAGGGGGCCAGGGGAAGGGGTAGGTTTCAAAGCAGGTTGTTGGCGTGTAGGCTGGTCTATCTTCAAGAGTTGATCCCGTATGTAATGACCACAATGTATGCGGTTTTGCTTGAAGAATTCCAATGAAATAATCATCATCGCGTGTAAAAACAAGATTACGTTGGTTACATAGAACATTAGCAAGAATCCAAACAAATATACGGTGTTTGGAAACAGCAGGCGTTGCGATATAGCGAGATAAGCCATGCAGTGCTTGACGCATACCGGGGCGGGCTTCCGCATACTGCCACCACTTTTCAGCATAAGAAGCACGACGGTTAGTTGAACGTATGGGATAAACGACCCGCTCAATATAAGAAAAAGGAAGCTCATATCCAGAAGCATCTGCTTTAGACATTAACCCAAAATCAATAGTCCACAGTTCACGCGGAGACTTCACTATATCAGCAGCATTTGCAACAGGGCGTACAACATCGCTATTTGGTCTTCCATTATTGTTAATAGGTGCATTAAGCATTTCTTGTGCGGTTTTAGTATTACAACGCGGAGTCCAAGAAGTACCTATATAACTTGACCATAAAAAAGTGCATGGTATGCTATCCTCAAACCGATCTCACCTGGATTGAGGAGAGATTCCATGCACCGCACGAGTGTACCACCACCATGCCCATTGCCGGAATGTACCGTGACCGTGTCCGATGTGGAAGCGCTGCTGCCTGCGTTGGAGCAGTATAGTGACCATTTCAAGCACACCTTTGCGCGTCGGGATCAGCATACCTGGGCGTATCGCTACCTCCAGGGCTTGCTTGACACCCTGCCGCGCAAATCGTGCGAACCGATTGCACTGGCACTGGGCGTTTCGGTGCGGCAGTTGCAAGCCTTTATCGCCGAAAGCCGTTGGTCCTGTGCGGATGTGCTTGCCCAGCACGAGCGCCTCGTCGCGGATTCGCTTGAGGACGCCGACGATGGGGTGTTCCTCATCGACGAATCCGGCATGCCGAAACAAGGACGGCACTCGGCGGGGGTGGCGCATCAATACTGTGGTGCCCTGGGCAAAGTCTGCGCGTGTCAGGTCGGCGTCTTTGTCGGGTATGCCTCCCGCAGGGGCTACACGCTGGTTGCTGGCCAGTTGTTCGTGCCCCAGGACTGGTTTGGCGCGGCGATGGCCGAACGGCGGCAGGAGGTCGGACTGCCCAGCGATCTGACCTTTCGCACCAAACCGCAGATCGCGGTCGCCATGCTCCAGGCGATCAGTGCCCGTGGCCAGTTGCGCGGGCGCTGGGTTGCGGCGGATGCGCTCTACGGCAACGCCCCAGACTTTCGGGATGCGGTGGCCGCGTTGGGCAAATGGTACATGACCGAAATCGCGTGTGATCGCCTGATTTGGCGGCGCACCCCGGCGCTGATCGTGCCCGCCTGGTCGGGCAAAGGCCGTAAGCCGACCAAGACGCGCCTGAAAACGCCGGCGAATGCGGCCTATCGGGTGGATGATCTGCTGTGGCGGTTGCCCAAAACGGCGTGGACCCGCGCCACCATTAAAGAGGGCAGCAAAGGGCCAATCGTCTGTGATGTGGCCTTTGTGCGGGTCAACGAAGCACGTGCCGGATTGCCAGGGCCACGGCAGTGGCTGATCATCCGCCGCAATGTGGACGACCCGACCGTAGTAAAATTCTATTTCAGCAATGCGCCGGAAACCATCGCCACCGCCCAACTGGCGCGGATGTGTGGGGTTCGCTGGCCGATTGAACTGACGTTTGAAGTCAGCAAGGACGACCTGGGCATGGATCAGTACGAAACCCGCTCCTGGTTGGGCTGGCATCATCATATGGTGCTGGTGATGCTGGCGCATCATTTCCTGGTATGGGTGCGCCAGCAGTTGCACGCAAAAGCTCCGGCGTTGACGTTGTGTCAGGTGCGGTTGCTGATTACAAGCATCATTCCTAAGCCACGGGTGGATGCGGCGCGCGCCCTGCTGTTGGTCGTCTAGTATCAACGTCGTAATCACGCCGCCTACCTTTCGCATCGCAAACGCAAGCTCGCCCAGTTAGCGGTGTTCGACTCCGCGTTGTAATATTAATACAGATACGTCCATATACTGAAAGATAGGTTGCTTCTAAATTATTTCGGGATTGTGCAAAAACTCAAAAACTATCATGCGCAGTAAAGGAATTGCATAGTTGATAACTTCAAGATCATTGGCGTCATCTGCACGTTTTCCACCATGAATAAGGTTGTTTCTAATTGTATAAAGTATGTTTAAGATTTGTTCGGCTAGATCGGTACGATTTCTATCGTCAATCGGATTTATTAAATAGTATTATACTCTAAACGGGTAAGATTTGGACATTGCGAAAGGATTGAAACTGCCAGGCAAGGAGCGTTTCGAGTTCGAGCCGATGGTCGCGATGGGCGCTGGCAAGACAGATTTCGAGCGCAGAGCGAAACTCGGCAAAGGTCCCATAGTAGTGGGAGTAGAGGCACTCTTTCCGTACATAGCGCCACAGCCGCTCGATCAGATTGAGATGGGGTGAGAACGAAGGCAAATACAGCAACTCGATCCCCAACAGTGCCGCGTGGCCTTGCACAAGGGCACATTTCTGGTAGCGGGCGTTGTCGAGCACCACCGTGATTGGTCCTTCCCTGCTGTGGTCGGCCAGTTTGTTGAGCAACAGGCAGACCGTCTCGCCTGTCACCGTGGTTTCATTCACTACCGTGATGATTTCCTTCGTCAGGGCATCCACCGCGCCGAGTACATTGAAGCGCGCACGACCTGATGGTGTGGCAATGAAGTAGCGCACAAAACACCATACCATGCCTAAGAAGGCTCCATGAACAAAGTGGGCGGCGTCGACAAAAAAAGGGTGCGTTTGCCCGCACGCACCTCGTCCAGACGTGGTTGGAGCTCGCTGTGTTGAAAGGTATCCTGTTCCTGTTGCTTGAGAAGGTCAGTGGCGCGTCCCGGTATGCTACCGACCTTGCGTACGTGCATGCCCAAGCGTTTGAGAAAGGCCCGGATCTGGGTCGGTGAGCGGCGAATGCCGGTCAGACGTTCAATCGTGGCTTGGGCTTCGGCCACGGTACGCGGGGGCTGGGCGCGGAAGGTTGCCTCCACACTGGCCTGATGAGCGTTCAAGGCGCTCGGTTGGCCCGCAAAATGAAACTGTTTGAGCCGTTCAATCCCGCCTTCTATGTACAGATGCAGCGTAGTCACCACGGTCTGGCGGGATACCTGACACAATCGTGCAATCTCCTGGTGGGCAACATTCTGGCTTTTGAGGTACACGATGTCCATCCGCTTCTGCACATGTGGCAGTGGATGATGATAGCGTTCATAGGTAAGGGCATCGCGCTCGGCATCGGTAAAGACAATCTGGATCATCGCATCCTCCTAGTGCAGGCGGCTCATCCTTTTGATAGTATAGCCTCCAACGAATGGTTCGTCCAATTGTCTACCGTGGGGAGTATACAACGCGAAGTCTATCAGGCCGTGGCCGGTGTCGGCTGAGGCTTGGGTGGACGACCAGGATAGCGCAGCCGTTTTTTGGCTTCTTGCTCAGCAACGGCGGCGA
>CAZPUT010000083.1:0-4055 GCA_964589845.1 uncultured Candidatus Nitrotoga sp. | reverse complement strand
GTCCTACAACTTTAGACGAATGTCGCTCGCCGTGCACCACCATCTCTAGCGCCTCTGCTGCTCCACGCCTAAGCGCATGTACCACTGCCACGTCACCTTGGCGCACGTAGGCGAGCAACGAACCGATCGTGACGTGGGCCGGTGATAGTGCAATATCTATCTTTCCGCCTTGCACCAACTCAACATATGAACTGCGGTTGATCAATGAGAGCACTTTACGCGCCTTCCCTTTTTTGGCTAGCAGCGCGGACATAATATTGTTCTCATCATCATTGGTCAGAGAACAAAACACGTCCACATCACCTACATGTTCGGCTGCCAGCAAGTTCTCATCGGTCCCATCGCCACAGAGTACCAGCGTATGGGTCAACTCGGCTGCCAGACGTTCACACGCTTTCTTGTTATGCTCTATCAGCTTAACCTGATAATCGCGCTCCAGCGCTCGCGCCAGCCTCCGCCCTATATTGCCACCGCCTACAATCATCACACGTTTGGCTGGCTTATCCATATGACGCCACTCTTTTAATACAGTGCGGATATTTTCGGTTGCGGCAATAAAGAAAACCTCGTCGCCTGCCTTGATCACCGTACTACCTTCTGGAATAATCGATCCATCTTGACGGAAAATTGCCGCAACCCGGGTGTCAACATTGGGCATATGTGTGCGCAGGTAACGCAATTCCTGTCCGACTAAAGGGCCGTCCTCAAACGCCTTGACCGCCACCAGGGACACTCGACCATTAGCGAATTCCAGCACCTGCAGGGCTTCTGGAAACTCAATCAATTTATAGATGTAATCAGTGAGTATCTGTTCTGGGCAAATGGAAAAATCGACACAAAAATTATCAGCACTAAATATTTCGGGATGTTCCAGATAATTTGCGGCGCGAATGCGCGCGATCTTGGTCGGGGTGTTATACAGACTGGCGGCAAGCTTGCAGGCCACCATGTTAACCTCATCACTTTGTGTAACGGCTAACAACATATCAGCATCCGCAATGCCAGCCTGTTCAAGTACAGAAGGATGGGAAGCATTTCCCACAAGAGTACGAAGATCAAAGCGATCTTGTAGCAGACGCAATTTTTCCGCGTCGGTATCAACTATAGTGATATCGTTGTCTTCTCCAACCAAACTCTCCGCCACTGTCGAACCGACCTGTCCTGCCCCGAGTATCAAAATCCGCACGTCAATCGCCTTTCATGATGTTCAACTTTCTTGTAACCGCCTGACGTGTATTGACCGCGATGCGCTAAACGGCGCAAAACAGATAGCTCGATGCGACTCAAATCAGGTTTGCTACTGAAGAACATGGCGTTATCGTCTCTGCACAAATAATTCAGTCGCAAAACACGGAAAAATTATGAGTCTCAGCTTAAGAAACGATGCTCAATTCAGCGGAACGGATTCAAGTTTATGCTTCGCTTTTCCATTTAATAGAACAACCCATGCTGGCGATCTGCTCTGGCGGTCCCTTGCCAGTTTGCGCCACTTGCACCATAGCATTAAACAAATCACGCGGTACATCCGGCATCGCCTCCTTGCGCGAGGCATCCAGTCGACCACGGTATTGCAATTCCAGTTGAGCATTAAACCCGAAGAAATCTGGCGTGCAAACCGCTCCGTAATCCTTAGCAATTTGCTGGGTCTCGTCCCATACATAAGGGAATGGATAAGCGTATTGCTGAGCCACTTTCTGCATATTCTCGAATGAGTCTTCCGCATATTCTGCAGAATCATTCGACATGATGGCAATGCTGTTAATGCCATATTGCAGCAGTTCGCGTGTATCCCGCACAATGCGATCACGGATGGATTTCACATAGGGACAATGGTTGCAAATGAACATCACCAACAGTCCATTTTTGCCACATGTATTTTTCAGGGTGCAACGCTTCCCATCCAAACCCAGCAAGTTAAATTCATGAGCCTTCCAGCCGAAATTACAAACTGGTGGTTGTAAACTTACCATTAAATCTCTCCTCAACAACAATTTTCAGGGGGGTCCACGTAAAAACGCAATATGATGCTGCCTAAAGTCAAAAGTGTTGGGCATCGGCAACTAATCACTTGGCTAATTAAAGTTCTTAGCCTAACAGCCGATTATAACTCCAATAAAATATCAATAAATTAATGTGGGCACGATGAAATCAGCTATCAGCACGAGTGATCTTTCCATTTTCCTGGTTGAACCTTCCAGCCTGCAGGCGCGCATTGTCCAAAAATATCTCAGCGATCTTGGTGTATTGAACACACAGGTTTTCCAGGATGGGGCTTCAGCACTTGCGGCCATGCGCGAACAACAACCTGACTTAACCATCAGCTCGATGTACCTGGAAGATATGTCTGGCTCAAAATTAATTGAAGTGATGCGCGCCGATCAAGCCCTAACGGGAATAGCTTTTATCCTGATTTCCAGCGAGGACAACCCGCTTTACCTCGATCCCGTGCGTCAATCCGGCGCCTGCGCCATCCTGACAAAACCGTTTAAACTTAAACATTTACGTGAAGCTATCTTTACTACGCTCGATTATCTAAATCCGGGCAGTCTCGCGCTGGAAAAAGATAACTTCGACATCGAAAATCTGCAAGTACTGATAGTGGATGACAGCTCCAGCGCACGTTCCTACCTGATCAGGGTACTTAAAAATATCGGCATCAAGAATATTACCGAAGCTGGAAATGGCAAGCTGGGGGCAGAAATCGTCCAAGGGCACTCCTTCGATCTGGTCATTACCGATTACAACATGCCAGAAATGGATGGCAGGGAACTGATTGAATTCATTCGCAACAAAAGCTGGCAAAATGCACTGCCGATAATAATGATATCCAGCGAACAGGATGAAAATCGGCTTGCCGCCGTGAAGCAGGCAGGCGTTTCAGCGATCTGCGGCAAGCCTTTTGATCCATCGCATATTAAAATCCTGATCGAGCAGATATTTACGCCTGCAGATTAAACCAATTACTCGGGCTCGATTGTTCCAATATTTCCCGGCAACAGTATCCGTTTCTAATCACACTTTTCCAAGGCCGTGCCGAATGTCTATGTTTTGGCACAAACCAGCCGTTGATCATCCAGCATTACACCCTGTCATTGGGTAAGCCCCATCAAGTGCTATAATTTGTACTTCTTGTGAATGAATTGTGTAATGCTTGCTGTCTTGAATTTCAAATCCCATCTTTCCGAATTGTTCGCGCAGGCTGTGCGCGTTGTTGCACCTGAAGCGACACAGATCGACATCCTCATCGAGCGGCCCAAGCAGGTGCTGCATGGTGATTACGCTTGTAATCTGGCGATGCAGCTGGCAAAGCCGCTGCGCAAATCCCCACGTGACATCGCGCAAGCATTGATCTCGGCCTTGCCTGCATCCCCAGTGGTGGAAAAGGTGGAGATTGCTGGAGCAGGTTTCATTAATGTATTCATCACTACTGCGGCCAAACAGAATGTGGTGCGCAGCGTGCTGCAGGCAGGGGCGGGCTATGGTCACATTCATCTAGGCGCGGGGCGCAAGGTGGGGGTGGAGTTCGTCTCGGCCAATCCGACCGGACCGTTGCATGTGGGACATGGACGCGGCGCGGCGGTGGGCGATTGTTTGTGTAACGTTTTGTATGCGGCAGGCTGGAACGTAACGCGCGAGTTCTACTACAACGATGCGGGTGTGCAGATTGATAACCTGACGCGCTCCGTGCAATTGCGCTGCAAGGGCATCACGCCGGACGATCCGTCTTGGCCGGAAGCGGGTTATCGCGGAGACTACATCATTGATGTGGCAAAAGATTACATGGCTAGAAAGGTAATCGACGTGAGAACGCCTTCCCAAATCATCGGGGAGGTCGATGGCACGACGGGCTATGACATGCAGATGATTGGTAGAGGAGATGCGGAAGATGCCGAAGCCATCCGTCATTTCGCGGTGGCCTATCTGCGCCGCGAACAGGATCTGGATTTGCGCGCATTTGGCGTGGGGTTCCATGTGTTCTCGCTAGAATCCGCGCTTTACACCAGCGGTAAAGTGGAGGAAGTTGTCAGCAAGCTTATTGCCAGCGGCCATACGTA
>CAZPUT010000082.1:0-4116 GCA_964589845.1 uncultured Candidatus Nitrotoga sp. | reverse complement strand
GATTACAACATCGCACCCGAAGACCGTGATGTGCATGATCCTCAGGCATGGGTAGGCAGTGTGCTGGTGAGCGAGCCTGAGCGCGCGGCGTTCAGAGCGCTCGAACAACTTGGGCTGCGCGATAGTTTCCGCCTGTTCGAGCAGTCGGAGAAATCCTATACTTGGTGGGATTACCGCATGATGGCCTTCCGCCGCAATATGGGGTTGCGCATTGACCACATTTTGGTGAGTGAGGCGCTGGTACCGAATTGCACTGCCTGTTCAATAGACCGCACGCTACGAAAGTTGGAGCGTCCATCAGATCATGTGCCAGTGGTGGCGGATATCGCAATTTAGACGCTTGGCAACACAAGTCTAACTTACTATAAAAAACA
This sequence comes from uncultured Candidatus Nitrotoga sp., assembly GCA_964589845.1. Classification (GTDB taxonomy): domain Bacteria; phylum Pseudomonadota; class Gammaproteobacteria; order Burkholderiales; family Gallionellaceae; genus Nitrotoga. The sequence continues at coordinate 3,742 of CAZPUT010000082.1, read as the reverse complement.
TAAATTCTGCCGCGCAAGCTACAGGGCACCTCTAAAAATTTTCGTCAGCATTATCCAGTCCAGCCAGCACCATCTCGGCGGCACGTAGCACGGCGCGTGCTTTATTTTGGGTTTCTGTCCATTCGCTAGCCGGTACCGAGTCGGCTACCAAGCCACCCCCGGATTGGACATAAAGAATGCCTGCTTTGATCACTGCCGTGCGGATGGCGATGGCAAGATCCATATCGCCGTTGAAGCCAAGGTAGCCGACTGCGCCGGCATAGATGCCCCGCTTGGTAGGCTCCAGTTCGTCGATGATTTCCATCGCGCGTACTTTGGGTGCGCCGCTCACCGTGCCCGCCGGGAAGGTGGCTTTCAAAACCGCAATTGCATCCAGCCCTGGTTTGAGCGTGCCTTCGACATTGGACACAATGTGCATCACGTGCGAATACCGCTCAATTACCATTTTCTCGGTGAGCTTCACCGTGCCCTGCTGCGCGACGCGGCCAACATCATTACGCCCGAGGTCTATGAGCATCAGGTGTTCCGCCAGCTCCTTGGGGTCGGTCAAAAGTTCTTGCGCCAGCGTGGCATCCTGTTGCGGTGTTTTACCGCGCGGACGGGTGCCGGCGATGGGGCGTACAGTCACGTTGTCACCTTCCAGTCGCACCAAAATTTCAGGTGAAGCGCCGACCACATGATGGTCATCCATGTCGTAATAGAACATGTAGGGTGAGGGGTTGATGGAACGTAGCACCCGGTAAAGGTTGAGCGGTGACGCAGGGAATGGCTGGCTCATGCGTTGCGAGGGCACAACTTGCATGATATCGCCATCGAAAATATAGCGTTTGGCTTTTTCTACGGCCTGTTTATAGGCTTCCTCACCGAACTCAGATATGGCCTGCTGCGGGGGGAATTGCGGGGCACGCGGTATTTCCACTGGTTGGCGCAGCAACTGTGTCAGCTCTTGCAGGCGTTGCCGTGCCAGAGCATACGCATTCGGCAGTTGCGGATTGGCATATACGATGAAGATGAGCTTGCCGGACAGATTGTCCACGACCACCAGCTGCTCGGTGAGCATTAGCAGTATATCCGGCGTGCCAAGCACGTCCTGTTTTTGCGTTTTGGCCAGACGTGGTTCGATATAACGTACAGTGTCATAGCCGAAATAACCAGCCAGCCCGCCCGTAAAACGCGGCAGGCCGGACAACGGCGCGACTTTGAAACGCGACTGGTAGTCCTTGATGAAGTCCAGTGGATTGTCTACATTTTGGACGGTTTCGCCAGTCGGAGTGGTTAGCGTAATGCGCTTGCCGCGTACCGTAATGCGTGTATCGGCGGGCAACCCGATAAAGGAATACCGACCGAAGCGTTCACCACCCTGCACCGATTCCAGCAGATAGGAGTAAGGTTTGTTGGCAAGCTTGAGATACAGCGACAGCGGCGTGTCCAGATCAGCAAAGGTCTCTGCCACCAGAGGGATACGGTTATATCCTTGCTCGGCAAGTTGATCGAAAGCTTGTTCAGAAATGGGATTCAACACGAATTGCTCCTAACTCAAAAAATGGGAAGACGGCCGCACTAAAACTGGGCAGCCACACCGAACGGAGTGGTGATCACCATCGCCATGCAGTAGTTTCTCTCCAGGTTTTGAAATTTTCGTGTGTCATCAGGTCATGCTGTTCGCTTAACCGTTCGTGGTGAGCTTGTCGAACCACCAGCCGTTCGCCCAGAGCCCTTCGACAAGCTCTGGGCGAACGGAATTTCTTTAACAGAACAGTATCGCATCAGGTCATGCTTTTTGAATCAGCTTTATCACATCTGGCAGCGTATCAATCACAGCATCCAGATCCAATGTATCCACCGGCTCGCCGTGATTGTAACCGTAGGGCACGCAAACTATTGGACAACCAGCCGCGCGTGCCGCAACCGAGTCATTAAGTGAATCGCCGATCAGCAGCACTTGCTCCACTGGAACGCCGAAAAACTTCGCGGCATGCAGTAACGGCAGCGGGTGTGGCTTTTTTTCCGGCAGGCTGTCGCCGGACAGCACGATCTCGAAATAATGTGCGAGTCCTAAACCCTCAAGCAAAGGCTCAGTGTAGCGTTTTACCTTGTTGGTAATGCAGCCCAGGCGAAAACCCGCCGCTTGCATGGCGTCCAGCCCGGCAATCACTCCCTCAAACGGTTTGCTCTGCAACAGCAACTCATTGTAGTGCTGCTCGAAAATCGGCAGCGCCTGTTCATATAGATTTTCATTCGGCTCGGCATGCATGTCACCGGTCAGCGCGCGTTTCACCAGCCAACTAACCCCATTGCCAATGTAGCTGGTCAGCAAGTCTTGCGACACGGCAGGACGGCCCAGGTCGCGCAACATGCAATTAGCAGAGGCCACCAGTTCCGGTGCAGTGTGGAGCAATGTGCCATCCAGATCTATGAGGATGGCGGAGATACTTAGCGGAAAACGCGCTTGCAACATTACTTGCCCACTTTGGCCAGTTCGGCACGCAGCGCAGCAATAATGGAATCATAGCGGTGCGGGTCAGTGTCCTTGCCTGCACCATACACAGCGGAGCCGGCTACGAAGGTATCGCAACCCGCAGCAGCAATTTCCGCTATGTTGCTGGTGTTCACGCCGCCGTCGATTTCCAGCATGATGTCGCGCCCGCTGTCATTAATCTTTTGGCGCGCAGTGCGTAGCTTGTTCAGCGCGTCGGGGATGAATTTCTGGCCGCCGAAGCCGGGGTTCACTGACATAATCAGAATCAGGTCGACTTTGTCCATGACATGGTCGAGATAGCTCAAGGGTGTGCCGGGATTGAATACCAGCCCGGCCTTACAACCGTTTTCCTTGATCAAGCTGAGAGTCCGGTCGATGTGCTCGGACGCTTCCGGGTGAAAGGAGATAATATTGGCGCCGGCTTTGGCGAAATCCGGGATGATACGGTCCACCGGCTTGACCATCAGGTGTACGTCGATTACTGCCTGGGTAATCGGACGAATGGCAGAACACACCAGCGGACCAATGGTCAGGTTAGGTACGTAATGATTGTCCATCACGTCGAAGTGGATTATGTCCGCGCCAGAGGCGATGACATTGATGACTTCTTCACCGAGCTTGGCGAAATTGGCGGAGAGAATGCTAGGTGCGATTTTGTACATGGCGACGCCTTTAACAAGTTTGAATTTGAAGCGCGCATTCTACCCGAAACTTCCCCGATGAATAAATCCAACAGGTGCAGCTCACTGCTTTTATCGTGTTATTCGACCATTGTTACTAATGGCGCTTGAGCATAAAAGTAAATTGCTGAGCGTTACTCTTCTCGCCCATATTCTCCGCCATACTGTTGCAAGACCTTCAGCATTGCTGCCGCTTTGTCTAACGTCTCTTGATATTCTGCATCTGCGTTTGAATCCGCTACGATGCCGCCGCCAGCCCAAAAGCGGATTTCGCCATCGGCGAATACCAAAGTACGGATAGTGATGTTGCTATCCATGTTGCCATCGAAGCCGATATAACCAATCGCACCGCAATATACCCCACGTCGATGCGGCTCCAATTGTTCGATGATTTGCATGACGCGTTGTTTAGGTGCGCCAGTTACAGAGCCACCGGGAAAACAATCGCGTAACAGCGCCAGCGCGTCACGCCCCGGCGCAAGCTGACCGGTGACGGTACTTACTAAATGGTGTACTTGGGCAAAACTCTCCAGTTCGAACAGCTTGGGTACTTGCACTGAACCAGATATACAACTCTTGCCCA
>CAZPUT010000081.1:0-4218 GCA_964589845.1 uncultured Candidatus Nitrotoga sp. | reverse complement strand
ACTAAATAGTTATTTGAAGCGAAAGATGCCGTGTCCTCTATTACTACCGATCAAGGTATTATGCACTATGAAGTCTATGGACGCGGCCGTCCGGTCATTTTGCTGCATGGATGGTTAGGTTCGTGGGGTTTGTGGCAAGAGACCATGACCTATTTAGGTCGTTATTATCGTACCTATGCGCTGGATTTTTGGGGGTTTGGCGAATCAGGTAAGAAGCGTGAAACCTACGCTGTTCAGGATTTCGTCACCCTTGTTGACCAATTTATGGATCGTCTCGGTATTGCCCGCGCCCCGCTGGTTGGACACAGCATGGGTGGAACGGTCAGTCTTTCTTTGGCCATTCAATACCCGCAGCGGGTAAGCAAAGTGGTTGTGGTTGGTTCCCCTATAGTAGGTTCGTCATTGGCGGTGCCGCTCAAGTTGGCTGGCTATCGGTTTATCGCTTTTATGCTTTTTAGAAATATGTGGGCTTTTCGGGGTGGGATGAAAATAGCTGCGCCATTTATTTGCAGTGATCCGCGCTTCTCCGCCATGATGGACCGGGATTTATCCAGTACCACAGTCGAGTCGTTCTTGCGCAGTATTGCATCCTTACGCCGCACCGACTTGCGTCCGATGCTTTCCCAGATCAAAATTCCGGTCATGGGCATCTACGGTGATCGAGATAATATTGTGCATCCCAAACAATGGCAACCATTGCAACAAGGCGTTCCGCATACGCATGTGTTGCGCTATGAAAAAGCTCAGCATTTTGTCATGTTAGACACATCTGACTTTATGGAGAAAGTCAAATTATTCCTTGACGAAGAAGAGACCCCAAAGTGATGGATGTTCCCGCTCCGGTTTATTTCTATCCGAATCATATGGGGAGAATTATTTTATTGGCACTGGAAGAGATTGTAAGTTGCAATGGGGTAAATGCAATTCTCAACCTGGCATCCCTGTCTGATTTAATCGGAAATTATCCACCCTATAATCAGAATCTGGAGTTTCCTTTCCAAACTATCAGCCGTTTGCAAGGTGCTTTGGAAGATATGTATGGTCCTCGTGGCGGGCGGGGAGTAGCGCTGCGGGTTGGCCGCGCATGTTTTCAATATGGTTTGCGCGAATTTGGGCCTATGCTTGGCCTGACGGACCTCACATTCCGGCTGCTCCCGCTACAGTCCAAGATAAAAATGGGTGCAAATTCGTTTGCCGATATTTTTAATAAACATAGTGATCAACGTGTACGTTTGGAAGATGATGGAGACCGTTTACTTTGGCACATCGAACGCTGTCCCTTGTGCTGGGAGCGGCATACCGAAACGCCCTGCTGCCACATGGCCGTGGGCGTATTACAGGAATCGCTCTATTGGGTAAGCGGAGGAAAGTATTTTAACGTTGAAGAGACACATTGTATTGCATCCGGTGACGCGCTTTGCACCATTTCGATTGAAAAAAATCCGATGGGTTGACCCATGCTTAAGATAATTCTCCAAGCTCCACGCCCGATTACCCCTTTTAATGAACCGGCTCGCGACCTGCGTATCCAGAATGTTCCGCTTTGGCTGTGGCAGCGCAATTTGCTTGCTCCCTACGTTACCCGCGAGTTGGAAATTCCTGCCAACGCGCGTTTGCCAGTCTCACGCGAGCCGATGCTGGTCTATCGAGATAACCTGTTTTTTGACGATTTGTATATTGATGAATTCATTCGCCAAGCAACAAAGCGCGGACGACCCGTCCGGGCGGCTTTTGCGCAAGATGAGCCAGCCTTCCGCGAACATGCCCTGCCCCTTTCTATATCCTACACCCCTGCCGGTCCTTTGTATTTGGCCGATTTGTGGTATTACCCCGACGGGCCAGAGGCGGATGTTGACCCCCTGGTGATAGACATGCAATCCAGAGAGGTTGGCTATTACCATGTTCCCACGTATATGGCGGGTGAACGCGGTGACTTGGTATTTCAGATTCCAATGCGCGCCATGATGGCAATAGATTGTTGGGCGCATATTTTTATTGCAGATATAGTTTTTGGCTTATTCAAGCGAGGTAATCGGTTTGAGAATCGCCAGAATAATGATTTGGCTTATAAACTTAAAATCCTGGGTACTGCCGTTTATGAAGGTCGCCAAATTTTGGAATGCTCCGAATTGGTAAAAATCGGCAAAAACTGTATTATTGACCCTCATGCTGTTATTCATGGTCCGACGACGATTGGCGATAATGTTACTGTTGGCGCAGGTGCTGTGATTGAAAATTGTATTATCGGTAATAACGTAAACGTTTCTCAAGATGTTCAGCTCATGTTATCTGTTGTTGGCGATGGAACGTTTCTGCCTTTTCGGGCCGCACTATTTATGACCACCATTATGGACAACTCCATGGTCGCGCAGAATACTTGTTTGCAGATGTGCGTAGTGGGACGTAACACATTTATCGGTGCGGGTTCAACATTTACCGATTATAATTTAATCCCTGCGCCCATTAAGGCTTTGGATGGACGTGGAGACCTGAAACCTTCAAATCGCCCCGTGCTGGGAAGTTGTGTAGGTCATAACTGCCGTATTGGGGCAGGGATGATTGTCTATCCCGCCCGCACAATCGAATCAGACGTGGTGGTGGCGGCATCAAAGGAACGGCGTGTCATCGATAAAGACCTTAAATACGAGGACAGCGACCATCACAAAATGCGAAATTCGCATCTGCATAAGCATTTATATCCCCGCCGCGGCGAGAAGGATTTGGAATCCTGGTAAGTAATGGATACATTCGCATTTATCATTCATCCCATAGACCCCAAACGCGATGTCAGCCGCAAGTTCCCATTTTTAGGAAAAATACTCACAGAAGGACAAATAAACTTTTTCTCTACCTTTTTTCCCCCCGTATACATCTCTGAGATTACTGGAATTACCTCGGCCTCGACCGGAAAAGAGATAAAAGGCTGGTTTATCGCCTGTCCATTCACACCAAAGCGAATGTTGGAACTTCCAGAGCGAATCGTTTATAACAAGATTATTCAGACGGGGCGGATGGCCGAACGCTTGGGTGCGAATATTTTGGGATTGGGAGCTTTTACTTCGGTAGTCGGTGATGCCGGAGTAACCATCGCCAAAGCCTTGTCTGTACCGGTAACGACCGGGGATTCGTATACAGTCGCTGTTGCTGTTGAAGCGATGCGTCAGGCGGCCCGAATTATGGATATTCATCTGGAATCTTCTACTGCGGCGGTGGTGGGGGCAACTGGCGCAATAGGAAAGGTCTGCGCAGAGCTCCTCGCAGATGACGTAGCTGAGTTATACTTAATAGGACGCCGCGCGGATGCTTTGGAATCTCTACGTGAGCGCTTACAAAGCAAGGCGCGCGCAAGGTTGTATACCAGCACGAAGATGGATGTGCTTCGGGAAGCGCAACTTATCCTGACAGTTACAAGCGCTGTCCATGATATTATTCATCCGGAGCATCTTCGGCCTGGAGCGGTCGTGTGTGACGTGGCTCGCCCTCGTGACGTATCTGTAATGGTTGCGACGGCGCGAGATGATATATTAGTAATTGACGGCGGTATGGTGGACGTGCCTGGCCCCGTTGATTTCCACTTTAATTTCGGTTTTCCGCCTGGCAAGGCCTATGCTTGTATGGCTGAGACAATGGCTCTGGCACTCGAAGGCCGATTGGAAGATTATACACTTGGTAAGGATATCACCCGCGCGCGCGTGGAAGAAATTGCCGCAATTGCAACCAAACACGGGTTTTGCTTGAGTGGATTTCGTTCCTTTGAGCGTGCGGTAACACCTGTACAAATCGAAATAGTGCGCGATAATGCCCGCAAAGCCTTATCTGCCCGTCGGGTTGCGCACTCATCATGATGGGAGGCTCGTTATGGGAAAAGCCCGTCTGCTGATTGTCGAAGATGACATCGACATCTCAAATATGCTGAAAATTTATTTCAGCGGCCTTGGCTATGAAGCGGACGTAGCCTTGCGTGGTTCTGATGCGCTTGAAAAGACGCGCCATGTATTACCGCACCTCATTGTGCTCGACATTATGCTCCCGGATATTGACGGCTATGAAGTCTGTCGGAATTTGCGCACAAATACGCGTACCAGCCATATCCCGGTCATTTTTCTTACCCAGAAGGATGAGCGTAGTGACCGGTTACAAGGGCTGGAACTTGGCGCAGATGATTACATTACCAAGCCTTTTGATATCGAGGAGCTCAAGCTGCGTGTCCAGGGGGCT
>CAZPUT010000080.1:0-4498 GCA_964589845.1 uncultured Candidatus Nitrotoga sp. | reverse complement strand
CGGAATTCAACCGCGCAATTCCCGTGCGGTTCAAATCTGAAGCCAGTTGAAAAGTGCCGGCCACGATCACCTTGCCACTTTTGTCCAAGATATCAAAGCGTGCCACTTCACCACGTAGCCGTTCTGGCACCACCTCAAACTGGATGCCTTTTTTACCAAGGTGAAAAGTATCGAACTCAAAAAACGCCGCGAGTATCTGTTCTGGCGTATAACCAAGTGATTTCAATAGAATAGTAACCGGCATTTTACGGCGACGATCTATACGGAAATAGACATAATCCTTTGCATCGAACTCAAAGTCCAACCATGAGCCGCGATAAGGAATAATGCGCGCAGAAAATAGCAACTTACCGGAGCTATGCGTCTTACCACGGTCGTGCTCAAAGAACACGCCTGGCGAACGATGCAATTGAGATACGATAACGCGCTCGGTGCCATTTATGACGAATGAACCAGTATTGGTCATAAGCGGTATTTCGCCCATGTATACTTCCTGCTCTTTCACCTCTTTCACGACGGTCGGCTTGGATACCTCCTTATCGAATAAGGTCAAGCGCACACGAGCACGTATTGGGGAAGCATAAGTCAGGCCACGTTGCTGGCACTCCTTCACATCGAAGGGCGGCATACCCAAGTTGTAGCTAACGAAGTCAAGGCGCGCATATTTATTATGGCTCTCAATCGGAAAAATAGAATGAAATGCTGCCTGCAAACCATCGTTGATGCGCTGCTCAGGCAACTTATTAGCCTGAAGAAAAGCACTGTAAGATTCCAGTTGTGTGGACAGCAAAAATGGTATCGGCAAAGCGCCGATACGTTTCGCAAAACTTTTACGAATACGTTTTTTTTCAGTAAAAGAATAACTCATGATATCTCCACGACCGAAGGAAAAGACAATGAACAAAAAACGTTTTATAGCTTGCTGTGCGTTATCTTCTTAAAATGTCAAAAGGCTGGCGGGCATCCGTCAGCCTTTTGACGCGTACAATAATTACTTGATTTCAGCGGTTGCGCCAGCCTCGATCAATTGTTTCAGGATAGCGTCAGCGTCAGCTTTATTCACACCCTCTTTCACTGCCTTCGGTGCGCCGTCCACCAAATCTTTAGCTTCTTTCAGCCCAAGGCCGGTAATTACGCGAACCACTTTAATCACGTTCACCTTGCTAGCACCGGCAGAACTTAATATCACGCTAAATTCAGTTTGCTCAGCCGCAGCGCCAGCATCAGCGGCCGCTGGCGCAGCAACTGCCACAGCGGCCGCGGACACGCCAAATTTTTCTTCCATTTCCTTGATCAGTGCAGACAACTCCAACACGGTCATTTGTGCAATTGCGTCCAGAATGTCAGCCTTATTAACAGCCATATTGCTCTCCTAATGTTAATTCAAAAAGTTCGGTATGAGCGTTAAGCGGCAGCCGTTTCGGCTTCCTTCTTATCGCGGATAGCAGCCAGACCACGCACAAAAGTGCTGGTTGCAGCATTCATAGTCGCCATCAAACGTGCAATCAACTCATTCCGGCTCGGGATAGCAGCCAGCACAGTGACCTGCTCCGCAGACATCAAAGAGCCAACCATTGCACCTGCCTTGATTACCAACTTGCCATTCGTCTTGGCAAATTCATGCACTATTTTTGCCGCCGCAACAGGATCAGCACTGATGCTGTAGATTAGCGGCCCAACCATTTTTTCCGCCAACGCCTCAAACGGAGTGCCCTGTACAGCACGGCGTGCCAAAGTGTTTTTTAACACGCGAAAGTACACCCCAGACTTACGTGCAGTGGCACGCAACCTAGTAATGTCGCTGACTACTATGCCACGGTACTCAGCCAAAACAATAGTCTGGGCCTGCGCTACCTGTTCGTTAACTTCAGCTACTATTGCTTGCTTTTCTTGCAGATTAAGACTCAAATCTTTCTCCATCTTCAACTGGAACACCAAACCAAAGCTCAGCGATCCATCATTAACAACCGCGTCCTTAAGCTGGGGCAATAATAATTACTCCTGCTCGTGGGCACGCCATCTGCGTAGGCGTTAGAGAACTGAGAGCAGAAATCTTGATATTGCTTCCGCCATGCAGTGCATCTTAATTAAACCCTATTGGGTACCTACGGTCTTTGACAATCTGCCAATAAGTCAGCAGTTCAAAGCCTGTAAACGGCATGACTAACCAATCATGCCGCACAATTTCTATTACATTACTTCCCAGCTATCAATTCAATTGCCACAAAAAAAAACAGCCACCACTTTTCATATCTTATGAGAAAAGAGCAAGATAAATTATCCTGCCAAACTGGCCTGTTCAATGCGAATACCCACACCCATGGTACTGGAGACAGACACCTTCTTTAGGTATACACCCTTGGCAGCAGCTGGCCTAGCCTTGTTTAAGGCATCGACCAGCGCCAACAGATTTTCTCGTAGCGCTTCCGGTGTGAATGAAGCACGTCCAATGGTACATTGCACAACTCCATTCTTGTCGGTGCGGTACTGCACCTGACCAGCCTTGGCATTCCTCACGGCGCCAGCCACATCAATTGATACCGTACCCACTTTAGGGTTAGGCATCAAGCCACGCGGACCAAGAATCTGGCCTAATTGACCAACGATGCGCATAGCATCAGGCGAAGCTATCACCACATCAAAATCCATATTCCCGGCCTTGATGCTTTCCGCCAAGTCTTCGAAACCTACGACATCCGCACCAGCAGCCTTGGCTTCCTCAGCCTTGGCACCTTGAGCGAACACAGCAATGCGCACAGTCTTGCCAGTTCCCTTGGGTAACACCACGGCACCACGCACTAATTGATCGGACTTGCGTGCATCTATGCCCAAATTGATTGCGATGTCGATAGACTCATCGAACTTGGCCTTAGCCGTTTCTTTTACTAAATTCAGCGCGTCATTTATAGCGTACAGCTTGTTACGGTCAACTTTGGCGATCAACGCCTTATAACGTTTAGAAATATGTGCCATGTTATACGCCCTCCACAACAATACCCATACTGCGCGCGCTACCGGCTATAGTGCGTACCGCCGCATCCATGTCGGTAGCGGTCAGATCGGGCATCTTGGTTGTTGCAATTTCTTCTGCCTGCTTACGGGTTAATTTACCAACCTTTTCCGTAAGTGGTCTGGGGCTACCCTTCTGCAAACCAGCCGCCTTCTTAATTAAAATGGTCGCAGGCGGAGTCTTCATAATGAAAGTGAAGCTCTTGTCCGCAAAAGCTGTAATTACCACCGGGATTGGCAAACCCGGCTCCACGCCTTGGGTCTGTGCATTAAAAGCCTTGCAAAACTCCATGATATTCAGTCCACGCTGACCAAGCGCCGGACCGATAGGAGGACTAGGATTTGCCTTACCGGCAGGAACTTGCAACTTAATAAAGCCTATAATTTTCTTTGCCATAATACTCTCCCTATGGGTTCAAGCGAACGCTATTACGTTCTCCCCGATTAATACAGAAAGGAGAAAGAAGAACAGGAGAAGCGTGCCCGCAATCGGCTTTCTCTTCTCCGTTCATCCTTAACCCTCCGCCCTAAGCTTTCTCGACTTGACCGAAATCCAGCTCCACAGGTGTTGAACGGCCAAAAATAGTCACCGCCACCCGCAACTTGTTCTTATCATAATTGACATTTTCCACCATTCCGTGGAAGTCAGTAAACGGACCGTCCTTTACACGTACCGCTTCACCCACTTCAAATAGCACCTTGGGTCTCGGCTTTTCCACCCCGGCCTGCATCTGATGCATTATATTTTGCACTTCTTTTTCGCTAATGGGGGTAGGCTTCATTGCTGAACCACCCAAAAACCCTGTAACCTTGGGTGTACTTTTAACGAGATGCCAGCTTTCGTCGGTCATTTCCATCTCAACCAGCACATAGCCCGGGAAAAACTTACGCTCGCTAATGCTCTTCTGGCCTAATTTCAGCTCCACAACCTCTTCTACCGGCACCAAAATCTGACCGAACCGATCTTCCAAACCCGCACGCTGAATTCGTTCCGGCAAAACACGCTGCACGTATTTTTCAAACTGAGAATACGTATGAACCACATACCAACGCTTGGACATTATTCACGCCCCATTAATTTATTAACCACTAACAACAAGCTAGCATCAACTGCCCACAAAAACAGCGCCATTACAACTGCAAAAAGTAGCACCACCCCTGTGGTCTGCACCGTTTCTTTGCGTGAAGGCCATACTACGCGCTTGGCTTCAGCTACAGATTCTGTACCAAACAAAAATAGGCGCTTGCCCGGTTCGGTCGTCCAAACTACAGCAGCAGCCAACAAGAACCCAAGCAATATTGCTGCAAGCTTCACCACCGCAGCGCTTTCGTGCAAAGCATAAAACCCCGCAATGCCTGCCGCAACGAACAGGAACGCGACAATCAATTTAATTTTATCCGCCATGCGCAATCTGTCCGTCTTTTTTGATGATTTAACTGGCAGGCCAGGAGGGTTTCGAACCCCCAACCCTCGGTTTTGGAGACCGAT
>CAZPUT010000079.1:0-4544 GCA_964589845.1 uncultured Candidatus Nitrotoga sp. | reverse complement strand
GTCGCCTCCACCCCCATCGGCGACTTCAGCGTGATGTACAGGTCGCCGCGATACGGATGGTCAAGGTTTAGACCAACGTTCAGGTCATGCACTACAAAATTTTCTGTCACGGTGATCAGTTGCGTCAGCCCCGTGCCACCAATAATCGCTAACATTTATTATTACCTTTTGGAAAAACCTACTAATCATTATTCCCACGTCACCGGAAATTATGCAATTCAGAGAGTAAAATTAAAATATTCATATATAATAAATTAAATCAATGCATAATATTATAAATAGAATGTATCACATTAACATATCTGATTCTTTTTTTCCCTCGTTGCATATATCGCAGGTAGATTACGCCACGCGCCATGTATGTCCATGCCGAAGCCAAATACAAAACGGTCTGGCAATTCTACCCCGACAAAGTCGGCACGTATCGGCTTAACCTTTCCAATCTGTTTGTCAGCAAACACCGCACTGTAAAACTTGGCGGCACCTAAATCCAGCACGCGCTGCTTAACTGCGGCCAGCGTCTCACCCTCGTCGAGAATGTCATCCACCACCAACACCACGCGGCCGATTACATTTTCGCGCGGTTCAACTTTCCAGTGCAAGGTTCCGCTCTGCTGGTTACTGCCATAGCGCGATACATGCACATAATCAAAATCGAGCGGAAAAGTAAGCTGCGGCAGCAACTGCCCGGTAAACACCACAGCACCGCCCATCACGGATAGCAATAATGGATGTGCGTCAGTCAATACAGCATTGATTTCCCGTGCGACGCTCATTACGGCCGCCTGCACTTCTTCAGCTGAAATAATCAACTCGGCTTGATTCATGATATCTCTCGCCTGCTGATTAGAAAGCATTATTTGATCGTTGCCAAATAAGCGGCAAACTCTTCACTCAGTTCAGGATGCTTAAGGCCGAATGCCACAGTTGCCTTGAGATAGCCAAGCTTAGAGCCGCAATCATAACGAATACCGTTAAACCGGTATGCCAGCACTTTTTCTTCCTTAATCAACGCTGAAATCCCATCAGTTAGCTGAATTTCGCCGCCCGCGCCCGCCTGTAACTTCGCCAGGTGATGAAAGATACGCGGCGTCAATACATAGCGCCCCACCACCGCTAGAGTGGAAGGCGCATCTGACGGACTGGGCTTTTCAACAATGGCATGTACCTGCTCCAAATTCTGTTCCAGATTGCTACTACTGACTATGCCATAGTGCCCCGTCTGTGAACGAGGTACGTCTTCCACACCGAGCACGGAACATTGATAGCGCTGGTATACGTCTGTCATCTGTTTAATGACTGATATTTCCCCGGCGATCAAGTCATCGGCCAAAATCACCGCAAACGGTTCGTTGTGCACCACCGGCTGCGCGCACAGTACTGCATGACCGAGCCCAAGCGTTTCTGACTGGCGGATGTAGATGCAATTCACATGCTTGGGGATGACTTCTTGAACTGCACGTAACAGCTCGCTCTTGCCGCGCGCGAAAAGTTCAGCCTCAATCTCATAAGCCGTGTCGAAATGGTCCTCAATAGCGCGTTTGTTGCGGCCAGTGATGAACACCATGTCAGTAATACCAGCTGCCACCGCCTCTTCCACTGCATATTGGATTAACGGTTTGTCGACTACCGGCATCATTTCCTTGGGACTGGCCTTGGTGGCGGGCAGAAAACGGCTGCCCAATCCAGCTACCGGAAAGACAGCTTTAGTAATTTTAGTCATAATATTTCTCCATAACTTTCCGGTTAAAGATTTTCAAAAAAACAATTACATTTTAGCCAGAGACTAATGACATTTCGTTATTATTTAATAGTTGCAAAAATTGTTGTTCATCCAGCACATTAATATTTAGTTCCTGTGCTTTGCTGAGCTTGGTACCCGCCTCGGCACCAGCCACCACATAATCGGTTTTATGCGACACGCTGCCAGTCACGCGCGCGCCGAGTTTTTCCAGCCTGGATTTTGCCTCGTCGCGATTCATGCTGGTAAGGGTACCGGTTAATACGAATATTTTAGCGTTCAAAGGCAATAACTGCACTGCATTTTCGGCCTGCTCCGGCCACTGCACGCCAGCAGCACGTAATTGGGCGATCACCTCAATATTATGCGGCTCGGCAAAAAACGTTGTAATGCTTTGCGCAACAACAGGCCCGATATCCGGTACCAGTTGCAGACGTGTTTCGTCAGCCATCATGAAATTATCCAGCGTCGCAAAATAACGCGCCAGTTCTTTCGCCGTCGCCTCGCCCACATTGCGAATACCAAGCGCGTAGATGAACCGCGCGAGGGTGGTTTGCTTGCTGTGTTCTATAGCATCCAGTAAATTTTGGGCGGACTTTTCGCCCATACGATCCAGTTGTGCCAGTGCCCGCAAATTCAGTTTATATAAATCGGCAGGCGTATGCACCCGTTGCTGATCCACCAGGTGGTCAACCAGCTTCTCGCCAAGCCCCTCTATATCCAGGGCACGACGACTGGCGAAATGTAGCAGCGCCTGCTTGCGTTGTGCCGGGCAAAACAATCCGCCACTACAGCGCCATATTGCCTCGTCCGGCTGTTTGGTAACGTGTGCGCCACATACTGGACAGGTCCGCGGCATATTGAATTCGCGCGCATCTACTGGACGCCGTTCACGTACGATACGTGCCACTTCTGGAATGACATCGCCGGCACGCCGGACACTTACGGTATCGCCGATGCGGATATCCTTGCGACGCAATTCTTCTTCGTTGTGCAGCGTGGCATTGGTCACCGTTACACCACCGACAAATACTGGTGCCAGGCGCGCTACTGGCGTCAATGCGCCGGTACGGCCTACCTGCACCTCAATATCCAGCACGGTGGTCAATGCTTCTTCTGCCGGAAACTTGTGCGCAAGAGCAAAGCGCGGTGCCCGCGACACATAGCCCAGCCTGGTTTGTTGTGAGATGTTATTGACTTTGTATACGACACCGTCAATTTCATAGGGAAGCTTGTTGCGAAGTTCCCCAATTTCGCGATAGTAAGCAAGTAATCCATCGAGTCCGTGCACTACACGACGTTCCTGTGGCACCGGCAGAGACAACTTTTGCAAACACTCCAGCTGCTCGGCATGCGTGTCAGGCAATATGAATCCTTCAACCGCGCCTGCTCCATAGGCTAAAAAACTCAGGTGACGACTGGATGTAATCCGCGAATTGAGCTGGCGCAACGAACCAGCCGCAGCATTGCGTGGATTGGCGAACAGCTTGTCGCCCTTGTCTGCTTGCTGGCGATTCAGCGAGATAAAATCAACCTTGAACATCAGCACCTCGCCGCGTATCTCTATAAGCGGAATGGGCTTGGCTAATCGTCCTGAATCCAATCGCAATGGAAGATTCCTTACGGTGCGCAGGTTTTGCGTCACATCTTCTCCAACCTCGCCATCGCCGCGCGTCGCGCCCTGCACAAATATTCCATCGCGATAGGTGAGCGTGACAGCCAGGCCATCAAATTTAGGTTCAACTGAATACTCTACTTCGGTCACGCCCAATGTCTCGCTGGTACGAATGTCAAATGCCCGTACCTCCTCGTCATTAAAGGCGTTGTTAAGCGAAAGCATCGGCGAACGATGTACTACTTGGGTAAAAGATAGCCGCGGCGTAGCGCCAACTCGCTGAGTAGGCGAGTCCGGCGTAGCGAGTGAGGGATATTGCATTTCGAGAGCTTGCAGTTCACGGAACATTGCGTCGAATTCCGCGTCGGTAATCAGTGGAGCGTCCAATGTATGATATTGGTAATTATGTCGCTCGATTTCCCCACGCAAATACGCGATACGCTGCGACACCGACTCACTCATCAATGGAACCTAATCTGAAAGAAAATCTAGGAAAACAGCCTGCGCGCCTGGGCGCTGCCAGCAACAATGTGGCCTGCTCGCATTTCAGCCTCAACAGCAGCAATCCGCTCACGGATTAGCGTAATACTCCCTTCGCTTAATGCCACATGGTGCGCGTCCACTATGGTTGCATGCAGTTCCTTAGCCAGCTGTCGTGCCAAAGTCACCATTTGGTCAAAGCCTAGTGAGGGCTGCTCCACACGTGGCACATCCAGCAACAAAGTCAGGCCATCCACATGCAATTGATCTAAAGTATGGTGTTGAAATGGGGTGTTGTCTTCATTGCACAGGCTGAACAGAGTATGTCCGTGCGTATCATTTAAGTGGAACGTACCATCCGCTTGTAAACGTAACCCGTACTGCTCAGCCACTCGCGCAATATCGTTGCCAGACAATATGTGTTTATCGCTGGGCAAAATATTAAGGCCGATAATCAGATCTACAGCTGCGCAGAATTTATCCAGCTCCAGCGCACGTGCAGCAGTTTCTGCCACATCCGGCAGTACCACAGCGGCATGCAATTGAGCTGCAATCATTCGCGCCAGCTCACGAAAATCCATCAACTTTGCTTCACTCACCGCACCGGAGCGATTAGCTAATTGTAGCGCCAGTTTAAACGAGGTGTAGGCCGATGGACTATCCGCAATCACTTTCCCCCATTCGCCGCTTGCCGCACTTAAGCCGCAT
>CAZPUT010000078.1:0-4781 GCA_964589845.1 uncultured Candidatus Nitrotoga sp. | reverse complement strand
CCATTGTCCATATAGCCAGTCGTAAGCGATCGCAAGCGCTACAATCACGGAACGGCCAGCCTGGTCGTTTATTGAAGGAAAGCCCGTCATTCCAGTCGGCGACCATGAAGCAAGGTTTAAGGCGCGACGCTTAGCCTCGGAAGCCGCAGTAGGATTTCCGGTTCTTAGCCACACTGCTGCGGCAAGCAAAGTTTTATCTTGCTCCTGTTGAGTGATATTCTGTAATACCGATGGCGATGTGCCTGTTACCGGATCAGTTGGGAGAATATCCGTGTACTGTAGATTTACTCTGTTTTGCGCGATGGTCCAGCGTCCATCGTAATCTATCCCTGATTTAAGGGCGGCCACATCGACGGTTCTGGGATACAACTTCGCGCTGGCACGCGACAGGAGTTCCGTAGCGCTAGGCAAGGTTTGTGCCGCAACGTTACCACCAAACGCGATCATGCAAAATGTAATAATTAGGCTAGAGAAAGTAACCTGTAGGCTAGTTATAGTTTTCATGGATGCTCCTGTAGAAAATTCTCTTGTCAATGAGAAGGGGTTAACGAATATTTTTGTGCTCGTTGTCGGAAGGAATAAGTGGGTAAGGTAGACTCTCTACGTATGGATTAACACAGGAGATCCAGCTAACCTAGTACCCCGTGGGTTGGTAACTCTCTGTAATTGCCATTGCAAGAACTGACTAAGCTTAATCAATTACTAACCTAGCAGGTTAGTTCGATCAAGTCAAAACCGTGGATAATTCACCTATTTGAAGGAACCATTTCAAGTGCTGCTGAACGATGCTATTTCGTTATTACCTCGATGAATGCTAGTACTTGGGTTGGAGGTTGTCATGGGTCATGAATACTTATTCACATGGGACGAGTGCACTAGAAAAAACAGCTACAGAGTAGGTTATTCCTACTGGGTGGATAGTGAGCAAGTCAAATTTAGTGGGCGACAAACGATGTAAAAAAGCTTGATGGACGACTCCAAGGCGTGAAGAAGTTTTCCATTTGTGCATTTTCCAGCAGCCTCCTCTTCGCCTCACTCATAGATATTCCTTGTGCCAGATCTCAAGGTTAAGCAGGCTCCACAGGAGTTTCTCGTGGTTTTGCCGCCCCTTGGCATGTTCGTCGAGCAACCGCAACAAGGCAGGCTTGTTATAGTAGACAGCGGTTCTGGAATCGGTGCCAGTCAGGTGATCGTGGAGGTAATCCCGCATCCCGCCGCGAAACCATTCGTTCACCGGCACCCGAAAACCAACCTTGGGCCGTTCCAGAATTTCAGCAGGTAGCAAGCGTTTCATAGCTTCACGTAGAATCCATTTCGTCGTTCTGCCCCGCACTCGATATTCATCGGGTAGACTGGACACCAATTCCGCCAGTTCGTGATCCATAAACGGCATACGTGCTTCCAAAGATGCGGCCATGGTCATGCGGTCACCGCGCTCTAACAGATTGTCAGGTAGCCAACTAGTCTGGTCAAAATAGAGTATGCGCCGCAACGACGAATTGTCGGTCAACGTGTCAAATTGCACGCCGTCTGTCACATTAGTCGTGGGCCGCAAGACTACCAAGGCATCACGTTCCCGTTCAGACAACGCGCCGAACCAACGTGGCATACGCTCCTCAAAGCGTTCCAGCCCCAGATTGACGATGGCCGTCTTGGCCCGCCGAAACCGGTATGGCAGGGCGCCGATCAACGGTTCTACGAGTCCGTGACGAACCAAGCCCGGTAATGTCTGATAGAGCCGGGCATAGCGCTCAAATACGTGTTTGGGGTAGCCGCCCAGAAACTCATCCGCACCCTCTCCGGTAAGCACCATCTTCACCGTCCGGCGCGCTTCTTTCGCCAGCAGATAGATAGGGATATCCGAGGGCTCGGCCACCGGCGCATCGCGAAAACGCACCAAAGCAGGCAAATGTTGCATCAGGTCATCTTGCGATACTGTCAGTTCGTGGTGGTCAGCTTTAAACTGTTCGGCGATGGTTCTGGCATATCTCAACTCGCTGTAAGCTGAATCGGAAAAGCCTACCGAAAAGGTCTTCACCGGCTGAGATGAATGGCGCGACATCAAGCCTACCAAGGCGGAAGAGTCGATACCCCCCGACAGAAACGCACCGAAAGGCACATCCGAGATCATGCGGATCGCTACCGATTCTTCAAGTTTATCCAGAAAGGCGCCGACCAGATCTTCGGGGATGGCTGATGCTTGCAGTGGCAGGCAATCCGGCGGCTGGTAATAGCACCGCTCGGTCAAATATCCCTTCTCCCATACGGCTACATTACCTGGCATCAATTTGCGAATTCCCTGGAACAAGGTGGCCGGTGCGGGCACGTAGCGGTAGGACAGATATTCCCAAATGGCGGCAGTATCCACTCGCGCTGCCACATCTGGGAAAGCAAGCAGCGCCTTGATCTCAGAGGCGAATAAGATGCTGTCGCCCAATGACATCAAGAATAGCGGTTTCTTGCCGAAGCGATCGCGACCCAAAAACAGCCGCTGGCGCGACGCATCCCAGATTGCGAAGGCAAACATACCGCGAAATCTCGCCACGCAGTCATCACCCCATTCCTCATAAGCATGAACGATAGTTTCTGTGTCGGAGTTGGTGGCAAAGCGGTGACCGTTTTTCTCGAGTTCGGCTCGCAATGTCTGAAAATTATAGATCTCGCCGTTGAAAACAATCTGGATCGAACCGTCTTCATTGCCCAAGGGTTGGTGGCCAGCGGAAAGATCTATGATAGACAGACGTCGATGGGCTAGCCCCACCCGATGTTTGCCACTTTGGGTAACGGTCTCGAAAAATCCCTCATCATCCGGGCCACGATGAGCGATAGTCGACGCCATGGCACGCAAAGCCGTGCCAAGATTCACATTAACGCGCGCTGATACGTATCCTGCAATGCCGCACATTATCGATCTTTCACCGTCAATGACTCGTAAATGCGCACGAAATCGTCCGCCAGGCGTGTCACCGTGTAACGCTCCAGTACCCGCGCTCGCCCCGCCTCTGCCATGTTGGCAAGCAATGGCCGGTCATCATCCAGTCGGGCAATGGCGCTAGCCAGAGCCACCGGGGCTTTTGCTTCCACCAACAGTCCATGAATTCCATCTTGCATTACATCGGGTATCGCACCCACACGGGTGGTGATAGGCACCGCACCAGCTGCCATGGCTTCCAGAAGCGTATAGGGTAAACCTTCTCGGTGGTAGGTCGGAAACGCAAAAATATGGCCTGTATGCCACAAACGATTCTTGTCATCACCGAAAACAGGTCCGACGAAAACTACCCGATCCTTTAACCCCAAGGCGAGCACCTGCGCCCGCAGACGCCCCTCATCTGGTCCACTGCCGCCGATGGTCAGCCGCAGATTGCGCCCCTGTTCGATCAAAGCAACTAAGGCCTCTAGAATTTCGAAAATTCCCTTGTTCTCCACCAGCCGTCCTAAATACACCAGATGCAAAGAATCATGCGGCTTGGCCGAGACCGGCTCGGCCACCAAAGTACCGACATCAATGGCATTGGGCACCACTTCCAGTCGTTGTCCTGGCACGAAGCGCCGATATGCATCTAGCTCCACCTGGGCCAACAACACTACTACATCGGGCCGCATCAAAACCCATCGCAGTAAACTGGTCAATACGTAGCTACCCGAAAAAAAATCCTCAGGCAATGCTCCGCCGTGCACCTGATAAACCGTTCGGTATCCAAGCGTACGGGCAATCAGCAGAAAGGCGACGTCGCGCCAATAGCTCTTTGGCTCCAGCGATGTATTCAAATGCACGATTGCCGGATGATACCGCGACAGAAAAAAAATAAATGTAAGTGGACTGATCGCAAAACGGACAATTTTTTGCAGGCTATTTTCCTGACGTCCCTCACTACCTACTTGAAAATGTAGCAGCGTAAAACGCCCATCCAGCGCTGAGTTGAATAGCTGATTGAGGTGGGTAGTGACACCGCTGACTGCGATCATCGCAGGACCAAGCAGGGCAATTTTAATCAAAGAGTTCATGTCAAGATATGGGCAAGACGATATAGCTCAAACATACCCTAGACGTCGATTCAATTCACCAGCACACCGCTCGAAATAGTCCCAATCAGCAGGCTTCAGTTTTGTTTTCCAGATTTCATCAAGGCGAAGTTCAGATGTAGATATGAGTTTTATGTCATTCCCGTTGACGTTGTGGCGAACCACAGTATGAAAATTCAGCATGGACGGCTCAAACTCCATGTCCAGAAAATCACATACTCTCGAGATCGTGTGCTCGGTGTTCTTGACGATGTCTTCGTAATGCACCAGCATGCGATGTGTTTCCGGCACATGCCTGTCTAGCAATTCAAACGCGCGCTTGTAATGGTTGTACCATGCATGCAGAGAATAATCTCGCCCAAACCCACGCTTAAGACCCGAGTAAAATACTCCACGTCCGTCCCGCACCAGCAAGACAACGCGCGTTTTTTCCGGCTGAGCCAGATAAAGTGATACGGCCCAAATGTAGTGTTTAGATGAATCCACAATGGTGCACTTGCCGGTCAATGCCCGCACGTGATCGTAGACTGCCAGCGTATTATTGATACCTTGGGTAAAGCCTGGTGTCAGCACGCCTAAGAATGACAAGTTATAGCGCAACTGGCAGTACTTCATCGCGATTTTTGGGCGCGTAAGGACTCTATGCAGCAATGATGTGCGCCTGACATCACCCACCTTGGCCATAACATATCCAAGATTCAACGCATAGGGATCGCCAACCGGATCTATACCCATCCGCCGCATTACCTCCGGCC
>CAZPUT010000077.1:0-4880 GCA_964589845.1 uncultured Candidatus Nitrotoga sp. | reverse complement strand
GCTTCGCTTTGCACCAGCAAGTGCGCTAAAAAATGGTTAGCGCGACGCGGCATGGCAGCAGGAACCACACCGTAAATTTCAACTGGCATGGCGAGCTCAACTGCAGCTTCGCGCGCTCGTTGCAGGAAAGTATACATGTGGGCCTCATGCTTGGCTTCAGCACGCAGCAACACCTGATACATGAATGGCGGGAAACCGGCGGATTGGCGTTCCGCCAGCAGGATTTTTGCCCACGTATCGTAATCATGTTCCCGCAATGCGCGGAACAATGGATGATCAGGAAATGCGGTCTGGATCAGCACTTCGCCCAGCTTGTCGGCACGGCCAGCCCGCCCTGCTACCTGTACGAGTTGGGCAAACAACTTTTCCGATGCCCGAAAATCACTACTGTATAACGCGCTGTCCGGGTTAAGTACACCCACCAACGTCAGGTTAGGGAAGTCATGTCCCTTTGCCAGCATTTGCGTACCGACCAGAATGTCCACCACGTTTTCCTGAATTTGCTGACGCATGGCTTGCCACGTTCCTTTATTGCGCGTGCTGTCACGGTCCACGCGCAGGATGCGCGCCTTGGGGAAATGTTCCTGCAACGCGCTCTCCACCCGTTGCGTGCCGATGCCAACTGGTTGCAGGTCGGTGTTGCCACACGACGGACAGGCATGCGGCACACGCTCCTGATGGCCGCAATGGTGGCAGCGCAGGCGGCGATCCTTAAGATGCAGCACCAACTTGCCCGCGCAATTTGAACAACCGGACAGCCAGCCGCAAGCGCCACACATCAACACGGGTGCATAACCACGCCGATTAATGAATATCAGGCTTTGTTCGCCGCGCTGTAGCCGCTCGGCCAGTGCCTTGAGAAGCGGCTCACTGAGGCCGTGTTGCATAACTATATTGCTGGTGTTAATGCAGCTCACCGTCGGCAACCGCGCCCGTGCCGCCGCACGCTGGGTCAGGCGCAACATTTGGTAGCGTCCGCTCTGTGCGTTGTAATAGCTTTCCAGTGAAGGGGTAGCGGATCCTAATACAATCGGTACGCCACGCTGGCTAGCGCGAAAGATTGCCACATCTCGTGCCGAGTAACGTAAGCCATCCTGCTGCTTGAACGAAGTGTCATGCTCCTCATCCACAATCAACAGCGCCAGTTGTGGCAGCGGCGTGAACACTGCCAGACGCGTACCCAGTATTATCCGCGCCCGGCCGGACTGCGCATGCAGCCAGTTCTGCATACGTTCACCATCACTTAAGCCACTGTGCAGGCTGACCAGCTCAACATCCGGCAAGCGGCTGCGAAAATAATTTTCCAGCTGAGGCGTAAGATTGATTTCAGGCACCAGCAGTAATACTTGCCCTCCCTGCTGCAATATCCGGTTCATCAAATGCACATAAATTTCGGTCTTACCGCTACCGGTGATACCGTGCAAAAGGAAGCAGCCAAAGCATGATGCTTTAGTAATTGCGTCCACTGCTTGCTGTTGCTCCAAGGTCAACGAATGAGTATTGTTGAATGTAAATGAGCTGGGAGCCGCAGGCACTGCACACGTCTCCACCCATCCCGCATGCGACAATGCTTTAAGCGCAGATGCTCCGCTTGGTGATAGCGCGCGCACTTGCGCGGCACTTAATGAATCCAACTTCAAGGCTGCGAGTATGCGGTGCTGCACCACCTTGCGTTTAGACAGCAGGCTCAAGTCGAGCGCACGGCCGCTAACGCTTAGTCTGTATTGCATCGCTTCCTTGAGCGTGACAAGCTGGCTGGCACGCAAACGTACCGGCAAGGCGGACAGCACAGTAACACCAAGAGGATAGTGGTAATAGTCGCTGCAGAAGCGCAGCAAAACAAGCAGCTCATCGGACAGGGGTGGAACATCACCCATCACCTGCAAAACGGGCTTGATACGTTCCGCAGAAAGGACAGAATCCATTCCACATTCCATCACTACGCCTGCCATTTTTTTGCGTCCAAATGGAACCAATACACGAGTTCCCGGGACGATCGCAATACTACTGTCTAACGAATAGTCAAATAGTGTTGACAATGGCACATCTAACGCGACGCGAACAATTGCCATTTAAAAAAGTTTGCTCCACCAATTTCTATAATACTGAGCTAAGCTGACTGACTTAATTGAGTATTTTTTATTGTCCACATAAGCTGTGGATAACAATGTGGACAATTCCAATATAACTAGGCTAACTACCAATGCCATATACAGTTTTGTCCAGCCGCTCATTTCATAGGCATAATTTATACTTAGTAAAAACAAGAACTTAAATTTAACGCTCTAATAGTATAATAAAAATTATTCTCATAATGGATAGAGGCGCGATTTGTGTATAACCAGACGTAATGTCAAGCATTTTTAGTGATATTTACGACTTAATTCATGGACTGCCTGCACCAACACCGCAGCATTGTCAGGGTTAGTGAATTGAGAAATGCCATGCCCCAGATTAAATACATGACCGCTACCATAGCCATAACTAGCCAGCACGCGTTCCGTCTCGGCACGGATAACTTCCGGCGTGGCAAACAGCACGGCTGGATCCAAGTTACCTTGCAGTGCAACCTTATGGCCCACTTTTTGTCGCGCTATGCCAATATCCATGGTCCAGTCCAAGCCCACCGCATCGCAGCCAATATCGGCGATGCTATCCAGCCACAAACCACCACCCTTGGTAAATACAATCACTGGAATCTTCACGCCGTCATATTCGCGCTTCAGCCCCTGCACAATTTGCTGCAAGTAGGGCAGTGAAAATTCGTAGTAAGCAGCATGCGAAAGCACACCACCCCAGGAATCAAAAATCATCACGGTCTGCGCACCCGCTTCAATCTGGGCATTGAGATACTGCGTTACCGCTTGTGCAGTGACTTCCAGAATGTGGTGCATCAGCTTGGGTTCTTTGTACATCAACGTTTTCACGCGTGCATAATCGTCGCTGCCACCGCCTTCCACCATGTAACAAGATAACGTCCACGGGCTGCCAGAAAAACCGATTAATGGCACGCTACCATTCAGCGCCTTGCGAATTTGCGACACGGCATCGGTGACGTAACGCAGATCTTTGTTTATGTCTGGCACCCTTAAAGCTTTGATAGCAGCCTCGTCGCGCAAGGGGCGCTCAAACTTGGGCCCCTCTCCTTCGGAGAAGTACAATCCAAGACCCATCGCATCCGGTATGGTGAGAATGTCGGAAAATAGAATCGCAGCATCCAGAGGGAATCGCTCCAGCGGTTGCAATGTAACTTCCGTAGCCATGTCCGGGCTTTTGCATAAATCCAGAAAACTGCCGGCGCGCTTGCGCGTAGCACAGTATTCCGGCAGATATCGTCCAGCCTGGCGCATCATCCACACAGGGGTATAGTCAGTCGGCTGACGCAGCAAGGCACGCAGGAAGGTATCGTTTTTTAACTTGAAATTCATGTTGTTCTCTTTTAATTTATATTGACTAAATTTAAACAGCTTTACCTCTGACCTCTCAATCTCCCCTTACCAGAGAGACTAGATTGGTAACCACCTCATGCGATGGGTCTGCATCATTTGTGAAGCAGATAAACGCAAAAACAGGGAAGATAATATCGTCTTCAAGCATCAATACCTTGAAGTGAAGAGATGCTTGCGCTATTTTGTTGCTGCATCTGCCACAGATGGGAATGGTTTTTTGGGTGCCAAACGCAAGTGCGGTGAAGGCAATCCATATGTTCCATAGCACCAATTACCCTGCAAGTACCGGGCAGGGCCCCCGGAATAGCTGTTATCACGTGCAGTCAGCGCAGCTTGCTGATTGCAACCCGTCATTCAGCGCCTGATATGGGCTGCTCAATTTAGAGCGGTAAACTGGAAATGCCCATCAAATATTCATCCACTGCACGCGCCGCCTGGCGGCCTTCGCGTATTGCCCACACTACTAGTGACTGGCCGCGCCGCATATCGCCAGCAGCGAACACTTTAGCCACCGATGTCTGATAATAGCCCGCTCCTTCAGTGACAGCCCTGGCATTGCCGCGGCCATCCTTTTCAACGCCGAACGCTTCCAGGATTTGCTGCGTAGGGCTGACGAAGCCCATTGCCAAAAACACTAGATCGGCCTTCATCTCAATTTCGCTGCCAGGCACTTCTTGCATTTTTCCGTCTTTCCATTCGACGCGCACGGCATGCAATTTTTCGACCTTGCCATTTTTGCCGGTTAATTCCTTGGTCGCCACAGCCCAATCACGTTGACAGCCTTCCTCATGAGAGCTGGACGTGCGTAGCTTCATTGGCCAGTATGGCCAGATCAGCGGTTTGTTTTCCTGCTCGGGTGGGCGCGGCATGACCTCAAACTGAGTCACCGAAGCCGCGCCTTGGCGGTTGGACGTGCCTACACAGTCGGAACCCGTGTCGCCACCGCCGATCACCACCACGTGTTTGCCAGTCGCATTAATCTGATCTGGCACCACGTCTCCCGCCACTATCCTGTTTTGCTGCGGCAGAAATTCCATCGCGAAGTGTACTCCTTGCAACTCGCGTCCTGGCACTGGCAAATCGCGAGGCTGTTCAGCCCCACCCGTTAATACCACGGCGTCGAACTCGTCTTTCAGTTTTTGTGCCGACACCTGCACACCGATATGCTGATTGACGCGGAATTCCACACCCTCGACGCGCATCTGTTCAATGCGACGGTCGATGTGCATTTTTTCAAGTTTGAAGTCGGGAATGCCATACCGCAAAAGGCCACCAATTCGATCATTTTTTTCGAATACCACCACGTCATGTCCGACACGTGCTAATTGTTGGGCACACGCCAAACCAGCCGGGCCAGAGCCGACCACGGCGATCCTTTTGCCGGACTTGGTTTGTGCTGGTTGTGGCCTCACCCAGCCTTCTTCCCAACCT
>CAZPUT010000076.1:0-4891 GCA_964589845.1 uncultured Candidatus Nitrotoga sp. | reverse complement strand
CCCTCAATCACGTCGTAGCCTGCACCTTTTAATGCGATGCTGACAACCTGTCTCACGCTTGCGGAATCGTCAACTATCAATATTGACTTGCCCATATTCTCTCCTAAAAAAATGTAATTTCTTGTTTCACGGCTACTCCAGATTTGCTCCCGCGATGTGTTTGCACTTGTTCCTGGGTGGCATAGAGCGCCTCCATCTCCGCCAACCATATTTTGATATTAAGGTGCTTAACCGGGACGGATGCAGCCCTATCCTGCTTGAATTGCTGCAAATGCTGATGCAGCTTTTCCATGTTGTTGCGAACATGAACCAATATCTGGCTGACACGATCCTGGAATTGAAGTGAAACCAGCACGTCAGATAATTCGTCGCGAATACCTGCACTTTCCTGTTGTATCTGTTCAGCGGAGTCTGACAAATGCGAAGTGACGTTGGTAAAGCTTTGCAGAACCTGTTGAATAATCAATTCAGAATTCGCAACTGATTTGGAATCATGCTCGGAAGAGCTTTCAGCAATCTTGAATACGCTGGCGATGGCGTTGCTGATAATATCCACTGTACCTGACATTTTTTTACCGGTTTCACTGGAAAGACTGGATAATTTGCGCACTTCGTCCGCCACCACAGCGAACCCGCGCCCTGCTTCTCCGGCTCGTGCAGCTTCGATCGCGGCATTTAAAGCGAGCAAGTTTGTTTGAGCGGCAATCTCCGCCACCTTGACGGCCATAGCTCTCAGCTCACCGGTGTAATCATTGAGGCTTCTAACTTGCTCCAGCATGTCGTTGCGACTATGCTGCGCCTCCCTGAGGGAATCGATCACGCTGTTCAGCGATAACTTGCTTTGCGTCATTACCGCCACTGCCCCGCCCTCTGTACTACCTGCTAAGTCATTAGCGGCGCTTTGCGAAGCACGGACCGACGCCTCCAGTTTTGCGTTGATGCCGACAAACCGATTGGCCAAGTCCATGATGGCTGTTTCGGTCTGATTCCGAGTAGTTTCAACTTGTCTGGACCAGATAGGCACCACCTCCGTGCACACATCTTCCAAGCCACCTGCATCAGTATTCGCAAGCTCGATATCAAATTTTATTTTGGCATTGTCCAGCTCTTTTGCTACGGCCAGTTTAAGCAATGTGCGATGGCGTCGAACTCCCCACTCTCCGACAGCAGCCGATATTCCAATAAGGACTAAAGCAGACACAATATTAACCCAGCCCAATCCACCCAGGATAAGCAACAACAATGCGCCGGCAATACCAACTCCCAAAGCAATTCCCCAACAGAATGCTGCTGTAGCTTTGTGTGCTACCGAGTTAACTTTTTTTGCTGCCATAATTTCGTCCCCCCAATTCATTTCAGCTTTTATTTAAAATCAAAACTTCATACCATTTAGCGACATTTTTAAAATTATCTTTAATACTTAATTTCATAATGTAAAAATTTGAGCAAAAAATTCATGCATCTTATTGAAAATAATGACAGAAATGCAAGCGCATGTATGAAAAAAAGAGAAGGAATCACGCACCGGGATTCAAGACAAAAATGGCCTCAGCTGCGATCAAGGGTGATAACACAATGGCCAAGTTAGCTGAATATTTTGGCTGAGGTAATGGGTGTCACGGTGAAGGCGAAGGATGAAACAGTAATTCGTGCTGGTGTGGCGCCGCTTCAAACTGAAGAAGTTAATGATTAACTATTTTTGCTCAACTTATCAAGCAGCGTTCAATTTTTCCAGCAGCTCACGTATTTTTAGCGGATCGTTAGCGCGCAATATCCTTTGCGTCAACGTTACAATCTCTGGCAGGCTTGTGGTAAGAACGCACTGTTTAACGCAGAGCAGTTGCGCTGAATTCATGGAGAATTGACGCAAGCCAAGGCCAAGGAGCAAACGAGCGTAGTCGGCATTTCCAGCCATTTCTCCGCACACCGAAATCGGAATGCCAGCCTTATTGGCGTTACCAATGACGTGCGCCAGCAGGTACAGAACAGCGGGGTGCAACGGATCATACAGGTGGGCCACTTCCTCATCTGTACGATCGACTGCCAGCGTATACTGGATCAAATCATTGGTGCCGATGGAAAGGAAATCCAGCTT
The DNA here is from genome assembly GCA_964589845.1 of uncultured Candidatus Nitrotoga sp. Lineage (GTDB taxonomy): Bacteria > Pseudomonadota > Gammaproteobacteria > Burkholderiales > Gallionellaceae > Nitrotoga. The sequence goes on along the minus strand of CAZPUT010000076.1, from coordinate 2,796 downwards.
CTTGATAAACACTTCGAGCACCAGAGCGGCTGCAGGAATTTCTATCATGCCGCCAATTTGTATTTCGCGATTATAGGGAATACCCTCATCATCCAGGCTTTGCTTAGCATTGCCGATGAACTGCAGGGTCTGGTTAATCTCCGACACACCGGAAAGCATGGGAATCAGTATTTTTACGTTGCCGTAGTGCGAGGCGCGTAGCAATGCACGTAATTGAGTGCGAAACAATTGCGGCTCAACCAGGCACAGCCGAATAGCGCGCAGCCCCAATGCGGGGTTGCTGGCAACGCGTTGAACACCATTAAGCTGTTTGTCTGCACCGAGGTCGAAGGTACGAATGGTTACAGGCAGTCCTTTCATTCCTTCTGCCACAGCGCGGTAAGCTACAAATTGTTCTTCTTCATCCGGCAGGACGTCACGATTGAGGAACAGAAATTCGCTGCGAAATAACCCTATGCCGGTGGCGCCATTTTCATAAACTTCCGCCAAATCGTTTGGAAGCTCAATGTTTGCGTACAGCTCGATGGCTGTGCCGTCAAGTGTGTTGGCGGGCGTGGTTTTGAGACGCTTAAGTTTTTTCCGATCATCTTCCCACTGGCTCTGAAGCAGTTTGTATTCGACAAGAACATGCGCATCCGGATTAACAATAACGACACCTTGCCCACCATCCACGATGAGCAGATCGTTCTCACGCATCAACTGCCGCGCACGATGCAAACCTACCACACATGGCGTGCTCAGGCCGCGCGCTATAATGGCGGTGTGCGAGGTAGCACCGCCCAAATCGGTAAGGATAGCGGCAAATTGGTGCGGTTTAAGTTGGATCAAGTCAGCCGGACTTATATCGTGCGCTATCAAAATCATTTTCATGTCAGGCCTGGCGGCAGGCGGCTGATAGCCGGGCTGGCCGGTAAGCTTCTTAAGCACGCGCTCCACCACCTGCACCACGTCAGTTTTCCGCTCGCGCAGGTAGGCATCGTCGAACGCCTCGAATTGAGCCACCAGAGCATCCATCTGTATTTTGAGCGCCCATTCAGCATTGCACTGTTCTTGCTCTATCATTTTGCGTGATGCCAGGTCAATGTGCTCATCGGCCAGGATCATCAGGTGCAGATCAAGAAAAGCATCGAACTCGGCAGCTGCATGCAGCGGACGATTGCTGCGCAATCCGACCAGCTCCTGGCGCGTGCCTTCCATCGCAGCATCGAAACGCGCAACTTCCTCATGCACCAGATGCCTGGGCATCACATAGTGCACAACTTCCAGCGCTGTGTGCGAAAGAAGGTGTGCATAGCCGATGGCAATCCCACTGGAGACTGGAATGCCATGCAGGGTGAAGCTCATGCACCTTCTCCGAAATAATCATTAATCAGGGCAACAATTGCATCCATCGCCTCCCTCTCTTTTTCGCCGCTGGTTTCGATGTTAATGGTGCTGCCTTTGGCAGCGGCCAGCATCATTACACCCATAATACTTTTTGCGTTTACGCGCCGACCTGCACGTGACAACCATACCTCGCAGGGAAACGTTGAAGCAAGCTGAGTCAACTTGGACGAGGCGCGTGCATGTAGCCCCAGCTTGTTAATGATTAGTGCATCTTGGTTCAGCATGACATCCCTCATCCCCATCCATTAAAACAATACATTCGCGCCCGCCTTCCAGCGCCCTCTGAGCGACTTCGGCCAGCGGTTTGCGGCTATCGCCAACTGCGCGCAGCAGCATAGGCAAGTTTACTCCTGCCACACCTATTGCACGGCCAGTCTGAAACAGCCGCCGTCCAATATTGCACGGGGTTGCGCCAATGAGGTCGGATAACACCAACACACCCTCCCCTGTGTCCAATTGCGCCATAAGCTCCAGCCCTTCGCCTTCTTTACGCTGGGGGTCGTCATCTGCCAGAATAGACAATACCTTCAAGTTAGGCGATACATTGCCCATCACATGCCGTACGCAATCCACCAGGCTATCACCGAGGCCATTGTGGGTTATCAATAAAATTCCGATCACTTCAAATAACTCCTAAACGATAAACATAAAATAAGATCAGAGAAAACAATCAGCAGAAACACCCCAACAATAAATTGCACAATAACTTACCTGATTAGCCACAATGTTCAGCACACGTCATTCCCGCGCAGGCGGGAATCCAGATGATTGATCAATCCCCCGCGAAGCGGAACAAAACCGATTTTCTGTCCCGCTTTGCGGGTCTATTTTTATTGCTGGATTCCCGCCTGCGCGGGAATGACGGCTCTTTTATTGTGCAACTGAACTTTATGGCTAATCAGGTCCTGCTTTAACTTAGCCTTACAAATCTACAAAGCGAAAATCTCACACAATGGTGATAGACATGTCGATTCGGTCGATGTTGTATAAGCAAAGCGAGGAATTGCCATTATCGCTTTCAAAAAATATATTTGCATATCGCAACCCCATTTCGTAAGGGTACCTTTTAATGACTTCAATTAATCAACAGGAGCAGGAGAAAATATCCGAGAAAACAACCACACTGGAGGAAGCACGCCTTCAGATAGGCGATCTCGTCAACTTGCAAATTCTGACCGACGGTGCCGATGAACGCTATTCAGCCAAGCTGATCGGGTTTTCTCATGGTCACAGCGTACTTGTGACCACGCCGATGATCGACGGACAATATCAATTGATGCGCGTTGGTCATTCGTTCATTTTGAGAGTGTTTTCGGGCAGGAGTGCTTTTGCATTTACGACGCATATACTCAAAAGCCTACATACGCCCTATCCCTATCTACACCTCGCCTATCCCCGGGAGGTTCGGTC
>CAZPUT010000075.1:0-4995 GCA_964589845.1 uncultured Candidatus Nitrotoga sp. | reverse complement strand
TCATAACCATCCTCACGCAGCGCCAGTGCGGCATGCACACAGCAATAATCGAACTCGATCCCTTGACCAATGCGATTCGGCCCACCACCCAGCACTATAATTTTTTTTCGGGAGGTAGGCTGTGCTTCACATTCTTCTTCATAGGTAGAATACATATAGGCAGTATTGGTGGCGAATTCGGCGGCACAAGTGTCCACCCGCTTGAACACCGGGCGGATAGCCAGCGCATGACGGCACGCGCGCACGGCAGCTTCATCACTTCCCAGCAATTTGGCCAAGCGTTTATCCGAAAAACCCTTACGCTTTAATTGACGCAACTCCCCCATACCCATGCTATTAAGCGTACGGCCCGTCAACGCAACTTCGCGCTTGATCAGGTCTTCGATCTGCGCCAGGAACCAGGGATCAATTTTGCTTAGACTGAACACCTCTTCCAGCGTCATGCCCATGCGAAAAGCATCGCCCACATACCAGATACGATCTGGCCCCGGTGCGCCCAATTCAGCGGCAATCAACTCGTGGTCGTTTGATTTTCCGTCTAGCCCATCCACGCCTACTTCCAGTCCGCGTAGCGCCTTTTGAAATGATTCCTGGAAAGTGCGACCGATTGCCATCACTTCGCCCACTGATTTCATCTGTGTCGTTAAACGGTCGTTGGCCTGCGTGAATTTCTCAAAAGCGAAACGTGGAATCTTGGTCACTACATAATCTATTGTCGGCTCAAATGAAGCCGGAGTTGCTCCGCCCGTAATTTCATTCTTCAACTCATCCAGTGTGTATCCTACCGCCAGTTTCGCTGCCACTTTGGCAATTGGAAAGCCGGTGGCCTTGGATGCCAGCGCCGAGGAGCGCGATACGCGCGGATTCATTTCAATGACCACCATATGCCCATTTTCGGGGTTAATGGCAAACTGCACGTTGGAGCCACCCGTATCCACGCCAATTTCGCGTAGCACCGCAATGCTCGCGTTGCGCATGATCTGGTATTCCTTGTCGGTCAACGTCTGCGCTGGCGCCACAGTAATGGAATCACCAGTGTGCACACCCATCGGGTCTAAATTTTCAATCGAACAGATGATTATGCAGTTGTCGGCGCGGTCACGCACCACTTCCATTTCGAACTCTTTCCAGCCAAGCAGCGATTCTTCAATCAACAACTCCTTGGTGGGGCTAGCCTCCAGGCCGCGCTCACAAATCTCGACAAATTCTTCGCGATTGTAAGCAATGCCGCCGCCCGAGCCACCCATGGTAAAGGATGGACGGATAACAGTAGGGAAGCCCATCACCTGCTGTACTTGCAATGCCTCTTCCATGCTATGAGCAATCGCCGAACGCGCTGATGCCAAGCCAATGCGCGTCATCGCCTGCTTGAATTTTTCGCGGTCTTCCGCCATGTCGATGGCCTCGCGCGATGCGCCTATCATCTCTACGCCGTACTTCTCCAGCACACCATGTTTAGCCAAATCCAGCGCGCAATTCAACGCGGTCTGACCACCCATGGTAGGCAGGATCGCGTCCGGCCTTTCCTTGGCAATGATTTTTTCCACTATCCGCCAAGTAATCGGCTCAATATAGGTAGCGTCCGCCATGTTTGGATCGGTCATGATGGTGGCCGGATTTGAATTCACCAGAATCACGCGATAACCTTCTTCACGCAGTGCCTTGCAGGCCTGTACACCGGAATAATCAAATTCACATGCCTGTCCGATGATAATGGGACCAGCTCCGATGATCAAGATAGATTTTATGTCAGTACGTTTTGGCATGTCAGGAACTTTTGCGCATCAGCGCCACGAAGCGATCAAACAAATAATCCACGTCATGTGGGCCGGGGCTGGCTTCAGGATGACCTTGGAAACAGAACGCAGGCTTATCGGTCAACTCAAAGCCCTGTAGCGTGCCATCGAACAGAGATACATGTGTCACACGCGTATTCGCCGGCAGGGTCGCCGCATCCACCGCAAAGCCGTGGTTCTGACTGGTAATCATCACATGCTTACTCTGTACATCCTGAACCGGATGGTTTGCGCCTCGATGACCGAGTTTCATTTTCACCGTCTGGGCTCCCACTGCTAAGCTAAGAATCTGATGTCCCAGACAAATGCCGAACAACGGCACACCCACACGTAAAAATTGCTGCGTTGCCGCAATAGCATAATCGCACGGCTCAGGATCACCCGGGCCATTTGGGAGTAACACTCCGTCCGGCTTGAGCGCCAACACATCGTCGGCGCTGGTCTTGGCGGGTACAACTGTGATCTTGCAGTCGCGTTCGGCCAGCTTGCGCAGAATATTGTGCTTGGTGCCAAAGTCATATGCCACCACATGGAATTCGGAATGCACATTACTGCGATAACCGTCCTTCAAATTCCACTCTCGCTGCGTCCAATCGTAATGCTTTTCACAAGAGACATGCTGCGCCAGATCCATCCCGTTTAGCCCCACAAAGTCGCGCGCTGCTTGCAGCGCCGCCCCTTCGTCCATACCGGTGGCAATGCAGCCGTTCTGAGCACCCTTTTCGCGCAGAATTCGTGTTAGTTTGCGGGTGTCAATGTCGGAAATCGCCACAATTTTATTGGCTTTGAGGTAATCGGGCAGCGATTGCGTGCTGCGCCAGTTGCTCACCGTCAAGGATAAATCTCGGATCACCAGCCCACTGGCGAATACTTGGCGCGATTCCTCGTCCTCGGTATTTACGCCCACATTGCCGATATGAGGGTAGGTCAAGGTGACAATTTGTTTAAAGTAAGAGGGGTCGGTAAGAATTTCCTGGTAGCCGGTCATCGAGGTATTAAACACCACCTCGCCCACGCACATGCCAGAAACGCCAATGGCAGTACCACGAAACACCGTCCCATCGGCAAGCACAAGAATGGCAGGATTCGTTTGCGGCACCAGATACTCTCCAAGGTTGCTACTAGTCTGAACGTTTCATAAATTCGCGTGATGCTCGCACAAGATTTTGCGAGTTGGGAAATTTCCCCATCCCAGCGAACCTTGCTTACTTGATTAGCCAGGATAGTGAACGAACGGGGTTAAACACCCGAGAGAACAATATCTTGCATGGCAACCAAAAAACCGAAGTGAGTACGCGCCAATTTATGAAACGCTCTGGCTAACAGCTCAGATGACATAAAGAAGCGGGACGAACCGATCGTTCATCCCGCCATTATTTTTGAATTATACCTCATGGCAGGGGAGGGTATCAAATGCGAAACCTGATCTGCCTGCTTAACTGAACTCATTGTTACCCTGGCAAATAATCAGGCTGCAGCCAGCGCTTTATTAATTACCACCCGCAGTTCTGAAGTGAAGTTAAATTTCAATGCGGTTATGTGGCCTTTCTCGGACATTTTTTTCCAAGTCTTGCGGAGAATGTTGAGCAGTTTTTCTTCTTCAAAATGACTATATTTATTAACAAAATCTACCAGGTGATACTGAAGAAATACTAAGCCAACGACGTCTTCCAATATTTGGCTTTCCGGGTTGGTTTTGAGCTTTTCTTTGCGCAACAGCGCTTGTACCTTAGCAATAATTTCCTCGTCATAGACTACCTCTCGCATAATTCCACCCGCTATTTCACCGTGAAATTTATACAATTCAATGCGCCAACATTTATAGCCCACCTTATCCATTGGGTAATTGTTGCGAGGGATTTTCCAGCGGCAGATATGCTGGCAACGCGCTGCCAGTTGCAATGTTTCAGAAGCATCAGGTTCAAAATGCTTCAGCATGGCAGTCATGCGTTTAGCATAGAGCAGTTCTTTGGGATAGATCACACCCTCGAAAACATCCTGATTAGGATCAGCGGCGTTAGCGGCATCAAATTGGACAAATGCTTGCTCAAAGCGGGGGATATTAGCGATCATATTTCTATCTTTAGCATCTCAACACAAAAATGATGTGCTAAATATTAATTTTTCTCTGTTGAAGCGCGCTACCTAAGCACTTACTTCAACCCAAGCACATCCTGCATGTCATACATTCCAGCCGCTTTGCCTTGCAGGAAACGTGCGGCGCGTAGCGCACCAAGAGCAAAAGTGGCGCGACTACTAGCCTTGTGAGTAATTTCGATACGTTCGCCGATGCCTGCAAATAGTACGGTATGGTCTCCCACAATGTCGCCACCGCGCACAGTGGCGAAGCCAATGGTGGACGGGTCGCGTTCACCAGTGACACCTTCACGACCATATACAGCGCATTTAGCAAGGTCGCGCCCCAGCGTTTTTGCAATTACTTCTCCCATGCCCAACGCGGTGCCGGAGGGTGCATCCACTTTGTGACGGTGATGTGCTTCGATGATTTCAATATCATAGCCATGGCTTAACACTTTGGACGCCATTTCCAGCAACTTGAAGGTAAGGTTGACGCCTACGCTCATGTTGGGAGCAAACACGATGCCGATGTGCTGCGCTGCCGCACCCAGTTGCGCCTTTTGCTGCGCAGAAACACCGGTGGTGCCTATAACCATAGTCACGCCGAGCTTTGTACATATTCCAAGGTGATACAACGTTCCTTCCGGGCGAGTGAAATCTATCAGCACATCGGCACCTTGCAGAGCATCCTCTATGTCAGCGGTAATCTTCACGCCGCATGCGCTACCAATCAACTCACCAGCATCCTTCCCCAGTTGCGCACTGGAGGCATGTTCCAAAGCCGCATGCAATGTCAGATCATCCGACTGTAGTATGCCTTCCAGCAAAGCCTTGCCCATTCGCCCGCTACAACCGGCAATTGCGACTTTTATTTTATGCATCGCTACTCCTTGAATATTTTTCAGGGCTAATTCTCGCCGGCTGGTTCAACCGATACGGGCACGACCACCGCTGGTAGCGCGGGCATGTTGCCATCGTCGATGCGAGTTAGGTGTTCACCCTCGAAATATAGCGTCATGCGTTGCTTTTCAAGTAACTTACCCTTTTTTTCGAGCCTGTACACATAATCCCAACGGCTAGCATGGAAGGCGTCATTGATCAGCGGCGTGCCAAGGATGGC
>CAZPUT010000074.1:0-5034 GCA_964589845.1 uncultured Candidatus Nitrotoga sp. | reverse complement strand
GGTCGGCTTTGTCATTGCGGGCATCAAGGAGCTGAAGGCGGCCAAGGTTGGCGACACCATCACACTGGCAAACAGGCCCGCAGCCGCAGCCTTGCCGGGTTTCAAGGAAGTGCAGCCACAAGTATTTGCCGGATTGTTTCCAGTCGAATCAAATCAGTATGAATCGCTGCGTGATTCGCTGGAAAAGCTCAAGCTTAATGATGCTTCATTGCAGTATGAACCCGAAGTATCCCAGGCATTAGGTTTCGGGTTTCGCTGCGGATTCCTGGGATTGCTGCATATGGAAATTGTGCAGGAGCGACTGGAGCGCGAGTTCGATATGGATTTGATCACCACTGCACCTACCGTTATTTACGAGGTGGTGCAGCGCGACGGGACGGTGCTGGTCGTGGACAATCCATCCAAAATGCCAGACCCGTCCAAGATCGAGGAAATCCGTGAACCCATCGTGAAAGTCAACTTGTATATGCCGCAGGAGTATGTTGGTGCGGTCATTACATTGTGTACGCAAAAACGCGGCGTACAGCTCGACATGAGCTATCACGGCAAGCAAGTATTGCTGGTGTATGAGATTCCTATGGCGGAAATCGTACTCGATTTCTTTGACAGACTGAAGTCGATTTCGCGTGGCTATGCCTCAATGGATTATGAGTTTAAGGAATACCGACCGGCCGATGTGGTTAAGGTGGATATGCTGATTAACGGCGAAAAGGTAGATGCGCTGGCGATTATCCTGCACCGCAGCAACAGCCAGTTCCGCGGTCGAGAAGTGGCGGCCAAGATGCGCGAGTTGATTCCGCGTCAGATGTTCGATGTGGCGATCCAGGCTGCTGTAGGTTCAAACATTATTTCGCGTGAAAATGTCAAAGCTCTACGAAAAAATGTATTAGCTAAATGCTATGGTGGCGACATCTCACGTAAGCGTAAATTGCTGGAAAAACAGAAGGCTGGCAAGAAACGCATGAAACAAGTAGGTAATGTTGAGATTCCGCAAGAGGCTTTTTTAGCTATTCTTCAGGTAGGCGATAAATAACGTAAAGACGGGAATAGAGATGGATTTTGCTTTAATTATGTTTGTACTGCTGCTGATCACCGGTAGTGTATGGTTGCTGGATCGCTTTGTGCTGCAATCGAAACGCATGGCGTCCACAAAAGAACCTTGGTGGGTGGAATATTCCAAGAGTTTTTTCCCTGTTATCCTGGCGGTATTCTTGTTGCGCTCATTTTTGGTTGAGCCGTTCAAAATACCGTCTGGATCGATGATCCCTACTTTACAGGTAGGCGATTTTATCTTGGTTAACAAGTTTACTTATGGCTTTCGTTTGCCCATCATCAGCAAGAAACTGGTAGAAATAAATTCCCCCAAACGAGGCGATGTGATGGTATTCCACTATCCGGAAAATCCATCGCTGGATTATATTAAGCGGGTGGTCGGATTGCCTGGCGATCAAATTGTATATCGCAATAAGAAAGTGTATGTGAACGATGTTCTGCAGGAACAGCAGCCGGACGGTGACTATAACTATGTGGAAACTGCACTGAATTTCGTGCATACCGAACGCTATAAAGAAAATTTGACTGGGCATACCCATGCAATGCTGGTAAATCCGGAAGTGCCCAGCATACATCTCGGTGCGGTGGCGGAATTTCCATACCGGGAAAATTGTGCATACAGCGACAAAGAGGTGCGCTGTAAAGTTCCAGCGGGGCATTATTTTATGCTTGGTGATAATCGTGATAACAGCCGAGATAGTCGTTACTGGGGTTTCGTACCGGATAATATGATAGTAGGTAAAGCATTTATGATCTGGATGAATTTTGGTGATTTGAAACGTATAGGCTTATCCATTGATTGAAGTTGCAAACGAAGGAGGAATATGATTAAAACAATAGCAAACAGGCAGCGGGGCGTGAGTTTGTTTGGTCTTTTAATATGGTCAGCAATATTAATCCTAGCAGCGATTGGCGGCATGAAGATTATTCCGGCGTACATTCAAGATGCTGAAATTAAAAGTATTCTCTCCACCATCGTGAATGATGCTGAAATGCAAGGGGCTCAATCCAAGGATATTCGCGAGTCGTTCAGTAAACGTGCCATGATGAATAACATCAATGTCGTCACGGCAAATGACATTGAGATAGTCAAGGATGCACGCGGCCTATCGCTGAACATTAGCTATCAAGTTAAAATACCACTGGTCGGCAATGCTAGCTTATTACTTGAATTCAATCCAAGTAGTGTTAAAAAATAGCCGATGAACCGTGATGAGCTGTGCAATCAGATTGGCCATGTTTTCACGCAAGCGCAGTTATTACAGCGTGCTCTGACGCATCGCAGTTATAGTGCGGCACACAACGAGCGTTTGGAATTTCTGGGGGATAGTATACTCAATTGCGTCGTAGCCAAACATCTATATGATATCTATCCCGAATTGCCGGAAGGTGATTTATCTCGTCTACGTTCCAATCTGGTCAATCAGCAAACCTTGTTCGTTTTAGCTCAGCAATTAGGTTTGGGCGAATTATTATTGTTGGGCGAAGGTGAGCGCAAAAGTGCCGGCTTTCGTCGCCCGTCTATCCTTGCTGATACCATGGAAGCATTGTTCGGCGCAGTATTTCTGGATGCTGGTTTTGCCGCAGCAGAGCAAGTCGTGCTCCGGCTGTATGTGCCCTTTATCGCGCAAGCAGACGCACAGACGTTGGGTAAGGATTATAAAACCTTGTTGCAGGAATATTTGCAAGGCAAGCGCTTGGCGTTACCAAAATACGCCGTGATTGCCACTCAGGGCGAGGCACACGCGCAGCTATTTCAAGTTGAATGCCAAATCGAACAATTGAATCTAATCACGTGTGGCGAGGGCAGCAGCCGCCGCACCGCAGAGCAGGTAGCAGCAGAAGCCGCTTACCGGAAAATTGAGAGTCAGTCATGAATGCAAGTAATTTCCACAGCGGCTTTATCGCCATTGTTGGCCGCCCGAATGTGGGCAAATCCACTTTGCTTAATCATTTGGTCGGCCAAAAAATAAGCATCACCTCACGCAAGGCACAGACCACTCGCCATCGTATTACCGGAATACTGACTGAAAAAAACGCGCAATTTGTATTCGTAGACACCCCGGGATTCCAGACAAAGCATCTTAATACGCTGAATCGCGGTTTAAATCGTGTGGTGACTAGTAGCTTGCGTAACGTGAGTGTAGTGCTTTTCGTGATTGAAGCTCGGAATTTTGACGAGCGTGATCGTCAAGTAATGAATTTGCTGCCAAAAAATATGCCAGTGCTGCTTGTTATCAACAAGGTAGACAACATGGAGAATAAATCGGAATTACTGCCCTTTATTCAGGAGATAGCCAAGGAGCGTGAATTCACTGCTATCGTGCCAGTGAGTGCAAAACAAAATAAGCAACTCGACACCTTGTTGAATGCGATTCGACCCTATCTGCTCGAAGGCGAAAAAATATATCCTGAAGATGAAATAACCGATCGCAATGAACGTTTTCTCGCGGCTGAATTGGTACGTGAAAAAGTCTTTCGTTTCACCGGTGAAGAGCTGCCATACTCAGTAAGTGTAGTGATCGAACAGTTCAAAATAGAAGGGAAGTTGCGCCGTATCCATGCTGCGATTCTCGTGGATAAGGACGCGCATAAGGCGATGCTGATCGGTAAGAATGGTGAGAAGCTGAAGGAAATTGCCACCCAGGCGCGGTTAGATATGGAGGCACTATTTGATGGAAAAGTCTATCTCGAAGTGTGGATTAAAGTGCGAAGTGGTTGGGCAGATAATGCGCAGGTGTTGAGAAGTTTGGGATATGAATAATTCTAATCTTAAGCTTTTTTTGTTTTTTGATGCACCGGCAAGGGATTCGCTGGTGTGGTTCGCACTGCTACGCAACGAGCCTTCCATAGTTGGGTGGTCGGCTTTACTTCCTTCGCTTTGTGCTGCTGTGACAAGGAGAGGCTGGGAGGAGTAGATTGCAGTCGCACAAACACAGATTAGAAGACGAACCCGCTTTCGTCCTGCACAGTTATCCATATCGTGAAACTAGCCTGGTACTGGAAGTACTAAGCCGACAGCATGGTCGCGTAGCATTGGTGGCGCGCGGTGCACGGCGCCCAAGATCGGCGGTGCGTGGATTATTGATGGGTTTTCAGCCATTACTGTTAAGCTGGTTTGGCAAGCATGAATTGCGTACCTTGCACCGTGCCGAGTGGCAGGGTGGCCAGCCGCAATTGCAGGGAACGGCATTGCTGTGCGGTTTCTATTTGAATGAATTGCTGCTCAACCTGATGGTACGCGATGATCCGCACGAACAACTGTTCGATTATTACCAGCACACCCTGCAACGGTTAGCAAATGAAGCGGACTATGCCGCCATCTTGCGTTGTTTTGAAAAACATTTGTTGCAAGAGTTGGGTTATGCGCTTTTATTAGTACAGGAAGCTGACAGCGGTGAGCCGATTAATTCTTTTGCGCCCTATCGTTATGTGCTTGAACGTGGTGCGGTGCGTGCCACACCAAATGATTCAAATATATCAGAGGGCTTATTGATGTTGGGCAAAACCTTGCAAGATATGGCTGCTGATGATTACCGCGATGCAGTTAGTGCGCAGCAGAGCAAGCAGTTAATGCGCATGTTACTGAATCATCATCTCGCGGGTAAAACATTGCATACGCGCGAATTAATAAGGGACCTACAAAAAATATGATCAAACTCGGACTCAACATCGACCATGTTGCCACGTTGCGTCAAGTTCGGGGCACGCGTTACCCCAATGTGATTCAGGCGGCGTTAATTGGTGAGGCAGCGGGTGCCGACGTTATTACACTACATTTGCGCGAAGACCGCCGCCACATCCAGGATCGGGACGTGGAAATCCTGCGCGATATGCTGCAAACGCGTATGAACCTTGAAAGCGCCATCACCGACGAAATGCTGGCCATTGCTTTGCGCATTAAGCCGCACGATGTCTGCTTCGTACCGGAACGGCGCGAAGAATTGACCACCGAGGGAGGGTTGGATGTAGTGGGGCATT
>CAZPUT010000073.1:0-5247 GCA_964589845.1 uncultured Candidatus Nitrotoga sp. | reverse complement strand
TTGCAGCGTATAGAGATGATATTCAAACAGTGATTCTTCTTTCATTTCCTCCGCATCTGCCATTTTCGGCGTCATAGCCATCATGTTGCGCGAAATGGATTGCGGTTGGCGCACCCGGTTCAGATCGCCGGCAACCAGTTGCAACTTGGCATTCGGATACGCTGCCCCACTTTGATTGGTCAGCGTGACCCAGCCATTGAGATCAAGGCGGTCTCCGCGTTCATTTAATTCAGCTACATAATCGGCGCGCCAGGATAGCCCGGCAGTTAAATAGGAAAGTTCAAGATTTTGTTCGCCCGCAACAGGGTTGATGAGCGAGACAACCAGAGTAGGTTTGTCGCGTAAATTCTCCGGAACGCCGGAGAATGCCAGGCGACCCGGGATGCCGGTCTCTATACGGTCGGCAAATTTGAGTACGGTACCTCCATTGGTTGCAAGCACGGTGGCTGTTTCCCTGGTTTCCGTACCGGTGGCTGGGTTGGTCCGAATTACTGTCACCTCTTTGTTGAGATATTTTTCCAGCAGTTTTTGCGGCGTCAACAGATCAAAATCGAAATTTTGCTCCTGCAAGCGGAATCCGTCGGAATTGGTGAGATTGCGCAATAGCGCCGTCTCGGGTCGCATTTGAGCGGAGACTTCGCGCCAAGCCAGCTTATTGAAATCACGATCCAGCTTTACTCTGCGCGCATCTTTAATTAAAGCCAGGTTGTCGTTGTAAATAGTGACAGCTACTTCCTTTTGATCAGCCACTGTTGTGGCTTTCTCATCCCGAGGAGCAGCAGCTCCATTTAGAGAAATTAATAGTGAACTCGCAACAATTATGTTTGCAATTGATATCCTCGGCATTTAATTTCCCCTTTATTGACTGCAAATTACAATTTGAAGTGCGTCACCCTTCGGTGGCTCGCTACGAAGTTATAGCAAGATGGCGGCAACCACTTTGCGGTCTTCTCCCATCAGGATGTTGTAAGTGCGGCAGGCGGCGGGGGTGTCCATACTTTCCAGGCCGATGCCGACCGCAGTCAGTTGCTGATATAAGCGTGGATGCGGAAAACGCTGCTGCGCGCCGGTTCCGAGCAGCACAATTTCTGGCTTCATGGCTAGAAGATAGGCGAAGTGCGATTCGTTTAATGCATCGAAACCTTGCGGCTGCCAATCTTTGAATACCTGTTCCGGTGTGACCACTATGGAATGTTCAAAACATAGGCCGCTGACCGTGACATAGCCAGCGCCGTGGGCAGTAAAAATATTTTGGTTTGTGCGGGTGTTGAGATGCAGTTTCACGCGAGTTCTCCATTTGCTGACCTAGGCGCGCTCGGTTAGAATCACGTCCTTTGCAGTCAGTAATTTCAAGGGCCATAAGCGTATTTATGATGTTTTTCGTTCGTGTCAAATTCTACCACCCAGCGGATTGATGTCACAGTTTTGAAGCAACAGATTGAGAGAGCCAATTGAAACAACCTGACAGCATAGATATGGAAATCGTGCCCCTTATATTGAAATCCACCAAACTGGCCAGCGTCTGCTATGACATTCGCGGCCCGGTGATGGCGCGCGCCAAGCAAATGGAAGAAGACGGCCATCGCATTATAAAACTGAATATTGGCAATTTGGCGTCATTTGGCTTTGAAGCGCCAGAAGAAATCCAGCAGGACGTAATACATAACCTGCCCAACGCTTCCGGCTATTCTGATTCAAAAGGGCTGTTTGCCGCGCGTAAAGCCATCATGCACTACGCCCAGCAAAAGAATATCGCCGGGGTAGGGATGGAGGATATTTTTATTGGCAATGGCGCATCCGAATTGATCGTGATGTCCATGCAAGGGCTGCTTAATACTGGCGATGAAGTGCTGGTGCCAGCACCGGATTATCCGCTGTGGACGGCGGCAGTCACGCTGGCAGGAGGCACGCCGCGCCACTATTTATGCGACGAGCAAGCTGAGTGGTTGCCGGACATAGCTGACATCAGCAGCAAAATTACACCCAACACGCGCGCCATCGTGCTGATCAATCCGAACAATCCCACTGGTGCGATATACCCGGATTCGTTGTTGCAAGAGATCATCGAAATCGCGCGCAAGAACAGACTCATTATTTTTGCCGACGAGATCTATGACAAGGTGCTCTATGACGGCGTGAGCCATACCTCAATTGCCTCGTTGGCGGATGATGTCCTGTTCGTTACTTTTAATGGCCTGTCCAAGAATTATCGCGCTTGCGGCTATCGTGCCGGCTGGATGATTGTGTCGGGCAAAAAGAAGCACGCGCAGGATTATATTGATGGCTTGGGCATTCTCGCTTCGATGCGGCTGTGTTCAAACGTGCCCGGGCAATTCGCCATCCAGACAGCGTTGGGAGGTTATCAGAGCATCAATGATCTGGTCGCGCCTTCCGGACGATTGTGCAAGCAACGGGACCTTGCATACCAATTGCTTACTGCTATTCCGGGTGTTACATGTGTCAAGCCGAAAGCCGCGCTGTATATGTTTCCGCGCCTGGATCCGAAGATGTACCCGATCAATGACGATCAGAAATTTATCCTTGAGCTGCTGGAAACCGAGAAGGTGCTCGTGGTTCAGGGAACGGGCTTTAACTGGCCGGATTTCGACCACTTCCGCGTGGTGTTTCTGCCTAATGCGGACGATTTAGTCGATGCGATTGGCCGAATTGCACGTTTTCTGGAGTATTACCGTAAGCGTTATGGAAAGAAATAAGTAAGGGCACCCTGAACGGAATCTGAATGCGCCCTAACCCTTCCCAATCCCTGTTGTCAGGGGAACCGAGAGGGGATGAATAATCGAATTGAATTTTGGAGTTAATAAATAATGAAACCGATGAACGTAGGTCTATTGGGTCTGGGCACTGTAGGTGCGGGCACATTTACTGTGTTGTCACGCAACGCTGAAGAAATTTCCCGCCGTGCGGGTCGCCCCATACGCATTGTCGTGGTGGCGGAAAAGGATGTGGCGCGTGCCAATGAAATTATACAAGGCGCCTGTCGTGTAGTTGACGATGCATTCGCCGTGGTGAGCGACCCGGAAGTGGATATCGTTATCGAGCTAATCGGCGGCTGCGGTGTGGCCAAGGAATTGGTGCTTAAAGCCATTGCTAATGGCAAGCATGTAGTCACTGCAAACAAGGCGCTACTGGCCATGCACGGCAACGAAATATTTGCCGAGGCACAAAAGCAGGGTGTGATGGTTGCATTCGAAGCGGCAGTGGCGGGCGGTGTGCCGATTGTCAAAGCGGTACGCGAGGGTCTGAGCGCCAATCGCATCGAATGGATTGCCGGGATTATTAACGGAACTACCAACTTTATCCTGTCCGAGATGCGCGATAAGGGGCTGAGTTTCGATACCGTGCTGAAAGAGGCGCAGCGGTTGGGTTACGCCGAGGCCGATCCGACCTTCGACATCGAAGGGGTGGATGCAGCGCACAAAATCACCATACTCTCTGCGATTGCGTTCGGCATTCCGATGCAATTCGACAAGGCATATATCGAGGGCATTTCCCAGCTTAATGCAAAGGACATAAATTACGCCGAACGGCTCGGCTACCGTATCAAACTGCTCGGAATTACCAAACGCACGATGGCAGGTGTTGAGTTACGCGTGCATCCCACCTTGATTCCCGCCAAACGACTGATCGCCAATGTGGAAGGCGCGATGAACGCGGTGGTAGTGCAGGGCGACGCAGTCGGTGCTACGTTGTATTACGGCAAGGGCGCGGGCGCGGAACCAACGGCCAGTGCGGTAATTGCCGATCTGGTTGATGTGACACGTATGCACACGGCCGACCCGGAGCATCGTGTGCCGCACTTGGCATTCCAGCCGGATCAATTGGTTGACCTGCCCATTCTGCCCATAGCCGAGGTGCTGACCTGTTTCTACCTGCGCCTGCGGGTGCATGATGAACCGGGTGTGCTGGCCGATATTACACGCGTGCTGGCTGATGAGCAGATTTCGATTGATGCCTTGATTCAGAAAGAGCCGGGTGAGGGTGAAGACGAGACGGACTTGATTCTACTTACCCATTTGACACGCGAAAAACGCATCAATACAGCTATAGCCCGACTTGAAAAGTTGTCAGTGGTTGTGGGTAAAGTGACGCGCATCCGTATGGAAGAATTAGGCAAATAAGGCATTCCGTCTCTCCTGTAAAAGGAATGGGCATTAAAAGCGAAGCGAGCAAAGCAATGAAATACATTTCCACACGTGGCAATTCACCGGCTAAAAATTTCACCGAAATCCTGCTAGGCGGGCTCGCGCCAGATGGCGGCCTGTACCTGCCGGAAGAATATCCGCAAGTAACGCGAGCCGAGCTGGATGGCTGGCGCAATCTGTCTTATGCTGATCTCGCTTATGCCGTGCTGTCCAAATTTGCAACGGATATTCCTGCAGCCGACCTCAAAGTGATCGTTAGCAAGACCTATACACCTGCCAACTATCACAACGCCCGCGCTGATTCTGACACTCAGCAAATTACTCCGCTGCGTACGCTAGAGTCGGGAATGCATATTCTGGAATTGTCCAACGGCCCGACCTTGTCGTTTAAGGATATGGCGATGCAATTGCTGGGTAATTTGTTCGAGTACGTGCTGGACAAACAGAGCGAAGAACTTAATATCCTCGGCGCTACTTCCGGTGACACCGGCTCGGCGGCGGAATACGCCATGCGCGGCAAGCGCGGCATTCGCGTGTTCATGTTGTCGCCGCACGGCAAAATGTCCGCTTTCCAGCGTGCGCAGATGTATTCATTGCAAGATCCAAACATCTTCAATATCGCCATTCGTGGCGTGTTTGACGAAGCGCAGGACTTGGTCAAGGCAGTATCCAATGATCACGCCTTCAAGGCTAAATATAAAATCGGCACGGTCAATTCAATTAACTGGGCGCGCGTGTCGGCGCAGATCGTCTATTATTTCAAGGGCTACTTTGCCGCAACACAATCCAACGATGACAAAGTTGCGTTTTCTGTGCCCTCCGGCAATTTCGGTAACATCTGCGCCGGCCACATCGCGCGCATGATGGGCTTGCCCATCGGCCAGCTTATTCTTGCCACTAATGAAAACGATGTGTTGGATGAATTTTTTAGAACCGGCGTCTATCGCCCGCGCGCGACGGACCACACCTATCACACCAGCAGCCCGTCGATGGATATCTCCAAGGCATCCAACTTCGAACGCTTTATATTTGATCTGGTTGGGCGCGATGCAGCCAAGGTGCGCGAATTTTGGAGCAGCATTGA
>CAZPUT010000072.1:0-5396 GCA_964589845.1 uncultured Candidatus Nitrotoga sp. | reverse complement strand
ACCCAGCTCCAAACGGACCCGAATCGGGATTCCATGCTGTTCGAACAGTCGTTCTGTCGCCATTCTTGTCCCTGACCCCGCTTCCCGTATGATGAAGTGTTCCTCAGCCAAGCGCTGGAGAGGAATTTTCTTTTTCCCCGCGAGAGGGTGGTTGCGGGGCGCCACCACTACCAAAGGGTTGGCTAGAAACGGTTGGTATTCAACGTCGAGATTTTCGGGGGGCTGTCCAAACACATAAAGGTCGTCCAGATTTTCGACGAGGCGCTCCAGTATTTTCTCCCGGTTCAGCATCTGCATGGACACATCGATGCCGGGATAGCGGTGGCAGAAAGGTCCCAAAAAGCGCGGCATGAAATACCTGGTGGTGCTGACCGTGGAAATACGCAGATTACCCTTCTTGAAGCCTCGCATATCCGCGACGGTCATCTCAAATAGCGCTAGCTGCTCGAATATATTATGTGCCGTTTTGTAAAGCTCGTCGCCCGCCGCCGTGAGAGAAATGCGCTTGCCGATTTGCTCGAACAGAGGCATTCCGACGATGTCCGTCAACTGCTTGATTTGTGCCGAAACAGTGGGCTGCGTCAGAAACAGTTCCTCCGCCGCACGGGTGAAGTTTTTGCGGCGCGCGATGGCTTCAAAAATTCTCAGTTGGTGCAAGGTAGCGTGTCTCAAGGATGCCTCAGTCTATAACTTAACTATATGAACATACTATCATTACTATCGAAAGATACGAATTTTATTTATGGTTAATATCCACATTGGAGTAATGGGCAAGAGTCAATCCAGCTGAACCGCCATCCATCATGTGTGTTTGCTCCTGACATTATTCTGGCAAGTTATTTTGTTTACAGACCATGCTATTGCCAAATATCCGTCATCGAACGCCTCCGCCGTACATCCAGATTTATATTCAATATATTGATTTAAATAATAATTTAAATCAATGATAGAAATACCGGATGATAATTATCAAAATTTCAGAATATCCTTATCATTTGCTTCGGGGCATAATTCTTTCAACACAGTTCATCTGGAAAGCTGCTCGGCTCGATTTGTGGCTGAAGGCTGTTCAGATTGGATACCCCATGACGGCGTAGACAACGATCCAGGCCCGACCTGGAAACACCCACATTGATGAATTCACGGGTTATCGCCAGCAGATCATCCAGAGGCAACAGAACCATGCGGCGCAGCTCGACGACAAGCAGTTCCTGAGCCGGCGTCAGCGTCGTATTGAGCGTGTGCGGGCGATGAGAACGACTGAGAGTCTTCGCGCCCTTTCCACTTGCGTGGGGTGGCAACAGTGATGTTGTACAGGCAGGCCAATGTCGTGACGCTTGCAGATGAGGTATTGATTTCAGACCGCGTTCGAGGGGTTGTTCGGGCGCATGGATGGACTTGGCTCATGACTTCTTCTCTCTCTGTAATGACTCAATAATGTCTCGCATCAACTGACGGGCTCTAAACAGTGGCCAGCTACGGACCGGGATATGATCACACGGGACGGGACACTTATACAAAATATTCTATGGCAAGGAGAACCAAGTGTTTCATAAAATAAATACGTCTATGACATTAACATTATCTGGTTTATTACTTTATTGTCCTGTTATTGCTGCAAAAGATATAAACGACTTCCACACTTGGGGCACTGCAACGGCGGTTGGTAGTCTAGAGTCTTTCTATCCAGCATTAATGAATTTTAAATACTGGGCAGAACTCCAAGGGCGTTTTGGCGATGACACATCACGCCTTTCTCAGGCTATCATTCGTCCTGGGATAGGTTATGCACTTAACAACACCACTAGCGTCTGGATGGGTTATGCATTGGTTCACACTGCAGAACCATTTTCCAAAACGACATTCAACGAGCGGCGATTCTGGCAACAATTATTGTGGAGCGATAACTTTACATTTGGATCAGTCAGCAGTCGAAGTCGCTTGGAAGAACGTTTAGCGCCTCGTTTGGGTGATGATACCGCCATGCGTTTTCGGCAAATGTTTAAAATATCAGTGCCTCTGACTGCTGCTCCAGCTTACAGCGTAGTGGCTAGCGATGAATATTTTCTAAATCTCAACAACAACGATTGGGGACCTCGTAGAGGTTTCAATCAAAATAGAGCATTCATAGGGTTGGGCCATAATTTTAATAAAGGAATTAACTATGAAATAGGTTATATGAATCAGTACATTCACAGGAATCTCGCTCCAATAAATCAGAATAATCATATTTTATCGATTAACTTTTATTTCAATTATTAACCTACGCAGCCGTACCCAGTTCTGTTGGCTTTTGTTGTGCCCATTCTTTTTGAGAAAGGACACCCAATAATTCAGATCAGAATGGCAACTGTAGACTTGGATTGGCATTCAGCAGCACGCGGCGAAAATCTTGCTGAATTCTTGTTAATGCTTCCTCATTATCTGCTTCAAAGCGTAATACGATCACCGGTGTAGTATTACTGGCTCGAATCAAGCCAAAGCCGTCGGTATATTCAACGCGCAGACCGTCTATGGTGATGATGTCTTGTACATCGGTAAATTTTGCCTCTTTCAGCAGCTGTGAGATCAGGGCGAAGCTCTCGCCCTCTTTTAGCTTTATTTGCAGTTCCGGTGTGTTAATTGAATTTGGCAGGCCATTCAGCGCGCCATTTGCATCTGACTCTTTGCTCAAGCATTCGAGCAAACGGGCACCCGCGTACAGACCGTCATCGAAGCCATACCATCGTTCCTTAAAGAATACATGGCCACTCATTTCACCTGCCAGCAATGCGCCGCATTCCTTCATTTTTGTCTTGATGAAGGAATGACCGGTTTTCCAGAGTGTAGGCTTGCCACCATGTTGTGTAATCCAGCCAAACAGCTTGCGCGTGGATTTAACGTCGAAGATAATTTCTGCACCGGGATTGCGTGCCAGCACGTCGGCAGCGAACAGCATTAACTGCCTGTCTGGGAAAATGATGTTGCCATTTTTAGTGACGACGCCCAAGCGGTCGCCGTCACCGTCGAAGGCTAAGCCCAGTTCACTATCATTGCTGGCGAGTGCATGAATCAGGTCTTGCAGGTTTTCCGGTTGCGAAGGATCAGGATGATGGTTAGGGAAGTTGCCATCCACTTCACAAAACAGTTCCGTGACTGTGCAGCCCAACTGGCGATACAAAGTGGCGGCGAAATCCCCGGCCACGCCATTGCCGCAATCGACCGTGATATTCATGGGCCGTGCCAATTTAATGTCGGAAACAATGCGTGCAATGTATACGGGGCCTATATCGAACTGCAAATAAGTACCCGCACCATGGCTGAGATTATTTTGCTCGATGCGTGTGCGCAGGGCTTGTATGGCATCACCGGAGAGCGTTTCACCTCCCAGTACCATTTTTAGTCCATTGTAATCCGGGGGGTTGTGGCTGCCAGTAATCATGACTGCAGAATGCGTGTCCAGATGATAAGCCGCAAAATAAACCATGGGCGTGGCAACACGCCCAACATCAATGACGTTGATGCCGCTCTTCCGAATGCCGCGTGCCAAAGCGGCGGTAAATTCCACGCCAGATAGACGCCCGTCGCGACCAATTGCAATCGTGTTCTGGCCCCGTGCTGTGGCTTCTGATCCGATGGCATGGCCAATAATCTCGATGATTTCCTGGGTCAGTGATTTACCGACAATGCCGCGAATATCGTAGGCTTTGAAAATTTCTTTAGGTAAGTTTTGCATAGTTTAACTCCATCGATTGGATAGGAATGTGCGCATGACTCTATCAAGGGTCACGAGACAGTGTGATAGCGAGAATGCCCGATCCTGATGCAATCGAATTAAAGCACCCCATGATTTTCGCCTGGCGAGGGTTACTTAATGATGACCTTTAGGTAACTCGCCCTTGAACTTGTATAGTGTGCCGCAATAAGGGCAACGTGCTTCACCGATCTTGTCGACCGGGATGACCACTTTCGGATGTGCATTCCATAGGCTCGTATTGGGCATGGGACAATAAAGCGGCAAGTCTGCGGCGGTCACTTCAATATAGCGTAGCTTGGCATGTTCGGTTTGCATGTAATTCCCTTTAAACGTGTGCCAACCAATCGGCATATTGCGGATTTTTTCCACTGACACAATCAAAAAACAGCGCTTGCAGGCGCGTTGTGATCGGACCGCGCGTACCATTGCCTATAGTACGGTTATCCAGCTCGGAGATCGGCGTAACTTCTGCCGCAGTCCCGGTAAAGAAAGCTTCGTCGGCGCAATATACCTCATCGCGCGTGATGCGTTTTTCGATCAGTTGTATGCCAAGGCCAGCCGCCAGCGTGATGATGGAGTCGCGCGTGATGCCTTCCAGGCAGGAAGTCAGGTCGGGTGTATACAACTTGCCCTTTTTCACAATAAAGATATTCTCGCCCGCTCCTTCCGCGACATAACCATCCACGTCCAGTAGCAGCGCCTCATCATAGCCATCGTGCGCCACTTCTTGATGCGCCAGAATGGAGTTGGTGTAAGTACCGACGGATTTGGAACGGCACATATTAATGTTTACATGGTGGCGGGTGAAACTGGAAGTTTTTACGCGAATGCCTTTTTCCATTCCCTCTGCACCGAGATACGCACCCCATGGCCAAGCTGCAACGGCGACATGGGTGCTAATAGCAGTGGCGGCGATACCCATGGCTTCTGAGCCATAGAACACAATGGGCCGGATGTAACAGGACTCCAAATTATTGGCGCGCACTACTTCGCAATGCGCCTCCATCAGAGTTTCTTTGTCAAATGGCATCTTCATCTTGAAGATATAGGCTGAATTGAACAGGCGGTCGGTATGATCCTTAAGGCGAAAAATTGCCGTGCCCTGAGTAGTCTTGTATGCACGCACACCTTCAAATACTCCCATGCCGTAGTGCAGTGTATGGGTCAAAACGTGCGTTGTGGCATCTCGCCAAGGCACGAGTTTGCCGTCATACCAGATAAAACCGTCGCGGTCAGCCATAGACATGGTTGAATTTCCTTAAGAGTATTGCAAAGACCGCAATTCTAACTTTTTCCGTGTACTTTATGAAGCGATAGTATGTCTCAAAAAAGAGAGAGTTTTGGATGGCGTCCTGAATTCTGAGAATTTCTTGACCTAGGGTAGGCTGAAAAAATGACTATCGACGTTCTAAGGCACCAGCGGAATGCTGGTAAGCGCAGTCATTTCTGGCAAACCGAACATAATGTTCATATTCTGTACCGCTTGACCAGCCGCACCTTTGACCAAATTGTCAATTATTGACAATACAACTACAGTATTACCTTGTTGCGGCCTATGCACCGCGATACGACAGCAATTTGCACCCCTTACGGTACGCGTTTCGGGATGACTACCGGCTGGCATTACGTCCACGAATGGCTCATTGGCATAACGCTGCTC
>CAZPUT010000071.1:0-5399 GCA_964589845.1 uncultured Candidatus Nitrotoga sp. | reverse complement strand
AATCTTGCCGGAAGCGATACCATCCTTGTTTGCAATGATCTTCATCAGTGCGGCTACGCCATCGTCGATATAAGTGAATGCGCGTTTCTGCTGCCCACCGTCCACCAAACTTATATTCTCGCCGCGCACGATGTGGCCGAAGAATTGTGTCAGCACGCGCGAGCTTCCTTCTTTTGGCGTGTGAATGGAGTCCAGTCCTGAGCCGATCCAGTTGAATGGACGGAAGAGGGTAAAGTTCAATCCCTGTTCCATTCCATAGCCCCAAATCACGCGATCCATCAATTGCTTGGCACAGGAATAAATCCACCGCGGTTTATTGATCGGGCCGCAGATAAGCTCAGAATTTTCGGGGTCAAATTCCTCATCGTGACACATGCCATATACTTCAGAAGTAGAAGGAAATATTAAATGTTTCTTGTATTTAACGGCCGCGCGCACGATGGGTAGATTAGCTTCGAAATCCAGCTCAAATACACGCAGCGGTTCCTTGACATAAGTGGAGGGCGTGGCAATTGCCACCAAAGGCAAAATCACATCGCACTTTTTTACATGATATTCTATCCATTCTTTGTTGATGGTGATGTCACCTTCAAAAAAGTGAAAGCGTGGCTGATCGAGCAAATCAGTAATACGGCCAGCGTTCATATCCATGCCATACACATCCCAATCAGTCGTAGCAAGGATGCGGTTGGACAAGTGGTGTCCGATGAAGCCATTTACGCCAAGGATCAAAACCTTCTTCATTACAATTTCCTTAAATAGATGCACTGCAAAGTAGCATGCGTGTTATGAATTATTAATAAAACTAAATTAAGCGGGAAAATGAGCCAACTATATTGGTGCAATGAACATCATTGAGTCCACTTTGTCGACGCCAAGCGACTTCGTCGCCATACTCCAGTAAACTTTTGGAACATGCTTGCCGATAAATCCGGCTGCGCCGGTAATCCAAACTTTCATTTAATTTTTTATCCGTGGATTCACATTAGAAGTATATTATTTTGTGCTGCTTGTGGGTCATGTTGGATAATTGGAACTGCTTTGCTGCATGTTACGAAGAAATGCCTCGAACATTAACAGTGTCCACAAGGGTGTGCTGTAATCGCGCAGTCCGGCTTGATGATGGTCGACCAGTTCGCACAGGTAATCCGCATTAAAGTAACCAGTGGCTGCCAGCGTTGGACCCAGCACTGCCTGTCGGACTTTTTCTTTCAGGGGGCCGCGGAACCAGCTTGCAAGCGGCACCGCGAAACCCATTTTCTTGCGGTATAAAATTTCATTTGGCAAGTAAGGCTCCAGCGCTTTCTTGAATACATACTTGCCTTCCCCGCCATGAAGCTTGAGCGATGCGGGTAAGCGTGAGGCCCACTCCACCAATTTGTGATCAAGCAGAGGTTCCCGTACTTCGAGCGCGTGCGCCATGCTGGCACGATCAACCTTGGTGAGAATGTCGCCCACGAGGTAGGTCTTGATGTCGAGATATTGCACTCGTGCCAAGGGTTCCTGTGCAGGCGAACGTGCATCATGCCGGTACATCACTTCCACTGCGCGATAGCCCCCCAGCGCCCGACTAAAGTCCGGGCTGAAGAGGCGCGCGCGCATGGCATCGCTCAAGAGCGAAATGCTATGAAAATAACCTTCTACCGAATCGCGCGCCATGCCTTCAAGCGTGGATTTTGCCCGAAAAATTTTAGGTGCCCAATCTGCTTTTGGATAGAGCTTGCCCAGCAAGCCGAATACGGGGCGACGCACAGCAGATGGAATGAAGCTACGCATGTGTTCTTCGTTCAGATGCCAGCGATAACGTCGGTAGCCAGCGAAGTTCTCGTCGCCACCGTCACCGGAAAGCGCGACAGTGACATTTTTTCGCGCCAGTTGGCACACGCGGTAAGTAGGGATGGCGGAGCTGTCTGCGTAGGGTTCATCGTAGAGTGCAGCTAATTTATCGATGAGATCGAAATCATCGGCATCAACTTGTTCCACTCGATGGTTGGTGTGATAGCGTGTTGCAACTTTTGCCGCGTATTCGGATTCATTGAATGCCGGATCGCCGAATGAGATAGAACAGGTGTTCACTGGTTCGCTGGACAATTCGGCCATCATTGCCACTACGGCGCTGGAATCTACGCCACCGGAGAGGAAAGCTCCCAGCGGTACCTCTGAGACCAAGCGGATTTTTATGGATTCGCGCAGCAGGGGTATGAGTTCTTCTTGTGCTTCGGCTTGCGTCATTGGAGTAAGGGGTTGGAATGGTACATCCCAATATTCTCGTGGCTGCGGAATTGGCTGGCCGCGCTTCACGGTGAGGGTATGCGCGGGCGACAGCTTTAAAGCTTGTTGGTAAATGGTACGTGGTTCAGGAACATAGCCGTAGGCGAAATATTCTTCAATCGCGCGCGGATCAATGTCACGTCGCAACGCTGGATGGGCGGTCAATACCTTGAGCTCGGAACCGAAGATAAGTTGACCGTCGTCGAGCAGTGCATAGAAGAGCGGTTTCACACCGAGACGATCGCGTGCCAGAAAAAGCGTTTCTTTATTGCGATCCCATAACCCGAACGCGAACATGCCGCGGAAGCGCTCGACACAGGCTTCGCCCCATTGCTCCCAGGCATGCACGATAACTTCAGTATCACAGCGGGTGCGGAAGGTATGGCCTAGTGCTTGCAGTTCGGGGATCAAATCTACGAAGTTGTAAATTTCTCCGTTAAACACCACCACCACGCTGCCGTCTTCGTTGAATAGGGGCTGGTGACCGGAGGAGAGGTCTATGATCGAAAGCCGTTTATGCGCCATTGCTATTCCCGGCTCCGCATGCAAGCCGCTCTCGTCTGGGCCGCGATGATGCTGAGTCTGGTTCATACGCACAAGTAGCGCCTCGTCAATGGGGCGCTTGGCTTGTGTATCAAATATGCCGGCTATGCCACACATGATTTTGCTTTCATTTTTACGATATTATTTATTTCTATTTTAAATCAGCCAGATTGTAAATCACCCAGCACTTTGTCATATACGTCCAAGTATCCGCGTACCATAGCCGACATTGAAAAGTGCGCCTCAATTTTGGCCCGCCCCGCTGCGCCATGCGTGTTAGCACGTGTACTATCCTGATAATACATTAGCAAGGCGTGGGCCATCGCTTTTGGATCGGCAGACGGTACCAGCGTGCCAGTGATTCCATCGTCCACCAGTTCGCTGTTGCCGCCGACGTCGGTTGCAACTACCGGCAAACCGCATGCCATCGCTTCCAAAATAGTGTTGGATACGCCTTCGCCCAACGACGATAAGCAGAATACGTCGAATTGGCGCATCAAGTCCGCTATGTCGTCCCGGTTGCCCGGTAGCCAGGCGAGATGCTCGGCATTGGACTGCTTGAGCAAGGCCAGACAAGTTGCGCGCGCCACGCCTTCGCCCAGAATAACCAGCCGCGCGCGGGCACTGATTTCAGGCTTAAGTTCGAGCATGCGCAGAAACGCACGCACCAAATTTGGATAGTCCTTTACCTCCGCCATGCGCCCCACGGCTCCGATCACAAATCCATCCGGCGGGCAAAACCCCGGTGGACCGTAGTTAATTCTTGGTGCTGTGAGCGGTGTGAATTTTACACTATCGACGCCGTTGTAAATTTGGGTAGCGCGTACCGGGTTTACACGCACGGTATCGATTAACCAGCGTTCCAGATCTTTGCTCACTGGAATGTAATGCTTTACCAGCGGCCGGATTGCTCGCCGCAGTAAATTGTATTTACGGCTCTTACCCCGCAAGTCGAACATGTCACGCCCATGTTCGCCATGCACTCGGTTACTGATGCCAGCGGCAGTGGCGACAACTTGCCCTTCCAGGGCCGCGAGGTTGCGTGTATGCACAATGGCTGGCTTGAGCCGCCGCAGCTCACGAAACAACCGGCCATACAGGCCTATATCATTGCCATCGCGCTTGTTGAGTGCTACCAATTCGACAGGTTGATTCAGGCGCTTATGAAATTCGCTGTATCCATTCAAGCATACAATGGCGTGGCGATAGCGTTCTGGGGGCATATGGTTGATCAAATTCACGATGCCATTTTCCATGCCGCCCACGCCAAAATGGTGAATGACATGCACAATCAACGGTGGATTATTAGTGTGCATGTGTTTCTTGATTTGCTACTTCATTAAGGCTGGCATCGATTGCCGGCAGCATATCGTTGGCAAAAGATTGCAGTAACGATGCCGCAGATTCCGGCGTACCTTCATAGGGGGTGGAAATAATGATCACTGCACCATCGTCACGCTGCCAAAATAGCTTGGCCTTAGCCAAAAGCAACTTCGCTAGATAGGGATTGGTAGTATATGTACCTCCCAAGCTATTCCAACTCCAGATCAATAATCGGTTGTTGGAGGCACGCAATAATGTTTGCTGGATTGTTTCATTCTTGCCATGGAGAGAAATTGCGCGCTGCCCTTCACCCACCTTGCTCCATATTGGATGTTTTTGCTGGATCATGTAATTTTGGGAATTAATTAATTCCGCATCTTGGCGCTGAGTCCGGTAATAACCGAGGTACACGCTGATGATCTTATTGTCCTTGCGATAAGTGTGCATGGCTTGCGCATGGGTACCAACGTAGTGTGGCTGCCAATCTGTAAGTGGCGTAGCTTGTAAATTCCAGCCTTGATTTGACTCAGGCAGTTTAATCACTAGCCCATCGGTTTTGATTGGACGGCTGTCTAAATAAGCCGCGTAGGCAGGCCACAAGGCTGCAACCAGAATGGTGATAACACCCGCCATGACAAATCCTCGGCGCGTGATCGCCCCACGAGCCGTATTAACAACAATCCTGTTTTCTTGCCGTTGATGGTCTGGTTGATCTTCCCGCCAGAAAGCGCCGATCCAGAATAGCAACGTCATAACGATTCCGAAAAAGACCCAACCGTAGATGTAATGATCAACCCCCAATGCCAATTTCATATTGCTTAAGTGGGCGATCATCACGATCATGTAAGCGCGCATCCCATTGGCAAAAATGGGGACGATCAATGACAGTGCGGCAAAAATGAGTCTGCGTTTATTACTGCGATAGGTGAGATAGCCATATAAGGTGCCCAGAGTGAAAGATGCGATCAGGTAGCGCAAACCGCTACAACCTTCTACGACGGACCACTGGCCACTGGGTATTGTAAAAAATGTTCCTTCGCGGTAAACCGGAATACCTGTTATTTGCAGTGCGGTCACTACAAAATCGGCAGTGAAATCCATCAGCGGGGGAATCAGAAATTCCCCAAAAGGAACGGCAAAAAACAGAAAGCCGAGGGGGAAAGTAATCGCGTGGGCTACCCGCAGCCCCAGCATAGTCCAGACCGTCACAGGGATCATTGCTACTAAACACAACTGAGCTATAACCTGCACACTTCCGGCAT
>CAZPUT010000070.1:0-5581 GCA_964589845.1 uncultured Candidatus Nitrotoga sp. | reverse complement strand
GCGCCGATGATAGTGTACATACGTATGTGAAAGTAGGTCATCGTCAGACTCCTTATAAATAAAAAACCCTCTCCATTGTGAGAGGGTTTTTTATTTGGATGAAGCTAAAGATAAAACTTTACAAGCGAAACTATCTGACTCAGATACGCCGTGCTAATTCGCTGGCCTTACCTGTATAGGTGGCTGGCGTTAATACAAATAAACGTTGTTTTTCCGCTTCCGGAATGTTTAATGTATGGATGAAAGCATGCAGGCTTTCGCGGTTGATGCCGCCTTTGCCGCGTGTTAGTTTTTTAAGTTTGTCATAGGCATTTTCGATGCTGTAGCGCCGCATTACGGTTTGGATTGGTTCAGCCAATACTTCCCAATTATTGTTCAAGTCTTCCGCCATGCGTTGCGGATTTGCTTCAAGTTTATTCAAACCCTTTAGGCATGACTCATACGCCAGCAATGTATAGCCCAGCACTACGCCCATGTTGCGCAGTGTGGTGGAATCGGTTAAGTCTCGCTGCCAGCGCGAGATTGGTAGCTTCTCGGACAGATGGCGCAGCAGGGCGTTCGCTAAACCTAGGTTACCTTCGGAGTTTTCAAAATCTATGGGATTAATCTTATGTGGCATAGTGGAGGAGCCGACCTCACCTGCTACCATTTTTTGTTTGAAATAGCCCAGCGAAATGTAGCCCCAAAGGTCGCGGTTGAGATCTATCAGGATGGAGTTGGTACGCGCGTAGGCATCGAATAATTCAGCCATGTAATCGTGCGGTTCGATTTGAATGGTGTATGGGTTGAAAGTGATCCCCCGAGCCATGACAAAGCGTTGTGCGAAAGATTCCCAATCCACCTCAGGATAAGACGCTACATGAGAATTGTAGTTACCTACAGCGCCATTGATTTTCCCTAGTATTTCTACGCTGGCCAAACGTGTACGTGCACGTTCAAGTCGATGTACTACATTGGCCATTTCCTTACCGAGTGTGCTCGGCGTGGCAGTTTGTCCATGAGTGCGGCATAACATAGGGAGGTCTGCCAGTTGATGAGCAAGGTCGCGTAAGCAGTTAATAAGATTATCTAATGTTGGTAGCATAACTTCGTTGCGCCCATTCAATAACATTAATGCATGGCTCAGGTTGTTAATGTCTTCTGAAGTGCAGGCGAAGTGGATAAATTCTAATTTGCTATTTGTTTCTGGATTGTCTGAGAGCTTTTCACGCAGCCAGTATTCGATCGCTTTCACATCATGGTTTGTACGTTTTTCTATGATTTTAATTTGTTCAGCGTCAGCTTCACTAAACTGTGCGATCAGTTGATCGAAATATGCAAGGGTTGTGGCGGAGAACGGTTCGATTTCAGGAATTCCCACCTCCAAACTGAGCGCTTTGAGCCATTCGATTTCGATCAGAACCCGATAGTGAATCAGGCCAAATTCGCTGTAATAAGTGCGCAAGGAATCTACCTTGCTGTGGTAGCGGCCATCTAACGGAGAGATTGCGGTGAGTGTGGTCAATGTCATCGAGATAATACCTGGAAAATAATATTATTGATTTTCAATTAGAGTTAAATTTATATCTGCGATTGGTCAGTTTTTGCTACTTTTTATCCGGGGAAGCCCGTCAAGCTATTAGCAGCGGTGCAACAATTCGCACATTACCGATTATTGGAGATGATGCCGCCACCTAGACAAATCTCACCATCGTAAACTACCACCGATTGCCCTGGAGTTACGGCCCATTGTACTTCACTAAATTCAAAGCTGCCGAGGGTGCCGGATATCGCCTTGAAATGGCAACTTACGTCAGCTTGGCGATAACGGATCTTAGCGGTGTAGTCGCGCGCAATATTAGGTATATGGCTATCAATCCAGTGTAGTTCTGTTGCATCAAGAAATGTGGACAGCAAAGCTGGATGATCGTGTCCTTGCACCACAATCAGGTGATTGTTTGCAATGTTTTTGGCTGCTACGAACCAAGGCAGGCCTTGCCCACCGATACCTAAGCCTTGACGCTGGCCAATGGTATAGAACGATAGGCCCATGTGTTCTCCGACCATTTGGCCATCGGGTGTGTATATCGGCCCGGGTTGGGCAGGCAGGTAGCGGTTAAGAAATTCGCGGAATGGACGCTTGCCGATGAAGCAGATTCCAGTACTATCTTTTTTGGCGTAGTTAGATAGATTGTGCTGGCGTGCGATTTCTCGCACCTGCGACTTGAGCAGCATGCCCAGCGGGAACATCGCTTTTGACAATTGAGTCTGATTCAAACGATATAAAAAATAGCTTTGATCCTTGCTGCTGTCTATCGCCTTGAGTAATTGATAGTTGCCGTCCACCTTGCGTATTTGCGCATAATGTCCAGTGGCAATGGAATCTGCGCCCATATTGACTGCGTGTTCCAGAAAAGCCTTAAATTTTATTTCAGAATTGCACAGGATGTCCGGGTTGGGTGTGCGCCCGGCCGCGTATTCGCGCAAGAAATGGCTGAATACGTGATCCTTGTATTCCTTTGCAAAATTCACCGTTTCGATGGGGATACCTATGGTGTCGGCGATGGAGACTGCATCTATCAGGTCTTGGCGCGAGGAACAGTACTCGTCACTATCATCATCCTCCCAGTTTTTCATAAACAGGCCAATGACCTTATAGCCCTGCTGTTTCAGCAGAAGCGCGGTAACGGCCGAATCTACTCCGCCGGATATGCCGACGACAATACATTCTTTAGACATGATGTATTCGTATCATTAGGGGGTGGCGTGTGTCGCAAAGAAAATTCTACGTAGCTTAGTACAAATGGGATACGGTAACGGAAGTTGTTGACTCAGCAGGTTGGTTGGACAGCAGGGGGGCAATCAGAAGAAATTTGCAGTCTTGCTCGATAACGGCTGCTACCGTGACTTTGGGTTTCTAGGCCATGTCATGCTGATTTCAGATTATGTGCTTTTAAGCGGAGAATCGGATGAAATAAAAATGGCAGGGTTGCCCCTGCCATTTTCAAAGCTTACAAAATTAATGTGCTGCTGGAGCTGCTGCTGGAGCTGCGTCGTCAGCTTTCTTAGCTTTTTTAGCTTTTTTGGCTTTTTTAGCTTTCTTGGCAGGAGCAGCTGCGTCTGAAGCTGCGGCGCCAGTTGCAGCAGGAGTGGCAGCAGGAGCAGCTGCATCAGCAGCAACAGCGGAGAAAGTAACAACGGCGAATACAGCAGCGATCAGTGTAGATAACAGTTTCATGTGAACTCCAATTATAATTAAGTTAATAAACCATGGTGACATTACTTAGTGTCAATGTTAATAACGCTCTAGTTTGTTATTGGTTGACAACTGGGTAATGAATTTATAGTTGGTGCCGGGAGAGGGACTCGAACCCTCACACTGTCTCCAGCACCGGATTTTGAGTCCGGCGCGTCTACCAATTCCGCCATCCCGGCATGTGAAGCAAGTGATTATCCATGAAACAGAAGTCTTCATCAAGTGTAAGCACTGTCCTGCCCGAAGAAATGGCCTGCCACAAAGACCGCATCAAAGCGAGAGAAGCAACACGAAGGCTGCCGAATATCGCGAGGATTTTCATGATGTCCAACGTTTGAATTCACTGGAGCTGCGCGGCTTTATCGCGCAGCTCCAGTGGAATGATGGGTAGGGCGGCATATGATTACCTACCGGGTTGCCATTCTTGATAGAACGGCACGTCCTTATCGTCCTGTAGCCACGGAACGTCATGCGAACACCAAATGTGCATAGCAGGTTTGGTGCCGGGGTCTTCATCGAGCGTTGCCACCCGCACAATGATTTGTGGCTGTGCAAGGCGCTCGGCGACGAGGTTCGAGCCACAAACAGAACAGAAACGTCTGAGCTTCCCGGTGATGACTCAAAGACCGTCAATTTTTCTTTGGGACGCCTCTAAAAATTCAAGTTTCTAAGCAAGACTCTGTGTAGAGTCCGGTTGAACGAATGGTTAAGACGGTGCAACCGCACAAAGTTGATATCCATCTTTCTGGATTCTATTTGGACACCAACTCGACATGCGCACAATATAGGCATCCTGTCTGCGTTGTTTGGCCTTTAACAGTACTTGGCGAGCCTCTTCGTTTGAATCGACAATCGATACGCTTCGGTAACTACCATTCTTGTCCACCAGTATGGTGGCATTTGGTATTCCAAGCTTTGGAGCAATGGTTTCAATTTCATATTTTGCAAGCTCGAGCTTTGCGTCGCCGCCATATATGACTCCCCATTTGCTATCATTTGAAGACTGAGCGCGCTCGACCAGTGGGGCATTTGAGGAAATAATGCTTGAAACATTAGTGGCAACCTTTGCTGCGGCCGCATTAAGTGACTTTGTATCCAGCTCCAGTTTCGCAACCTCCGCCTTGAACTTGGGATCGTTCAATTTGGTCTCGGCTTCTCTCAGCTTCTCCGATGTCAGTTTTAACTGACCTGAGAGATCGTTAATTTGGACACGGGCTTCTTTTAGCCCGGCATCTGATTCAACCAGCTTTGCCTTCCACTTTAAACCCGCAAAGCTTCCCTCCTCGAATCCAGCTTGGGTGAGGCGATCATTGAACGTGGTCGGAAAAACGAGAAGCAATACGGCTAGTGTTGCGAGCGCAATGTCCCGTAGTAAGGCAAAGAGATTCTT
Organism: uncultured Candidatus Nitrotoga sp.; assembly: GCA_964589845.1. Classification (GTDB taxonomy): domain Bacteria; phylum Pseudomonadota; class Gammaproteobacteria; order Burkholderiales; family Gallionellaceae; genus Nitrotoga. The sequence continues at coordinate 956 of CAZPUT010000070.1, read as the reverse complement.
TGCGACATCAATTGCTGCGGCAATCCGCGACTGCTCGGCTTGCGCCACAGATGAATTGTTGGTATCAGCCATACCTGTTTCTCCTCTTGCGCTTTAACGTAATGGAATAGACGCCTACTTCCTAATACGGCATCAAAGTGCCAAAGTAGTGGTGGCATTACTGCCACTAGCAGGCTGCTGAGTGGTGAGATGTTGGGCTTCATTTCATTCAGATCAACCTACCACGCTACCGGGTTCGACCCCGCGCGTGAATGAAGCAATGGCTTATGCCGGAGAATGGCTTTTGAGCCACTCACGCAAGGCTGCGTCCACTCGGGCTTGCCAGCCCTCGCCGCTTTCGCGGAATTGCTCTACTACTTCTCGCGACAACCGAATAGTGATGCGCTCTTTTATCGGTGCTTTCTGAGAGCCACGCACGCCTAGTTTCTTTCTAAGGGACAGTGGCAACACTTCAGCGGCTGGCTTAAATTTTGCCATATCTTCGGCGGTTAGTTCGCGGACCTCGCCGTCTGCGTCAATCAAGGGTTTGCGGCTTGCCATATCTATTTACCTCTCTCATATTTGCCTTACGGAAACTGATTACCCGAATGCCCGTCTCGGTCTCAGTAAAGCACAGAACATGCAGCCGACGATCCAGGTAGCACAGCGCAATGTAACGGGTTTCGCCATATGCTTTTCGGGTGTCAGGAAACACCAGCGCAGTATTGAAATCGACTTCTGCCGCTCGTTCGAATGAGAGTTGGCGCTCTCTGATGTTTCTCTCGTTCTTGATCAGGTCAAAGTCGACTTTCATGAGCCATGAGTGTATGTACAAAAAGGTGATGCGTCAATGTTTTTTGTATGTACAAATACACAAAAAGCTGCCGCGTGAAAGTGGAGTCGAACGTAATGGAATGGACGCCCACTTCCTAATACGGCATCAAAGTGCCAAAGTAGTGGTGGCATTACTACCACTA
>CAZPUT010000069.1:0-5640 GCA_964589845.1 uncultured Candidatus Nitrotoga sp. | reverse complement strand
TTTTTCGACTTGCTTATCTAACCCAAAGCTTCGTAAATTGATGCGCACATCTCTGACTCTTTGAATCCAGATTGTTCATTGGAATCACGAACCCAATAAATACAATAGGGTTCTAATGATATCCATTAATAATTTTCCTCATTTTCAATGAAGCACTGCTCTAATGGTCAATCTGGATTGAAAAGACATGAAGGCGGAAACCCTGGCCTCTTTTGATCTCGTCTTGGACGAGGTCGCAACTTCTTTGTTAAACAGAGGTTCAATTCCCCGGGTTGTAAACAGCCGCCATGATTGTGTTAAAATTCTCAAAATTCTTTTTTACCTTCTCCGGTTCCGAGGGGCGCTGCGACCTTGCATTTGGCAAGGCCAGGCTTGGAACACTGGGGTGTACCTGTAGCAACGGCGCTCATTCATTAACTTGAATGGAGAGAAATTATGAACGCCGTTACCAATGCTGGATTTACCGACTACAAAATTGCCGACATCAATCTTGCTCCTTGGGGACGCAAGGAAATAGCCATTGCCGAAACTGAAATGCCGGGGTTGATGGCGATTCGCGAAGAATATGCAGCCGTACAACCGTTGCGCGGTTCACGTATCGCCGGTTCGCTGCATATGACTATCCAGACTGCCGTGTTGATTGAAACCCTGAAAGCCTTAGGAGCAGAGGTACGCTGGGCTTCCTGCAATATATATTCCACCCAGGATCATGCGGCATCAGCCATAGCCGTAGGCGGTACACCGGTATTTGCAATCAAAGGCGAATCACTTGAAGAGTATTGGGAATATACCCATCGCATCTTCGAATGGTCTAATGACAATCACGCCAACATGATTCTGGACGATGGTGGCGATGCGACCTTATTGTTGCATCTGGGGGCACGTGCCGAAATAGATGCGTCGCTTATCAGCAAGCCCACTTCGGAAGAAGAAACTTTTCTGTATGCGGCTATCAAACAGCGCCTTGCTACGCAGCCTGGCTGGTATTCCAAACGCTTGGCGACAATTAAAGGAGTGACAGAAGAAACTACAACCGGCGTGCATCGTCTGTACCAGATGCATGCGCGCGGCGAGCTGAAATTTCCTGGCATTAACGTCAACGATTCAGTTACCAAGTCCAAGTTTGACAACCTGTACGGTTGCCGAGAATCGCTGGTAGATGGCATCAAACGTGCAACCGATGTAATGATTGCGGGGAAGGTTGCTGTTATTGCCGGTTATGGAGATGTGGGAAAAGGCTCGGCACAAGCAATGCGCGCATTGTCTGCGCAAGTTTGGGTAACTGAGATTGATCCGATTTGCGCGCTGCAAGCTGCCATGGAAGGTTATCGTGTCGTTACCATGGATTATGCTGCTGAACATGGCGACATTTTCGTGACCTGCACCGGTAACTATCATGTGATCACTCATGAGCATATGAAGAGAATGAAGAATCAGGCCATCGTGTGCAATATTGGTCATTTCGACAACGAAATCGACGTTGCCTCGCTGAAGTCGTACACTTGGGATAACATCAAACCACAAGTCGATCACATCATTTTCCCCGCAATAGATGGCAAACCCGGCAAGCGCATTATTTTGCTGGCCGAAGGCCGCTTGGTAAATCTGGGTTGCGGCACGGGCCATCCTTCTTATGTAATGAGTTCCTCATTTGCCAATCAGACCATCGCCCAGATTGAGCTGTGGAGCGAAGCAGAAAAAGGGACTGGCAAATATCCGGTCGGTGTGTATACCTTGCCCAAACATCTGGATGAAAAAGTAGCGGTGCTGCAATTGAAGAAACTTAATGCGCAACTGAGTACGCTAACAGACCAACAAGCCGCTTATATCGGCGTGCCTAAGGAAGGCCCTTACAAATCGGATCATTATCGCTACTAAAATGTGAGTCCCACACACTTGAAAACAACATCAAAGGCAACCTTATGCGTCTCTTGTTGATCTGGATTTTCAATGCATTAGCACTGCTGGCGGTAGCTTACCTGTCGCCAGGTATTCATGTGGATGGTTTCATCTCCGCATTAATTGCTGCATTGTTACTGGGTCTCATAAATACGCTTCTGCGGCCCCTGCTGATTCTGCTTACCCTGCCAGTCACCGTGCTATCGCTTGGCCTGTTCATCCTGGTAATAAACGGTTTACTATTCTGGCTTGCCGGTTCGGTGCTAAAAGGTTTCGAAGTCAATGGCTTTTGGGCAGGTGTGATCGGTGCTTTGTTATATAGTGCTTTCTCCTTTGCACTCTCGCTACTCCTGCGGCAAAATGTTTCGCAGCAGGGCCGGTAATTATCCATCATGACAAACCCTAGATCATTCAGTTTTGAATTCTTTCCACCACAAACGCAGGAAGGTACCAACAAACTCGCCGCCACACGCAACCAATTGGCAGTACTCAAGCCCGCATTCTTCTCGGTTACCTTCGGTGCGGGCGGCTCCACGCGTGAGCGCACCTTTGAAGCGGTACAACGGATCAAGGCCGATGGCTATGAAGCCGCACCTCATTTGTCTTGCGTTGGCTCTACACGTGAGAACATTCGCGCGATTTTGCACACCTACAAAAATATGGGGATCAAGCGCATCGTAGCACTGCGTGGCGACTTGCCCTCCGGGATGGCCACTTCTGGCGAATTCCATTATGCCAATGAGTTGGTATCATTCATTCGCGTCGAGACTGGCGAACACTTCCATATCGAGGTGGCAGCCTACCCAGAATTCCATCCGCAAGCAAAATCGCCGCGCGACGACCTGTTAAACTTTAAACGCAAAGTAATGGCCGGGGCAAATTCCGCCATCACTCAATATTTCTACAACGCCGACGGCTACTTCCGCTTTGTTGAGGAGTGCCACAAGATGGGCGTTACCCTTCCCATCGTGCCCGGCATAATGCCTATCATGAAATTCTCGCAGTTAGCGCGATTTTCAGATTTATGCGGTGCAGAAATTCCGCGCTCGATGCGCAAAATGTTGGAAAGCTATGGCGATGACAACGAATCCGTGCAGGCATTTGGCCTTGATGTTGTTACGCAGCTGTGCGAACGTCTGCTCGCTGGTGGTGCGCCTGGCCTCCATTTCTATACGCTCAACCAGTCTGCCCCCTCGTTGGAAATATGGAAACGCCTAGGACTTTGACGGCCATGGGGTGATTGGCTATCCTCTTTGCTCGGTACAATAATTCTCTTAACTTAAGAGGCCGCTTTGTGGATTACAATAGGAACCATGTCGCAACTTGATTTCAGACATCATTTTCTCATTGCCATGCCAGCCATGGCAGATTCTTCTTTTGCCAAGACACTTGTTTACATTTGTGAACACAATGAACAAGGTGCATTGGGCATTATAGTGAACCGCCCGACCAATCTCACACTTGGCGAGCTGTTCGATCAAACTAAAATTCCGATGGGTGAATTTGAATTAAGTAGCATGCCTGTATATTTTGGTGGGCCGGTGCAAACTGACCGGGGGTTTGTGTTGCATAAACCAGTGGGTCAATGGCAATCCACTCTGACCATCAACGACAATCTTGGCCTGACTACCTCCAAGGATATTCTGCTAGCGGTCGGTGCAGGACTAGAGCCCAAAAACCTGCTGCTAACCTTGGGCTATTCCGGTTGGGCGCAGGGACAATTAGAGCATGAGTTAACACAAAACGCCTGGCTCACTGTGCCAGCATCTGAGCACATTTTATTCGAGTTATCTCCAGAGGAACGCTTGCCTGCTGCAATGGCGCTGCTAGGCGTGAATTATGCATCGCTCTCAGAGTATGCGGGACATGCCTGACGAGGGCATTGCTATTACAGTACACGGTATTTTACTGGGATTCGATTTTGGCACTAAACGCATCGGCGTGGCGGTGGGCAATTCAATTTCTTGCACTGCGCGGCCATTAACAACCTTGCATGGCGAACATAATGGGCAGCGCTTCGCTGCCATCGCTGAGCTTATCCGTGAATGGGGGCCGTCTGCACTGGTAGTAGGGTTGCCTTGCCATGATGATGGCACGCCACACGAGCTAACCCGCTTATGTCGCCGCTTCGCTCAGCGCCTCAAGGGGCGCTTTAATTTGCCTACCATTTTAGTGGACGAACGCTATACTTCCACTGCCGCAAGTTCGCAACTGGCTGAGATGGGGATACGTGGCATCAAACAAAAGCCGCTGCTCGACCAAGTCGCGGCGCAACAAATTCTGCAAGCCTACTTTGATGAACCCGCGATAGAACAAATTGCATGAATAATCCACAACTAAACAAACATGGCGAACTGCAGCACTTGCTCTCTACCGAAGGGCTGCCAGCAGCTATCCTGCGCGGTATTTTGGACACAGCGGCTTCCTTTATGAGCGTGGCTGAAGGACGCGACATTAAAAAACTTCCATTGCTGCACGGCAAATCCATATTCAATATATTCTTTGAAAATAGCACCCGCACCCGTACTACTTTTGAGATTGCTGCCAAGCGCCTTTCGGCCGATGTAGTCAACTTGAACATTGGCTCTTCCTCCGCCAGTAAAGGCGAAACGTTGCTTGATACTGTCGATAATTTATGCGCCATGCACGCTGATATGTTCGTGGTGCGTCACTCGCAGAGCGGCGCAGCCCACCTCATCGCCAAGCACGTTGCGCCGGAAATCCATGTCATTAATGCCGGTGACGGGCGCCATGCGCACCCAACGCAGGCGCTACTTGATATGTTCACCATCCGTCATTACAAAAAAGAATTTCATAACCTGCGAGTGGCTATCGTCGGCGATATACTGCATTCACGCGTGGCACGTTCGCAAATTCATGCGCTGACCACCTTGGGTGTGCCGGAAGTTCGCGTCATCGCTCCCAAAACGTTATTGCCAAGCTGCGTCGATAAACTCGGGGTGCAGGTCTATCACGACATGGCGCAAGGCTTGCGCGATGTGGATGTGGTTATGATGTTGCGCTTGCAGAACGAGCGCATGCAGGGTGCGGTGTTGCCCAGTGCACAAGAATATTTCAAGTACTATGGTCTCACCCAGGAAAAATTGGCGCGAGCCAAAACGGACGCCATCGTGATGCACCCGGGGCCGATGAATCGTGGTGTGGAAATCGATTCCAGCGTTGCGGACGGGACACAATCGGTGATCTTGCCACAAGTCACTTTTGGCATTGCGGTACGCATGGCGGTGATGAGCACTTTGGCGGGAGTTCGGTGATGAACATCCAGATTAAAAATGGACATTTGATTGATCCAAAAAACCAGATTGATGGCCTCTGCGATTTATTTATCGTGGCTGGTAAAGTAGCTGCTGTTGGCAGCGCGCCAGCAGGTTTTGTGGCACAACAGATGATTGATGCGACAGGTCTTGTGGTTGCCCCTGGGTTGATCGACCTTGCCGCACGTCTGCGCGAACCGGGTTACGAATACAAGGCCACGCTTGAATCCGAGATGGATGCAGCAGTAGCCGGCGGCATCACGACATTGGCCTGCCCGCCGGACACTGATCCGCCACTGGATGAACCGGGTCTGGTAGAGATGCTCAAGCATCGTGCCCGTGAATTGAATAAGGCGCGCGTTTATCCGGTCGGTGCGCTGACCTACGGACTGAAAGGTGCAGAGCTTACCGAAATGGCTGAACTGGCCGATGCCGGTTGCATAGCCTTCAGTCAAGCAGATGCTGC
>CAZPUT010000068.1:0-5717 GCA_964589845.1 uncultured Candidatus Nitrotoga sp. | reverse complement strand
CACAACCATCAGCCTCCAGGTCGCAGACATAGAGCGCTTTTATATTGAAGAAGCAACTACCCGACTGGTATTTATCGATGGTGTCTATGCCCCTCAGCTGTCTAGTGGTATCACGGACAATGGCGTAGCGGTGGTCAATCTGGAAGCTGGATTTGCCGCGCACACAGCAGCAATCGAGCCATACCTGGGTCGTCTCACAGAATTCCGCGACAATGTATTTGCCGCCCTTAATACTGCATTTCTGCACGACGCGGCTTTGATCGTTGTGCCACGCGATATTTCAGTTGCGGTACCGGTACATCTGCTATTCATTGCGACGCAAAAGGATGCCGTAAGCTACCCGCGTTGCCTGTTGCTGGCCGAGTCCGGTAGCGCAGTAACAGTGATTGAGGATTACGTTTCTTTGCAAGAAGACGCCTATTTCACCAATGCAGTGACCGAAATCGCATTGATCGATAATGCGCGCGTCAACCATATCCGGGTACAGCGTGAAGGCGCGAAGGCATTTCATATTGCAAACTGCGCGGTAACAGTTGCACGCGCCAGTAATTATCAGTCGGTGAGTGTCGCGTTCGGCGCGCGCATTTCGCGTTATAACCTGAATGTACAGTTAGCCGAGGAGGCCGAATGTGCGGTTGACGGGTTGGCGCTGATCTCAGGACGTCAGTTGGCCGATACACACACTTGCATCGACCACGCGAAGCCGAACGCTGCGAGTCGTCAGATGCACAAATGTATCGTCGGCGGCAGCGCTCATGCGGTATTCAACGGCAAAATCAAGGTGCGCCAAGGTGCACAGCGTACCGATTCCAGACAGTCCAGCCGCAACCTGCTATTGACCGGCAAAGCCCACGTCGATACCAAGCCGCAACTTGAAATTTTCGCCGACGACGTGAAGTGTACACATGGCGCGACCATCGGCCAGCTCGACAACGAGGAAGTGTTTTATTTGCAGAGTCGCGGGTTGTCCGAAACAGCAGCGCGTAACATGCTGACTTATGCATTTGGGGCCGAAATCATCGAACGCATACCCATTTCATCACTCAAATGCCAGCTTGAACAAACCGTACTTGAACAGACCACAGTCCAACCATGAGCGCAAGTCAAACTACAACAAAATTTCAATCGACGTCCGCATTCGATGTTGAGCGTATTCGCGCTGATTTTCCAATTCTGAAACTGACGGTCAACGATAAACCGTTGGTATATCTCGACAACGCTGCCTCGAGCCAGATGCCTCAGCAAGTGATCGACCGCTTGGTGCGCTACCAGACGACGCAGCATGCCAATATCAATCGCGCGGTGCATTACTTGTCAGAGATTGCAACCTCCGAATTCGAGGAGGCGCGCCGCAAGTTACAGCACTTCATTAATGCTAATGAAGAGCGCGAAGTGATCTTCACCAGCGGCACCACCGATTCGATCAATCTGGTGATGCATGGCTATGGCCGTAAGTTCATCGGGGCCGGAGATGAGATTATCCTGACCACGCTTGAGCATCATTCAAACATTGTGCCGTGGCAGATGCTGGCTGAAGAAAAAGGTGCAAAGATTCGTGTGGTACCGATCAACGATGCGGGTGAGTTGCTTATAGACGAATACGAACAACTTTTTAACGAACGCACCAAATTTGTCGGCGTGATGCACGTCTCGAACGCGCTTGGCACGATCAACCCGATAAAGGAAATGATTGCGTTTGCACATGCGCGCGGAGTGCCGGTGCTGGTTGATGGTGCGCAGGCAACCCCGCACATGAAGGTTAACGTACAGGATCTTGACTGCGACTTCTACGCATTTTCGGGCCATAAGCTGTGCGGACCGACCGGTATCGGCATTCTTTACGGCCGTGCTGCGCTGCTGGAAAACATGCAGCCGTTCAAGGGCGGGGGCGACATGATTTTGTCGGTGACGTTCGAAAAAACCATCTACAACACAATCCCGCATAAATTCGAGGCTGGCACTCCGCCTATTGCGGCGGCAATTGGGCTTGGCGCTGCAGTCGACTATTTGTCGGAGATCGGCATGGATGCAATAGCCGCGCATGAACTCGCGCTGCTAGAGTATGCAACAGAGCAAATAAATTCTATGCCAGGCGTGCGGATTATTGGCACCGCCGAGCACAAGGCCGCAGTATTGTCTTTTGCAGTCGACGGTGTGCATCCCCATGACATCGGTACACTGCTCAATCAGGAAGGCATCGCTGTGCGAACTGGACATCATTGCGCACAGCCAGTTATGCAACGTTTGCATGTGCCGGCCACTTCGCGCGCATCGTTTGCGTTTTACAACAGCATGGATGAAGTCGATGCACTGATCGCCGGCATCCGCACCGTTCAGAAGATATTTACATAATGGCTAACTATAAATCTCTCTATCAAGAGGTGATCCTCGACCACAACAAAAAACCGCGTAATTACGGCACGATTGAATCCCCGAGCCATCATGCGGTGGGACACAATCCGCTGTGTGGTGATCACATCAGCGTGGATGTCGTTCTCGGTGATGAGCGTATCGACAACATTGCATTTCAGGGTGAGTCTTGCGCGATCTGCAAGGCATCGGCGTCGATGATGACGACTGCTATCAAGGGCAAGACGCGTGCGGAGGCGGAAACACTGATCCAGGAGTTTCTCGCTATGGCGACTGGCAAGGTCTCTCATGACGATTGTCCTAATATTGGCAGACTGGCGGTATTTGCTGGTGTGAGCGATTTGCCAACACGTGTCAAATGCGCAATTCTGCCATGGCATACCCTGAGTGGCGCGTTTAACGCAGTAGCAACTACCTCGACTGAGTCGGAGGATGATCCAATGCATGCCCCGATCGGTGATGCCTGAAAAATTGTCGCACAAGTTATGACTAACGCGGTCATACATTTGTAATCAGCACAGTCATCAGAGGAAGGCTTGGACAAGCGATTATTTATAGCACCCTATTGCTTACGGGATTGTCAAAGGCGTTAAAAATGAGGCCTTAATTTTTAAGGAATAGAAATGCCAAAAATTGCTGAAATAGAAGACACGCCCAATCCAAACGCAGTGAAGTTTATGCTTAAGGAGCCATTAACATGGGGGTTGTCACACTCGTACGATAATGCCGAGGAGGCCAAGTCCGATACCCTTGCTTCCGCGCTGTTCGATATCGAGCATGTGACCAATGTGTTTTATGTTGATAGCTGTCTAACGGTCACGCAGGATGGTGAAGCACACTGGCCGCAGTTGGCGCGCTTAATTGCCGTGCCACTCCGCGAGGCGCCTGCAGCGGAGGAATCTTCGGAAGCCTTGGTTGCAGCGGCGGCCGTTGCAATCGCCGGTCTTAGTCCAGAGGATCAGGTGCGCTTCGATAAGATCAACGCGATGCTTGACGAAAAGATTCGTCCCTACCTGCGAAGCGACGGCGGCGACCTGCATGTCATCGGTTTTTCCGGCAACTTTCTCAGTGTGCATCTCCAAGGCGCATGCGGTTCATGCCCGAGTTCGACATCAGCCACGCTCATCAGTATCACGAGTCTACTTCGGACGATTGAACCGGACATAGAAGTCTTGCCTGTGTAGTTATAGTTGCTGTTTTAAGAATATATTTAAATAGAGTCAGATGACTATATTTATTTCATCCGCAAATAAATGGCCCCACTATTATGCAAAATTTAACTGCACCGGATTTAGCCGCATGGCTCTCAGATATAGCGCGAGAAAAACCAATATTGCTCGACGTGCGTGAGCCATGGGAATTTCAAACCTGTCATATTGACGGAGCGTTGATGATGCCGATGAATACTATTCCTGACAGGCTGTCGGAGTTAGATGCGGAGCAAGCTATCGTCTGTATTTGCCATCACGGTATGCGCAGTATGCAGATTGCGGTTTTTTTAGAACAGAATGGTTTTACGCATGTTATCAACTTGACAGGTGGCGTCCATGCCTGGGCTCAGCAAGTCGATAGCACGATGCCAACCTATTAAAAAATATTGGCTACAGTTGGAGAACGCGAGATTAGCGCATAGGAACAATTAAAAATGGAATTGGAATGAGTGACTGGGTGACGGTTGCGCGAGTCGGTGAACTTGCGCCAGGCGAGCGGAGAGTCGTGGATTTGGATGGTGCGCAGGCCGTGGTATTCAATCTCGATGGCCAATATTATGCCATTGAAGACGTCTGCACTCATGATTCTGGCCAGCTCACTGGCGGCACGGTCGAAGGCGACCAGATCATTTGTCCGCGTCACGGCGCACGTTTCTGCATACGTACTGGCGAGGCATTGACTGCACCTGCTTACGAACCGACCGCCACTTTCCCCGTGCGCATCGAAAACGACGAGATTCAAGTACGCGACAACCGCTGGGATTGATTAAAGCCTTGTAGCTACCAACATTGACAGGAAAAGCACAGATGTCAGAACAACAGTTTACCGAGCAGGACTGGCGCCGGCTTTTGGCGAGTTTGGGGGAAGATCCCGATAGAGCAGGCCTGGTTGAAACACCGTCTCGCCTCGTTACTGCCTGGAAGCACTGGACTTCCGGATATACCCAAGACCCGGCAGAGCTTCTAAAGGTATTTGAAGATGGAGCAGAGGATTACAACGAACTCATCGTGATACGAGGCATCCCTGTCTATAGCCATTGCGAGCATCATTTGGCGCCTTTCTTTGGCAAAGCCACGATCGGCTATGTTCCTAACGGAAAAATAGTTGGTTTATCTAAACTGACGCGCTTGGTCAATTGTTTTTCCCGGCGGTTACAGGTACAAGAACGGCTCACCATTCAAATTGCCAACGCCTTGATGACGCATCTGGAACCGAAAGCAGTGGGCGTGGTTATTCGCTGTCGGCACATGTGTATGGAAAGCCGCGGCATTGGCACAGAGGGAGAAGAAACCGTCACGTCAGCCATGCTCGGCGAACTTCAACCCAATCTGGCATTGCGCACGGAATTTCTTGCTTTAACGCGTGAGGCATAATTTGAATTCCAAATTAAAATGAGTCTGCATCTCCCAATTTACCTGGACTATTCAGCCACCACGCCAGTTGATCCGCGCGTTGCTGAAGTAATGATCCCCTATTTAACAGAGAAGTTCGGTAACCCAGCGAGCCCCCATGTCTATGGTCAGGTGGCGGGCGATGCGGTGGAACGGGCGCGTGAACAGGTGGCGGCACTAGTGAACGCCGACTCTAAAGAAATCGTTTGGACTTCGGGAGCGACCGAGTCCAACAATCTGGCGCTGAAGGGCGCGGCACAGTTCTACCAGAATAAGGGCAAGCACATTGTCACGATGAAAATCGAGCATAAGGCGGTACTCGATACCGTGTGCGAACTGGAGCGGCAGGGGTTTTCTGCAACTTACCTCGATTCCGAACCGAATGGCTTGCTCGATCTGGATAAATTAAAGGCGGCATTGCGCCCTGATACCATTATCGTTTCGGTAATGTATGTCAATAACGAAATTGGTGTGATCCAGGACATTGCAGCGATCGGTGAAATATGCCGTGAGCGAGGCATTCTGTTCCATGTTGATGCGGCGCAGGCCACCGGAAAAATAGAGATAGATCTGTCGCGCTTGAAAGTAGACTTGATGTCATTTTCCGCACATAAAACTTATGGCCCAAAAGGTATCGGTGCGTTGTATGTGCGGCGCAAGCCACGAGTGCGTCTGGAAGCACAGATGCATGGTGGTGGGCATGAACGTGGCATGCGTTCAGGCACCCTGGCGACACACCAGATC
>CAZPUT010000067.1:0-5812 GCA_964589845.1 uncultured Candidatus Nitrotoga sp. | reverse complement strand
CTCTAAAAATTCAAGTTTCTAGGCAAGACAAGGCGCGAGTAAAAAATTTGAGCGCGGCATATGGTTAATATGTAAGCGATAATTTTTTTCGAGTTACGCCGTATTGTGACGAGACGGGGTAAGCAGGCAAGCCGCAAAGCGGCTGCTCGCAAAATTGGATTTTTAGAGATGCCCTAAAGATATTGAGCCATCAACAGGTACTCTTTGTGCGAAAAAAGCTCGATGCCTCGGGGAGGCGTGAGTCGATGGTCGCGCAAAGCTCGGATAGACAGCCATTTCTGGCATGATGCGGCTATCAAAGGCAATATATTTATACAATGCGGTTTTAAAGAACGAAGCTCAATCAAAAAAATTTAAAGGATAACCTACTAATGATTACGCCAAACAACCTCAAGACTGTCGGCCTCAAGACTACGCTGCCACGCCTAAAGATCCTTAACCTGTTTGAAAATGCCGAAGTACGGCACTTAAGTGCCGAAGATGTTTATAAAATGCTTATCGGAGAAGGGCTCGATGTCGGTCTAGCAACGGTATACCGTGTACTTACACAATTCGAGCAAGCAGGACTGCTTGTCCGCCACCACTTTGAAACTGGCAAAGCGGTGTTCGAGCTTAACAAAGGTGGTCACCATGACCATTTAATATGTCTGCAATGTGGTCGGGTTGAAGAATTCCACGACCCCGCAATCGAAAAACGCCAAATAAAAATTGCCGATGAACTTGGTTTCACGATCCGTGACCATGCACTTTACCTTTATGCTGACTGTACGAAAGTCAATTGTCCACACAAGGCATAAACGCAACCCAAGGGCGAAGGGTATGTTTTTGACTGATTCAAAACCAGCGTCCATCTAAATGCAAAAAAAGGTCTGCTTCATGATACGGCATTTTGAATGATGGGAAAAACGACCACATGATCCACTTCCAAACGGATCCCGATCCACTCACCAATGGCATGGTTATGGTGGCTCGGCACCAAGGAAAGCACGCGGCTGCCGCCAGGCAGGCGTAAGGTATAAAGAATATCCGCACCGCGAAATGCCTTGTGCTCAACCTGGGCAAGCAGGGGGCTCGCGTCGTCATGGATAATATCATCCGGCCGCAGCAACACCTCCACCTCGCACCCCTTATTGCTGCCCTCATTACAGCCTTCTGTAGAGCAAACGCCAGGAGTTTTGCTATATAGCGTACCCAGCTCGATTTCAACCTGGCTAGCGTTAAGCACCTTCCCCGGCAGCAAGACGCCTTGACCAACGAAATCCGCGACGAAGCGGTTCTCGGGCAGATGGTACAAATTGTAGGCTTTGTCCCATTGCTGAATCTCACCATCATGCATGACCCCTATCATATCGCCCATGGCGAATGCTTCATGCTGATCGTGAGTGACAATAATAGCGGTAGCGCCCTGCTGCTTGATTATATCGCGCACCTCCAGCGAAAGTCGTTCGCGCAGCTCAACATCCAGATTTGAAAACGGCTCGTCCATCAGCAATAGGTTCGGACGGGGCGCTAACGCCCGAGCCAATGCCACGCGCTGCTGCTGACCACCGGAAAGCTCATGCGGATAAGCTTGGCCACTCCCTTCCAGCCCTACTGTTTGCAACAATTCTTCCACACGCTTATTGCGCTCGGCGCGGGATTGCCCATGCAAGCCAAAACCCACGTTGGCGGCTACATTCAAATGCGGAAACAGGGCATAGTCCTGAAATACCATGCCGATACGACGCTTCTCTGCAGGAACAATAAAACCGGGTGCACTCACCCGCTCGCCGTTAAGCACAATTTCACCACCCGTAATGGGCTCGAATCCGGCGATAGCGCGGAGAACGGTGGTCTTGCCGCACCCTGATGGACCAAGCAGGCAGCCAATGTCGCCAGTGTTAAGCACAAAGGAGAGGTCGCGCAGCACTATGCGTGCCGCGTAGGACTGGCTGACGTGTTTAAGTTCAAGTAGCATTATTTAGCAGGCTTCGATTTTTATATATACAACCACATAGCTGTAACTCAGAAACTTCCCCTACAGACCCCGGATGTTAAAAATTTCCTCTGACTTTTTTATAAAATATAGGGTTTATGAAACACAAGGTGCCCTACCCTGCTTTCGTTCAAACCTAATCCCAACACACCGGCGCTATTTTGAGCGATATCTGGTCAGCAAAATCACTGGTGCCAGCCCAACCAGTACCAGCGCCACGGCGGGTAATGCAGCTCGGTTCCACTCGCCTCCCGAGGTCATCTCGAACACCCTCACTGCCAGCGTATCCCATCCAAACGGCCGAGTCATCAAAGTAATCGGCATCTCCTTCATCACGTCCACAAATACCAGCGCTGCCGCCGTTAAAAGGCCGCCACGCAACATCGGCAAATGCACCCGGGAGATTAAACTGACACCAGACACGCCCAAGCTGCGCGCAGCCTCATCCACGCTCCGGGTAATGCGATGCATTTGACTTTCTATCGGACTATGGGCCACCGCCAGAAAGCGAACTAGATATGCCAGAAGCATTACCATCAAAGAGCCTTGCAACAGCGGCGACTGCACCCAGCCCGCAACCACTAATTGATTATCCAACCACGCTACCGGAATGAATATCCCCACCGCCAGCACTGCCCCCGGTAGCGCGTAACCAATAGTGGCAATACGTGCCGTTATGCGTAACAGAAAACCAGGATGCTGGCGCGCGCTATAGCTCAATAACAAGGCAACAGCTCCTGCCAATAGCGCAGCAAAAGCGGCCAACGCCAACGAATGCCAGAAAAAATCCAGGTAACGTGCATCTAAATCTTGCTCCACTACTTCTGACGCCCAAAGCAGTAACTGAGTGACCGGTATGATAAATCCGAGTGCCAGCACTGCCAAGCAAAAACCGGCAGCCAGCCAAGCCCGAGCGCCCGTGAGCAAAATGCGGGCCTGAACACTATGTTTTCCAGTCTGGGTATAGTGCATGCGTGTACGGGTCTGCTGCTCTGCCAGCAACACCACCAACACGAACACAATCAGCAGTGAAGCTAGTTGCGAAGCGGCTTGGAGAGAAAACAGCGAGAACCATGCCTTATAG
Organism: uncultured Candidatus Nitrotoga sp.; assembly: GCA_964589845.1. Taxonomy (GTDB): domain Bacteria; phylum Pseudomonadota; class Gammaproteobacteria; order Burkholderiales; family Gallionellaceae; genus Nitrotoga. The sequence goes on along the minus strand of CAZPUT010000067.1, from coordinate 2,753 downwards.
ATGGCAGTGGTGAACGTATCGTAGTTGAATACCGCCACGGTGCCAAAGTCCGCCAAGGTTTCCATCAGGGCCAACATCACACCGCCCACGATCCAAGGCCGCGCCATCGGCAGGGCCACACGAAAAAACCCGACTTCAGGCGACAATCCAAGGGACTGCGCCACCTCCAACGCGTGCTTACCTTGAGTGAGAAAGGCATTTCGAGCAATCAGATAAACATAAGGGTAGAGCGCCAATGTCATGACCGCGATGACGCCACCGCTCGAGCGAATCGGCGGAAACTCAATCGGCCCCCACCATTCTCGCGCCAAGGTTTGTACCGGCCCGGTAAAATCAAGCAAACCGATAGCGACAAATGCCGTCACATAGGCGGGAATCGCCAGCGGCAATAATAGTGCCCAAGAAAACTGCCTGCGACCTGGAAACTCACATACAGCCGTGAGCCACGCCAGGGAAACACCAATTATCGCCACACCCAATCCCACCCCCAATACCAGCCAAAAGGTATTAGTTAGCAATTGCGGCAGTTGGTATTCCACCAGATGCGCCCAGATTTCCCGTTCCGGCGTTAGCAATGAGCTAAGCACCACCACGACTGGAACCAAGGTGAGCATAGCAATCAGCAGCGCCGCCAGGGCCCAACCGCTGGGCAACCGGAATTTAAAAATAAAAGCGCCCACAGCGGGCGCTTTTGAAATAGACATAGGCAATCGCTGCATTTAGCTACTTATTTATAATTGGCACGATCCATCAATTTAACTGCAGCAGCTTGCAATTCGCCTGCCTTAACCACGTTAAGGGGGTTTTGCTTGAATTCGCCCCAAGCCGCAACCGTGGCATCAGACTTCACCTTGGGATTGACCGGATATTCCATGTTTACATCAGCAAACATATTTTGAGCTTTTTCTGAGGACAGCCACTCAAGGAACTTAACCGCCTCCGCTTGATGTTTGGCATGGCGAGTGATGCCTGCGCCGGAAATATTCACATGAACGCCGCTGCCTTTCGTATTCTGATTTGGCCAGAAAATCGCAAGCGGAAGGTTAGATTTTTTCTTCATCAGGCCGCCGAAATAATAAGTATTGACCACCGTTATATCGCACTGCCCGGCGGCCACTGCGTCCATCGCTCGGGTATCGTCGGATACAGGAGATGTGGCGAGGTTAGCCACCCAGGATTTTACGATCTGCTCAGTTTTAGGCTCACCATATTCCTGAATCATCATCGCCACCAACGATTGGTTATACACCGACTTCGAGGTGCGCAAGCATAAGCGCCCTTTCCACTTTGGATTACCCAAATCTTCGTATGTAGAAAGAGCAGCTGGTTTCACTTTGTCCTTGTTGTAAATGATAGTGCGGGCACGCGCCGACAATCCGAACCACTGGTTAGCCGGGTCACGCAGATGAGCGGGAACATTATCTGACAGCGTCTTGGATTGCACTGGCTGCAACAGCCCCAGATTGGTTGCTTGCCACAGATTTCCGGCGTCTACCGTAATCAACATGTCGGCGGGAGTATTGGCTCCCTCCGCTTTTAGCTTTTGTAGCAATGGCCCTGCCTTGTCCGTGAGAAACTTGATGGTGGTGCCGGTTTCCTTGGTATAGGCGTTGAATAGCGGCTTGATAAGCTGTTCGTTACGCTCCGAATAAACCACAATTTCATTGGCGGCGTAAGCAGTCATTGCCACCGTTAGCATGGAAGTGGCGGCAAGAATGCCGGAAAGGCGATGTAAAAACGACAGGCGTTTGTCCATTTTTATAAACTCCTAAGTGTTAGTTAGATGCATTAAATGAGAAGGAAACCAAGTAAGCGCTAGTTAACCACAAATGATAATAATTATCAAATGCGATAAAATATACCTCTGGTAACTTGTTGTTCTTGAAAAACCTCAGCTACCATCCCGGGCTGCCGACTGAAGGATGCGCCGAGCGCCATTAAAGCGTTTCGCCCAATATCGCTCGCCCATGTCGGAGACCATCACACTCTCGGATTTGCTGCTGGATGCGTGGACAAAACGATTGTCGCCCAGATAAATGCCAACGTGGGAAAATGTGCGCTTCATTGTATTAAAGAAAACCAGATCGCCAAGCTGGAGTTCAGCCCGATGAATTTTCATTCCAGCCCGACTAATGGCTAGTGCATTATGAGGTAACAGTATTCCAGTAGCTATGCTGTAGACGTGGCGTACGAAACCGCTGCAATCCATGCCGGTATCGAAAGACTGCCCGCCTAATTTATAACTCGTACCAATCAAACTCATAGCGTAGAGCAGCAATTCAGCACGCGGGCCATTTTCGGCTATGGACAGGATAGGCGCATCGTTCTTGACAACGTCATCCGCCCAAGCGTTATGGAACGTGACAAGCAACAAATTAACTAATAGGATTATTATTAAACGCATGCAAACGAAATAGAAATATAGGTAATAATTCGAAACCGACTTAAGGCAACACATTTTAACTTGAAACGGTTAGCCAGTGTCGCCGTATAATAAATTACAGTTTTACCAAGTTTGGATTTGCAGGTTAAATGCAAAGGTTGAGGCTGTAGAAAAACCCAAATCCACCCAATAATCCCCCTCACGATCTGCCATAATTTCACTGCGAGATAAAACCAGGGTGGATACGACATGGCACGGTTCAAACCGATACACAAAGGCTTAAAATTACTGCCGGTCGACTTTGACCGGCAAGTCATTCCCGGCAGTTTTGAATACGCGTTATGCCATCTGGTCGATCAAGAACTTGATC
>CAZPUT010000066.1:0-6074 GCA_964589845.1 uncultured Candidatus Nitrotoga sp. | reverse complement strand
AAATCAAACCGAAATTGCCAAAAAAATGGGTGTAGACAAGGGCACGATAGTTCTTGCGAAGCTGGTGGTGAACTTGTGTAGTGGTTGCCGAGGTTCCTGGTTCAAGATTTGCATCGTCATCCTAAGGCCAGAAATATTAACGTTTGGTCATCCAGTCACGAAGAGTAACTGGTAGCACGCGTTCACAAAAGCAAAAGTGGTTAAACATTTTACGTTCAATCTCTTCATTGGCATTACTCAAATAGACACTCATTTTTGATACGATTATTTGGTATTTCAATCGATGCGACTCTCTCACTTCTGCATTAATGATAGCTGAGTTCAAGGCCTGAAAGTTGTTCGGCTGACCGGGTTGCTGAATCAGATTAAGCATCGTCATCTCCTGTGAATGTACTGACGCAGGATAATGAAGTAATGTTTCAGGGGAGTTACATAAAAGTAAAGAATTTATTTAAGTGATACCGTAGCTTTTGTTCAGGAAGGTAGGAGATTAAATTTCTACCTGAATTACCTCCTCGTTACAGAATGAAAACATCAATTCAGGCGTTCTTTAATTTCTGCCCATAGCGACTCATAAGCCAGAGCAGCCCTACACTTGGGAGCATAGCTGGCAAGGGCTGCGCGATTAAGCCCCATCCGTTCTATATCGCTGGCATAGGGAATAGTCGTGTTAAGCAATCCGGCTAAAGTTTTCGGTGGCTTTTCAACGATAAGCCGGTGTAGCTGTTTGCGTATGTCCACCATGGAAAAAAATGGAATCACCAGCAGATCATCCAGATTATTTTCTTTGCAAAACTTCATAATCTGGTTGAACGTTAGCAACGATAAAGTAGAAGGAATGGTCGGCACTAATAAGATGTCAGCCGCCTGAAATACGTTTTCAGATACTAGCGAAATACTGGGCGGACAATCCAGAAAAGCAACGTCATAGTCGTCATCCAGACTCTTGAGCAATTTTCGTAGTTGCCGCGTTGGTTTTTTTGCTTCTTCCAAAAACAGATCCATATTGCGGAAGGAAAAGTCCGTAGGAATAAGGTCGAGATTGGCATAATCAGTTTCCTTGATTAGCTCATCCAAACCTTGCTTGCCATCCATAAGCGTTTTTAAGCCACCTTTTATCTTGGGTTTTACACGAAAGTAAAATGAAGCTGCACCTTGAGGATCCAAGTCCATAACCAATGTACGGGCACCCTCTTGACTTGCCAGATAGGCCAGATTGACGGCCGTCGCGGTTTTACCAACACCCCCCTTAATGTTGTAGCAGGCAATGATCTTCATGTGAGTGTGCTTCCCTTTGGATATTCGGTTTAAAAAGTCTCTTGGATGCTACACGGTTTTCATTTTCTGCGATGGTCGCAAAGCATGTATTGAACATTGCACCGCCAAATTGACGACGAAGAGTACCCTCAGATGAAACTCAATACCTCGGCCAACTGGAAAGCCTTTCGACCTGATTTAACATGGGTACATGGCAAGAAAATGAAAAGCAATGGGGCATGTATAAGCGGTATTGACCTCATGACCTAAAGAAACTCCGGTGACATCACAGCGCGGAGTATGGTTTGGGTTTCTTCATAGTATATGCGGTTACTAAACCACCACACGCAGCCTTTCTTGACGCTCCAGTCAGCCTCGATTCCCGACAGCAACGTAGCAGCTATGCGCCCCAAGGTAGGCTGATGGCCAACCACGACCACTGTACCTTTGGCATCCGGCCAGCCTGCTGTAGCCATTACCGATATGACGGATGCCCCCGTGCCGAGCTCTCTTTTGGTCTCGAACTCCAGGCCCAAGGCGCTTGCCGTCTGCTGCGCACGCTTTGCCGGGCTGACTAGAATGCGCGCATCCTCTGGAAGATGGGATTTGAGCCACCGTCCCATCTGCTGAGCTTGTTTTTCGCCTTTTGGGGTAAGTTTGCGTGCGTCGTCCAGTATGCCGTCTTCGGCATCCGCATGCCGCCATAAAATTAGATCCAAAGTAAAGTCCTCCGATGACAAAACAGTTATTCTATACCCCGAGGATTGCAGCCACTCACAGCTTGCTTAGAATTCGAGCATCTCGCCGCTACAGCCCAATATTCCAAGCTTAATGCTGTTCTCCTTTCGATATTCACTCCACACGATGCGAAGAAACGGTAGCATTTTTCACCAGCAGTCGCACTATTTCCAGAATACCTTTTGCAGCGTGAAATTTCGCCACGCCTGATGAAATTGTTGCAAGCTCACTTGGCTGGAGCGGGCTGTCCATCCGCTGACGATGCCAACCGCCTGCCCGCGAGGTGCGGACAATTCGGCGAGCAGCCGCTGCGTGACAGCGGCGTCGTTCAGCGCGCCGAGCACATCCTGCAGCGCAGCCAGTGCCGCGAGGTAGAGGCGCGCACGCTTATGCGGGTAGATGCCAGCAAAAAACTCCGCCGCGTAGCGCAGCTTTTTGGCGGCAATACGCAGCGCATGACGTTCAGCCGTGTTCAGCGCAGCGTGGTGTCGACCTTTGCGGCGCACGTATTTATGTTGTCGGGTGAGAGTCTGTGTGGCAAGTTCACCAAGCGCAACAGATCCTCCTGGCGGTTCCGCCTGACGTGCGAGCTGAAGGCCGAGCGTCAGTATCAGCCTGGTGTAGCGCTGCGACAGGACGGCCTCAAGCGCTGCCTGTCGGTGGGTATCGAGCAATCCGGCGGCATCTGCCTGCAGCCGTGCCAGCGCTCGATTGTCGGGTAGCTGTTCGGCAATCTGCGGCAGCGTTTGGGTAACAAATACGTCCCAGTCCCGCGCTGGCCCCAGGTAGCCCATGAGCCAGCGCAATTCCTTTACGACATCGGCGAGTGCTTCGGGAAATACGATGCCGAACAAGCTCAGCGCCGAGCGCAACCTTCGCACCGCGACGCGCGCCTGGTGCATGTATTCCGGGTTTAGCCCCAGTTTCGTCACGTTTCCCTGAAGCTGCGCGAGGCATTCTCCGGCAATGCGCTGAAACGCTTGTGCAATCGGTATCGCCGGCGTCAGCGCCACGGGCTGCGCCATGCGCGGTGGCGGCGTTTCTCCGCTGCATAGCAGATAGCCGCGCTGGGCCTTGCTTATATCTTCTACCCAGAGCGGTACTTGTTTCTGGATGGCCAGAGCGACCTCGAACAGGCTCGCCGCCTCGCCCGCCTTGAGTTCAAGTTCCACTTCGCTGATAGGCCGGCACCTGTCACCCGCATGTACCTCACCTAGGTCCAGCGCCATCTTGATTTCGTCCCCCTGTGCTGTGCGAAGCTGCCAGAAGGTGCGCCAGAAATCAGTAACAAACAGCGGGCGCAGCCGCGCCAGCAACTTGGGCGTCAATAGTTGTGCGAGGTCAGGCGCAGTACTCGGCGTCGGTTCGGGCTTCCCGCCTCGCACCGGCCATTCCCATTCGTTGCGACGGTGCAGCCCCCCTTCCGCGCTTCCACCATCCTTAACCGTCTGCACCCAGCACCCACTTATTCGGCGCAGACGGAGGGCGAAGCCCGCTCGCAGCAAATCCTGCTCGGGCGTGTCAAAATAAATGCTGTGGAGCTTATGGCGGCGAGGTTTGCCCTGTACCATTGATTTCAGAACAGGATGGCGCCGCAAGCGCTCGACATGTGCCGGATCTATGGTCAGTTTCAGCTCGATTTCAGTGGACATGAGCGCGGTAAATAATTAAAAGCCTTGGGGTAATATGCGTCGAAAAATGGAGTTTGAAAGCGAACTCGCAGAAGTATAGCCACTCAGGCCGCTCGAAACTAGTGTAGGGCATCTCGACGAAGGTGACGTCTGCCCGCTGGCTGGCGCGGACAAGGTTGCATCGTTTGGCCACGGAATGACAAATTAATGCACGACGGCAGTCGTCAAAGCCTAGAAAAAAAATGAAATGTGGTGGTGCCTTGGGCTAAATTCTGAATAATTCAACAACGCCATGCTATAGGCCAATATATGGAAATCTTCACCCAGTCTGTCGCAAACGGAGCAGCAGGAAGTATGTATATCGTTTATTGGCGGATAAAATGCTTGGCATATTTTTCGTTTAGCCTGGACATGGGCAACAAGATAAACAAGTCGGCGGTATTGAAATCTGGATCCCAGGCCGGTTCACCGCCGATGTAAGCGCCCAAGCGTAAATAGCCTTTAATTAGCGGAGGAATTTTGACGTCCAGTGTACTGTCCAGTGCCTCAAGCGGCAACGGACAGCGGGGAAACACTCGATATTCAGCGGGCGCCGCATACAGCTTGTTCAGTTTTTTAAAAATGCTGGCTGCGCAATGCCCTCCATCGTTCATGCTGATGCTGGCGCAACCAATCAGATATTCATGCTTGTTCTTGTGCATGTAGTCAGCGAGACCACTCCATAGTCGGGCGATGGTCGCGCCATCGCGGTAATTAGAATGCACGCAGGAACGGCCAACTTCAACCATGCGGTCGCGCAGGTGGGCCAAGCGGGTCAGGTCAAACTCGGTTTCAGCGTAGTAGCCACAGATGGTTCGAGCGCGGTCGGGGGGCAATATCCGATAGGTACCGATTACTTTGTTGGTGCTGTTATCGCGTACTAGCAAATGTTCGCAATAGGGGTCGAAAGTGTCACGGTCAATTCCTTCTTGTGCGCTTGCTAGACGGGCACCCATTTCTTCAGCAAATACTTTATATCTCAGACGTTGCGCTTCCTCAATTTCTGAGTCGGTTCTAGCCATGCTGAGGGTAAGCCGGTTATGCGGCAGGTGATGCTTTTGGTTCAGATTTAACATCGTTGTCTCCTTGTTTGGGATAGAGACAAATTTAACGATGGCCTGTTGCAGTAGTATTACAGGGAGATTAAGAATTGATGAAATGTGCGCGTCATTTGCGTGTGAAATTTTTGGAGTGAAGCCCGTGTTGAGCAACAGCGAGGTGGTTCAACTGAAAGAGCAAGATGGCGGTGCCGATTGTGATGCTATTCCATTTTATGGCTGGCATGGCTGGATGATAGAGTAACCAGGGCCGTATGGATTGCTTCTCGTGCCTCGGAGGCCAGCATACGGCGGTTTTTTCCTGTGCATGGGATTGCAGGTAAATAAACTAGAGTCACATGCAGGGAAGGGCTGCACAGAATTTTCCATAGTGACTCGATAAATGTCATGTCGTCTACAAAAGCTGCATCGCCATTAGCCTTGCCAGTGCCATCATGATAGCGGATAGCAACCGGACAAATAGTGGATTCAATGTCAATAGGGCCTTGCAGTAGTGACGAATGAAAATGGCCAAGTTGAGTGCCATCGGTGGTAGTGCCTTCCGGGAATACGGTGATACGATCTCCCTGTTCGAGCATTCCTTTAATTTGGCAGTTAATGCGTGCTGTCTCCTGTCGAATGTCACGCTTGATAAACAGAGTGTGAATACGGTGCAATATCCAGCCCAGGAATGGCCAATCGCCGACTTCAGACTTGGCGACAAAGTATGCCGGAAGCACTGCGTTCATGGAAACAGCATCCAGCCAGGAGATGTGGTTGGCAACAATCAGGCGGCCCTGCGCAGTTGCGAGCTGGTAACAACCATAAGTTTCCAAACCAACGTGTAGTACATCCAAAAACTTGCGTGACCAATATTGTACGATGTGCTGTTGAGTTGATTTGTTCAGTAATGGAATAACACTGGCAAGTAGCATTCCATAAATTATATGGAATGCTACGCGTACGCCCCGGAAGCAGGCAATTGGAATGCTTGTCAATTGGTGTGCTTGAAATAGAGTTTCGCGGCTGTTGGATGTGGGGTTTATGATGGTCATGTTATTTCGTCCTTGCAAATCACTCTAAAACTTCTCGCTCAATTTCTTCCACGGTGACATGGCGCACGTCCTTGCCCTTGATCATATAAACCACATATTCGGACATATTTTTAGCATGATCACCGATACGTTCGATGGCCTTGGCGATGAACAGAATTTCCAGCGCAATGGAGATCGTGCGCGGGTCTTCCATCATATAGGTAATGAGATAGCGCATGATGGAGCGGAATTCTTCATCAACCAACTCATCCTGACGCACTACCTGGGTAGTATAGAAAAGATCAAGACGAGCAAAGGCATCCAGCGATTTGCGTAGC
>CAZPUT010000065.1:0-6110 GCA_964589845.1 uncultured Candidatus Nitrotoga sp. | reverse complement strand
CCGGGCTTCAACATGCTCGACCCGATCAAGGCCACTATTATCACCCCGGGGCTGGATGTCGGGGGTGACTTCGCCGATTCCGGCATTCCGGCTGCCATCGTCACCAAGTACTTGGCGGAAAATGGTGTGGTGGTGGAAAAAACGGGGCTCTACTCTTTTTTCATTATGTTCACCATTGGCATCACCAAAGGACGTTGGAATACCATGGTTACCGAGTTGCAGCAATTCAAGGATGACTATGACAAGAATCAGCCACTATGGCGCGTGCTGCCCGAATTTGTCGCTAAATACGCACGCTATGAGAAGATCGGCCTCCGTGACCTGTGCGACCATATTCACGGCATTTACAAGATCAATGACGTAGCGCGGTTAACCACCGAGATGTACCTTTCCAACATGGAGCCCGCCATGAAGCCGTCCGACGCCTTCGCTAAAATGGCGCACGGCGAGATTGACCGCGTATCGATTGACGAACTGGAAGGACGCATCACCAGCGTGCTGTTGACGCCTTATCCACCAGGCATTCCGCTACTCATCCCGGGTGAGCGCTTCAACAAAACCATCGTGGACTACCTCAAATTTGCGCGTGACTTTAATCAGAAATTTCCGGGATTTGAGAGTGATATTCATGGCTTGGTGGCAAATGGGGGGAGTGACGGACCGCGCTACTATGTGGATTGCGTCAGACAAGAGTAGGCGCGGTTCGGGCTTAAATCCGCCGTGAAACACTAAACTATATCCAATATGCAGTCTGAGTCATTACCTTTGCGCTCACTTGCATCGCAAGCTTTATCGGCAGTGGCAATTCCGCGCCACCCAATTGCACTGCAATATCCCCGTGCCGAGCTTCATCTGTGAGCATTTGCCGAACAACCGCACGACTTTTTATATCCTGCTCTGGCAATCTCCCCAAATGACTTTGCAAATGCGCACCTACTTGACGTTCAGTTTCAGCCATAAATCCAAGATTCCATTTATCACCTAGCAATCCGGCAAGCGCGCCGATGGCCAACGAATTCCCATACCAAATTGGATTGAGCAAGCTCAGATGGCCGCCTAATTCATGCACACGTCGCGACGTCCATGCCAGATGCTCGGTCTCCTCGTTCGCTGTTTGTTGCAATTCCTCCTGCACCACAGGATCATGCGCCGTCAGCGCTTGCCCTTGATATAACGCTTGAGCGCAAATCTCTCCGCTATGATTTACTCGCATCAGCGCTGCTGCGAGCTTTTTCTCGCTCTCGTCTAATGCGGCATCCGGCAAACCGGCATCAGGAAAAGGGCGAATACTGTGCGCTTCGCTAAACAAAGTGCGCAAGCCCTTGTCGAATTTAATAATCAAGTTGTCGAAACTCAGCACGGAACGCTCCTTCGTATTTTATAACCATCTTGATGGATGCTATCAATATTAGAATTATCTTTCAATTTTCTTCTTAACAAATATCCTGATTAGCCACAATGTTCAGCACACGTCATTCCCGCGCAGGCGGGAATCCAGATGATTGATCAATCCCCCGCGAAGCGGAACAAAACCGATTTTCTGTCCCGCTTTGCGGGTCTATTTTTATTGCTGGATTCCCGCATGCGCGGGAATGACGGCTCTTTATATTGTGCAACTGAACTTTATGGCTAATCAGGATAAATATTGTCCTTTAATTAAATCAGAAATCAGACGAATTTTTTTGCTTGTATTATGTTGCAATAATACAACACAAGCATTGCTTATCCCTTAAGCTCTCTGTCAAAATGCAGTCTAGCTTCTCATAAATGGTTTAAATTTTGAGAGGTTTTCCCGGAAAACAAATTTAGTAAATCAAGGAGAACATTTTATGAACATAAATAAGAGTTTGATTGCTCTAGCCGTCGCGGGTGTATGTGCGAGCTCGGCAGCAATGGCCGACGTCAACTTTTACGGTCAAGCTAACGTATCCTACGATGTCATTAACAACGATTCTGTTAGAGACAGTCAAGGAGTAGCCAGCAATGGATCACGCTTTGGCGTGAAGGGTTCAGAAAATTTGGGTGGCGGTTTGTCCGCAATCTGGCAAATTGAAAACCAAATTGCGTTTGGCGCAGGTTTAGGCGACACAAGCAACCCAAATTCTCAAACAGCAATTGCTTTCCGTGATACCTTCGCTGGCTTGAAAAGCGACACGGCAGGTACTGTAAGATTGGGGCGTTTCGATACACCTTACAAACTGGCAACACGCGGTATGGACATGTTCCACAATACCATTGCGGATAACCGTGCCTTGATGGGTATCGGCCATGATGTTCGCGTAAGTAACTCTGTTGGTTTCAACAGCTTGAATTACTCCGGTTTCAGTGCAGCGGCTTCTTATTTTGGCGATCAAGGCGGTACAGCACCATTTACTGCTTCGCCAACAGCTCTCAACACTGCAAACCATACGAATGAAGGCTTCTCGGTTGCGGGTATGTACAATGCAGGCCCTTATTACGCCACTGCAGCTTATCAAAGCGTTAGCAATATGCAATCCGCACCTAACACCGGAACACCTAGCGCCAACCTAAGCACAGATGCTTGGAAAATTGGCGGGGGTTACTCGGTAGATGCCTTTGCACTAAACGCTGTTTATGAAAAAATGAATAACAGAATTGGTTCTGGTAGCTCCCGTGCTTGGTATCTATCCGGTAAATACAACGTAACTTCAGCTGATGCGCTTAAGCTGGCGTATACAGATATTGATAGCCTAGCTAATAACGCTGCGAACTCAGGAGCCAAGCAATACTCTGCTGGTTATGACCACAAAATGAGCAATCGCACTACGCTGTATGCTCTGTACACCAAGCTGGACAATGATACCAGTGCTGCTTACGCCCTTGGCTGGAACAGCAGCAGCACTTCCACCAGCTCTTCCGGTATCACTCCGGTAAATGGTCAATCACCTTCTGCTTTCTCGGTGGGTATGAAACACTCGTTCTAAACTATTTTCTTCGCAAGAAGATTAATAGTTTGATCATAAACGGGCACCTGCAGGTGCCCGTTTTTTTATTGGTGCGCGCTGGTGATATGCATCAATATCAGCGCGTGCAAATTATCAGCTGCGACCATTTGCCCAAGCAAGATGACTTACTTGTGATTCCTCTGTTACCTGTAATCACAGGCTCGCCAGCTCCAAAATAATCTATTCGCCTGACTATCCCAGCAGAACTACAAAAGCACTATTAGGGGATAGTGGACGCCACTCGGGCGGGCGCGTATGCATCACAACCCAAACAGCCGAGCTAATGCAACGCCTGGCTCAGGCGCACGCATGAATACCTCGCCTACCAAAAAAGCATTAACGTGATTGTTGCGCATCAGCTGTACATCTTCTGCTTGGAGGATGCCACTTTCGGTTACCACAATACGCTCTTGTGGAATGTGCGGTAATAAATCCAGCGTGGTTTGCAGATTTACCTCAAAAGTACGCAGGTTGCGGTTATTGATGCCGATGAGCGGAGCGGTGAGTTGCAATGCCTCGTCCAATTCTGCCTTGTTATGCACTTCTATCAGCACGCTTAGGTTCAGGCTGAGCGCCAAAGCCTCGAATTCTTGCATCTGCGCCAAATTTAATGCTGCTGCAATCAACAGGATACAGTCCGCTCCTAACGCACGAGCCTGATAAATTTGGTAGGTATCCACCATGAAATCCTTGCGCAACACCGGGATTGAACAAGCGGCCCGCGCTTCTTGCAAATACTCGGCACTGCCCTGAAAGAATTGCGCATCGGTTAGCACTGACAGGCAGGCCGCACCGTGACTTGCATAGCTGGCGGCAATTTCCGCCGGGCGAAAATCCGCGCGCAACACACCTTTGCTTGGGCTGGCTTTCTTAATTTCGGCTATCACTGCGGGTTGGCCTGCTGTAATTTTGCTGCGAATTGCTCCGACAAAATCACGAGTGGGCAAGGCTTGCTCCGCCTTAGCGCGCATAGTTTCCCATGAGCAATTGGCTTTTGCGGCAGCAATTTCTTGCGCCTTAACAGTAAGAATTTTTTGCAGAATGTCAGACATGGCGAACCCTAATATGCAAGGTACGCATTTTAACTTAAGTGCAATGGTAAAATGCGTACTTCTAGATAGGTGAAGCGCAGCGATATCCATGATGGGCATCGCTGCGCTCTGCCCATATACTGGCCCCGCTTGAATGACGAGATAAAAATGAATGACATAAAAACATACATGCAACAAGTCGGGCAGGAGGCCCGTGCCGCTTCGCGCATTATGGCGCAAGCCGGTACCGCGACAAAGAATCGTGCCCTGGAAAATATTGCTGCTGCGATCCTGGGCAGCACCGCGCAACTCATTACAGCGAATGCCAAGGATACCGCTGCTGCGCGTGTTAACGGGTTGGATGCTGCCTCCATCGACCGTCTCACCCTGACTGAAAAAACTGTGCACAGCATGGCGGAAGGGCTATTACAGATAGCTGCCCTGCCGGACCTCATCGGTGAGATTAGCGACCTGAAGTATCGTCCCTCCGGCATCCAGGTTGGTAAGATGCGCGTGCCGCTTGGCGTTATCGGCATCATTTATGAATCGCGCCCTAATGTGACGGCTGATGCCGCAGGGCTGTGCCTGAAATCCGGCAATGCTGCCATTTTACGCGGTGGCTCCGAGGCGATTCATTCCAACAACGCAATTGCGGCATGCGTGCAGCAAGGGCTGCGCGAATCTGGCTTGCCAGCGAGTGCGGTGCAGGTGATCAGCACTACCGACCGTGCAGCAGTAGGCGAGCTCATTACCATGCAGGAATACGTGGATGTGATCGTGCCGCGTGGCGGAAAAAGTCTAATCGAGCGCATCTCGAAAGAAGCCCGTGTGCCGGTTATAAAACACCTGGACGGTATCTGCCATGTGTATATCGACGACGATGCGGATTTGGAAAAAGCCATCCGTATTGCCGACAACTCCAAAACTCATCGTTACGGTGTGTGTAATGCCATGGAAACCTTGTTGGTGGCTGCCAGTGTGGCGGCACAAGTGCTGCCACAACTATGCCAAATATATCTGGATAAGGGCGTGGAGCTGCGCGGTGATGAGGCCGCATGTAAACTTGTTACGCAAATGGCAATTGCTACAGAAGAAGATTGGCACACCGAATATCTTGCGCCGATTTTGAGCGTGCGTGTGGTGGCTGGGCTGGATGATGCTATCGCGCATATCAATACCTACGGATCACAGCACACCGACAGCATCGTAACCGAGAATTACACTAAGGCGATGCGGTTTTTACGCGAAGTGGATTCCAGCTCGGTGATGGTGAATGCTTCAACGCGCTTTGCCGATGGCTTTGAATACGGATTAGGCGCGGAAATCGGTATCTCCACTGACAAAATTCACGCGCGCGGCCCCGTAGGGTTAGAAGGCTTAACCTCGCAGAAATTTATTGTGCTGGGCAGCGGACAGATAAGAAATTAGCAGGAACATTCTTCACCAAGAGTTTATGTGGCTATGCACTTGCCTGAAATGATCACGAAAGAAAATTATGAAACAAACCATCGCAGTTAACGTGCCGGATATTGGTGACTTTAAAGGTGTAACTGTTATCGAGCTGCTAGTAAAAGTAGGCGACGCCGTGATCGCAGAGCAATCGCTGATCACATTGGAAACCGACAAGGCGACTGTGGAAGTGCCCTCCCCTGTTGCGGGGGTGGTGAAGGAATTAAAGATCAAGATTGGTGACAAGGTCAACCAAGGCGACTTGATTTTAATGTTGGAAGCAGAATCGGCAGCGGAAGGAGCCATTCCCTCATCTGTTCAATCCACTCCAGTCGCTTCCATCTCCCCTTTCTCAGAGGAAAAGCCAACCCTCTCACCTGACAAGGAAAGAATGGGTGCAGGGGAAATTTCATCTATGCCACAAGACACGCCTGCTTCATCTTCGACTCCGGAATTTGCTATTTCAACCTCACCCTCTTTTGAAAAAGGTGATCTTCACGCCGAAATAGTCGTTCTGGGCGCTGGCCCCGGTGGCTATGCCGCAGCTTTCCGTGCTGCTGATCTGGGCAAACAGGTAATCCTGATTGAACGCCACTCCAAACTGGGCGGGGTGTGTCTTAATGTAGGCTGCATCCCGTCCAAGGCGCTGTTGCATGTCGCCAAG
>CAZPUT010000064.1:0-6462 GCA_964589845.1 uncultured Candidatus Nitrotoga sp. | reverse complement strand
TTCGGGGTGTAGCGTAGCCTGGTAGCGCGCCTGCTTTGGGAGCAGGATGTCGGGAGTTCGAATCTCTCCACCCCGACCATATATCTTAGTGGTACAGAGTCGAATGGCTCTACAGGAAATTGTGCCCGTAGCTCAACCGGATAGAGCACCAGCCTTCTAAGCTGGGGGTTACAGGTTCGATTCCTGTCGGGCACGCCAACGACATATCTTGTTGAGTTTTACCCCGTGGTGGCTGTAGCTCAGTTGGTAGAGTCCCGGATTGTGATTCCGGTGGTCGTGGGTTCGAGCCCCATCAGTCACCCCATATAGAATAAGGCTTGCAGAGATGCAGGCTTTTTTTACATCTTTCTTTACCGTCGTTCTTTTGTGGGTAGTGGTAATGTATGCTGTAAATAAGTGCAGGGGCACGTATATCTTCAAAACTGGTTTCTTGTTTACGACTCTGAGCTTCTTTAATATTTCTTCAGTCGTCATTCCCTTAGGATAATCAGTTCTGAATGGGACTTTCCATTCAAACTCTGGCTGAGGGTATAGTTTCGTGTACTTATCTCCTAACTCATTTAATTGGTGGATTATTTTTATTGATTCAGGGTCACGACATAGAATGGCCCCTTAGGAACAACTCAACTGAATGAGCAGAAAGAAGAAAAATTACAGATGCTTGTGGCCAAGTCCAACAAGACTGATCCGCTAATGTCATGCCTTGGCATAGTGTTCTTGCGCCATTTAAGCAAGCCTGGGCGAATAGAAAGATGCGCTCTTATTCCTCTAAGTTACTCAATTCGGAATTTGTGGCAAAATGTGAGAATGTAACATTTTGCCACCATGATTGATTTCGACTGCCAGACTTTAATGGAAAGCTCCAGGTCGTTGTAATTTTGGAGGACTGTCGGTTCAGGCGATTTAATAATGCTGAACATTCAGGGCTAAGAGAGGCCTAGTTAAGTTAAATTTCTTACTGCATTAGTATAATAACCATATGACTAAATTAATTCTTATGTAAGTAAGACGAACATAATTAAACATTCAAACTAAAAAATCTCGAAAAATTATAAACTAGGTAGCTTTATCACTTGCTCAGATGAATTATAGGGCGCCTCTAAAAATTCAAGTTTCTAAGCAAGACAAGGCACGAGTAAAAAAATTGAGCGCGGCATATAGTTGATAGGTAAGCGATTATCTTTTATGAGTAGCGACGTATTGTGACGAAACGGGGTAAGCAGGCAAGCCGCAAAGCGGCTGCTCGCAAAATTGGATTTTTATAGGTTCCCTATAGAATCGGTTATCAAATAGTTGATTAGAACATCTAGATTCCTGCCTTCGGGGAATGACGAATCGTACTATTTTGCCGACTCTTTAGGGATTTGCGCTGTTCTATCAGATGCAGGTGACAATATTGTCACCGTAATTCGGCGATTTCGCGCGCGTCCATCCTCCGTGTCATTGGAGGTAACTGGGTGGTTGGCGGCGGAGCCTATCGCTTTCAGGTTCCTTGACTTTAACCCATGCTCGATAAATAAGCGCACTACGCTACTGGCACGTGCCGAGGACAACTCCCAATTGGATGGAAACTTCTGAGTTTTAATCGGGATGTCATCGGTATGTCCTTCGACTTCAATGGCCAGATCGACCGGCTCCAATACCTTCGCCACTTCGGCCAAAATGTTTATTGCACCGCCTTGTAATACTACATCACCCTGATTGAATAGTGCGCTAGCATTAATTTCGATCGCTACGCCGCGATTAGTCTGCATCACACTGACTTGGCCATTTGTTACCAATGCGTTCATGACTTGATTGATATTTTTTGTGATGTCCTGCATGGCTTCCTGCTGTTGTTCGGCCAACTTGGCGTTCCTCCTGTCCACCAGCGATTTCAGTAACACGTCCTGCTCGTTGGTTGAAACAGTAGCTTCGGATTTGATTATTTGTTTACCAAATGCGGAAGTCAATGAGGCACTGAACATTTGATATTTACTTTCATTTACCGAAGAAATTGCATACATCACTACAAAGAAAGCAAATAATAGAGTGATAAAATCGGCATATGAGATCAGCCAACGATCATGGTTCTCATGTTCTTTATGCCTTACCCGGCGCGCCATGGCTTAAGGAATAAATCCCTGCAACTTGCTTTCGATGAATCGTGAACTCTCGCCACTGGCAATAGCTGTCAGTCCATCTACCAATATTTCACGCATTACTACCTGTTGCAGAATCAACATTTTTAATTTATTGGCCATGGGCAAAAAAACTAGATTCGCAAGCGCCACACCGTAAATGGTAGAAATAAACGCAACCGCAATACCTGCTCCCAGTTTTGACGGTTCGCCAAGACTCTGCATGACGTGAATCAACCCAAGCACAGCGCCTAAAATGCCGATAGTCGGCGCATAACCTGCTGCTGATTCCCATACACGTGCAGATTGGAATCGCAATTGTTCATACGTATGGTTATCTATCTCCAGTACTTCTCGAATTTTTTCCGCACTGTTGCCGTCCACCAGTAGTTGAAGTCCTTTTTTCACAAATGAATCGCTGTTTCTGGCAATGTGTGGTTCCAGAACAAGTATTCCTCCCTTGTGTGCCTGTCTGCTCCAAGAGGTAATCTGGTAGACTAACTTCTGCGGGGATAACTTTGGTGTAACGAACACCCAACGGCCCATTTTGATGCCAGCTAAAAAAATATTTAATGGGCTTTGCAGCATCACGGCGCCCAGTGTGCCACCGAACACGATGAGAAAAGCCGCGCCCTGAAAAAGAATGGATAGCTCACCGCCTTCAAGTAATTGCCCGCTTATAATGCCGCCCACGCCAAGCAACAGACCGGCTAAGCTAAGCTTGTCCATTAATTAATGTCCTTTTAACGAACTACGCAAACGAGCTACCGCTTGGCTGTGCAATTGGCATACCCGCGATTCGCTTACGCCCATCACCTCACCGATTTCGCGTAAGTTCATATCCTGCTCATAATGCATGCCCATCAATATGCGCTCACGTTCCGGTAAATTTTCGATTGCCTTAATTAACGCGCCGCGAAAACGTTCATCTTGCAACAGTTCGAGTGGATTGGCATCGCCTTCAAAATCATAACGCTCAAAGAAATCCTCTTCACCTTCGCTGTGAAAATCCTCGTAATATATTAATTGTGCGCCTCGCGACGTGAACAACATATGTTGATATTCGGTCAGCGGCATGCCCAACTCCTGAGCAAGCTCCGTTTCACTTGGCGGCTTGCCCAAGCGTTGCTGTAGTTTGCTGATGGCCGCTTCAATTCGACGCATATCGCGGCGCAAGCTGCGCGGCATCCAATCGGCTTGGCGCAGTTCGTCCAGCATCGAACCGCGGATGCGCTGCGAGGCGTAAGTTTCAAACTGCGCGCCACGCAACTCATCATAGCGCCCAGCTGCCTCCAAAAGGCCCATCATGCCAGCCTGTATAAGGTCATCTACTTCTATGCTGCTGGGCAATCGCAGCATCAAATGATGCGCAATACGCTTCACTAGCGGCGCATATTCTGTGATGCACTGTTCCTTGTCGCTGAATCCGCTTGCTGTGTACATAATTTTTGTTATTGAAATTTATATTGATTATGAAAGGTGTCACTGTAGCAACCATCACTCTCGTTTCGATACACTCAAAACAGGCTGGCTTTGGTGAAACACGAATCCAAAATTTAAAATACTTTTTTAAAATTCATGAAATCCTGCCTTTGCGGAAATGACTGGTTTAAGTAAAATATGGCGCAATGTAAAATTTTAACGCCATATACCAGTTAGATGAAAACTTACTAATAAAAAGTATTTTAAACGATGCCACATCAAAATGTTGTTTGATTTATTATAAGGCACCTCTAAAAATCCAATTTTGCGAGCAGCCGCTTTGCGGCTTGCCTGCTTACCCCGTTTCGTCACAATACGGCGTGACTCGAAAAATTATCGCTTACCTATCAACTATATGCCGCGCTCAAATTTTTTACTCGTGTCTTGTCTTGCCTAGAAACTTGAATTTTAGAGGCGCCCTATAGATGCGTCTCATGTAATCTTCATTAGTTTGCGTGTGAACTAATTCAGGGTGCTTACCTGCCGAATCAATCGCTGCATAATATGGGGCAGACCTCCTAACTCCTCGCTCTCAGCGGTGGGCAGCAACATAAGGTTACGTCCCAGTTCGCCAAAAGCCAATGCAGACTGTGCAGTTGGGAACACATCAAGAATTGGGCGGCATAATTGTGTCGCACGTTTGAGTTTTTCATCGAACGGAATATAACCTAGATATTCCACGCATACCTGCAAATGTTGGCGTGCCACCTGCGCCACGTTACTAAATATAAGACGTGCCGCCTTCTCATTACAGGCCTTATTAACAATAATTCCAAAGTTCTGGCGCCCATCCTGCATTGCCATGCGCTTGATCAAGGCATAACTTTCAGTGATAGCAGAGGCAGTGGAGTTGAGTACTAGCAGTAGCGGCTGATTGGGTGCCAGGCTACCAGAAGTATCTGGCTCCCTGTATGTCGTTGCATCCACTAGTACAACATCAACCTCACTGGAGACTTCCGCCAAACTCTCTAGTAATTGCTCACGCTCCTGTGCACACAATGTTGGCAGGGCTTGAATGGCAAGTGCTACAGGCAGTATGCGTATATTCTGTGAGCCATTCTGCAGCAAAATCTCGTGTATCGTTTTTCCGCGCCGTACAGCATGCAACAAATCATGATGTGACTTAAGAGCAAGCATTTTACTTACATTGTTGTGCGACTGGCTCTCGTCCAGTATAAGCACCTCTTTACCGGTTCGCGCCAAGGCTGTAGCCAGATTCACCACTACACTGGTCGCACCAAACCCAGTTCGGGCAGCGGCCACCGTGATCACGCGCGTGGAAGCACGAACCAGCAGACGGCGCAATCCTTCTGCTTGATCAGTTACGCGTTCAAGTTGCATATTCCTCCCGCATTACAGGTGCCGCACCTACTCCCGCCATCAGCGCAGGGAACTCCAGTTCATGCAAAGCGAACGGAGCCTCTTTAGCAGATTGTTTGAAGGCGCGATGCAACAGATACTCCATGTTCACTTCGTGCAAGTCTTCCGGCACGCGTTGTCCATTGGCAATGTAGTACAAAGTCAATTTGTGGCGCATTGCGACATCCAGTACCGTACCAAAGGTTACCGATTCGTCCAGTTTCGTGGGGATGCAACCAATGACCCCTGCACCGTTGTACATGCACACCACATCATTTAGGGTGTCACCGCTACTGGTGGCATTAAGCAACAACAGACGTTGCACTCCAGTAGCATTGAACATTTCGGTTTGTGCTGCCATGCGACTATCGCGCTGCCCCATACCGATGGTATCAATCAGTACCAAATGTTTTTGCTTCAGGCCGGACAAGGTGAGACGTAAATCTTCGGTATCGCGCACTGTATGCACTGCCACACCAAGTATTTTGCCATAAATGCGCAATTGTTCATGCGCACCAATTCTATAGCTGTCGGTGGTAAGTAATGCCACCCTGTCTGCACCATAACGAACCACTGCACGTGCCGCTAATTTAGCCGTGGTGGTGGTTTTTCCAACGCCGGTGGGACCTACCAGTGCAACCACGCCACCGCGCACTATTAAATCTTCTTGCTTCGTGGCGATACGCAAGTTGTTCCCCAGCACTCGACGTACCCATTCCATATTGGCCGTAGCTGGCATCTTGTCAATCATCTGCCGCGACAGTGTTGGGCTAAATCCGGCATTCAGCAGATCGCGCAACATACGAGTGCGTTTAGGATCGCGCTGCTGTCTATCCGACCACGATAGACAGTCCATCTGTTCCTGCATCATATTGCGCATGAACTTGATCTCACTGAGGATGCCTTGCTGTTCCAGTTGCATTGTAGATATGGATGATATTGCAGGCTCCGCCATGACTGCGACCGGTGCGCGCTCCTGCGTAACTATCGCTGCCCGGACTGGTACGGGAGCCGGTTGCCTGGACTCATGTGTCAACTGGGCAAATTCCGCGCTGGCCAGCGCCATAATCTCGACCCCACTGTCCACCTTACGGTTTGATAGGATAACCGCATCAGCGCCCATCTCAATACGTATCAGCCGCAATGCTTCGCGCGAAGTTGTGGCCACAAATTTTTTCATGTTCATGCTCTCCCTCCTACCATTGAAGTTACCCGTACCGCCTTGAAGCCGGGCACTTCTTCATGCGAAATAACTTTGAGTTGCGGTAACGCACGTTTCAGAAAACGTGCCAGTAAATCGCGTAACTGTCCCGGCACCAACAGCACCGTGGGCAGCCCTAATTGTTCTTGCAGCTGTGCAGCAGTTCGCGCCTCACGCAAAAGTGTATCGGCCAATCCGGGTTCGATAGCCAAATTGCTGCCGCCCGTCTGCATGGCCTGCATCAAGATATATTCCAGCTCTTTATCCATACCGATGACCTGTAATTCCTGCGCCGCAGGG
>CAZPUT010000063.1:0-6485 GCA_964589845.1 uncultured Candidatus Nitrotoga sp. | reverse complement strand
GCTGACTGCATGGGAATGTCGAGTTTTATTATGTCTTTCGCATCACGTCACGCTTGTAGTCCTGATAAAGCTTATGTAGTTTTGCGAACATTACTCCGGGTTTGCCATCGCCTACCGGTTTATTATCCAATGTGGTGATGGCAAGTACTTCCTTGGTGGAGGAGGTGAGTAATAGCTCATCGGCGTTGAATATTTCGTCCTTGGCAATCTTGCGAACTTCATGAGGGATGCTGTTGGCAGCGGCGATTTCCAGTAATACGTCGTAGGTGATTCCAGGCAGCATTAGATTGTCTTTAGGCGGGACGAGAAGGACGCCATTTTTGACTAAAAAAATGTTGCTGGCTGCGCCTTCAGTCATGAAATTGTCGTCACGGATTAAAATAGTTTCGGCACAGCCAGCGTCTATCGCCATTTGGCGTAGTAGTACGTTAGGTAGAAGTGAAATGGCCTTGATGTCGCAACGCAGCCAGCGATTATCCGGCGCACTTACCGCACCCACGCCGCTGGTAAGTAACGCGGTGGGTGGGGTGAGAAGCGGGTTGCTCATCATGAATATGGTTGGCTGGATCGAAGGGTTGGGGAAAGCATGGTCTCGTTTGGCCACTCCTCGCGTGATATGTAGATATAAATATTGGTCTTCGGCTGTGTTGCGCTCGATCAGATCCGTGATGAGATTAGTCCATTCCTGGTCACTGTGCGGGTTTGTCAGGCGTATGCCGTCCAAGCTGAATTGCAGGCGCTTGAGATGTTCGGCCAGACGGAAAGCAAAGCGCGAATACACTGGGATAACTTCATATACGCCATCGCCGAAAATGAAGCCACGATCCAGCACGGGAATGCGGGCTTCTTCAATGGGCATGAATTGCCCGTTCAAATAGACTGTCATTTAATGTTCCTTAAAGAAACCTTTAGGGCATCTCTAAAAATCCAATTTTGCGAGCAGCCGCTTTGCGGCTTGCCTGCTTACCCCGTTTCGTCACAATACGGCGTTACTCGAAAAAAATTATCGCTTACATATAAACTATATGCCGCGCTCAAATTTTTTACTCGTGCCTTGTCTTGCATAGAAATTTGAATTTTTAGAGGCGCCCTTTATTTGAAAAGTAAACGGATGCTGTCCCAACCGCGTGAAAATACATTGGCTAGCGGCATAGGCTCCAGTGCCACCAGCCGGTATTCGGCATATGGTTTGCCACCCAAGGTAATTTTTATCATACCGACTTTTTGCCCACCGGCAATCGGCGCAATAAGAGGCTGCTGTGTTTCCATGGTTGCCTTCAATTGTGCAAGTTGTCCTGTAGGGATGGACAGTAGCAGATCGCTGCGGAATCCCACTTTGACCATGCTCTCGGTGCCTTTCCACAGGCGTAAGCTGGCTACCGGTTCGTTCTTCTGATACAGGCGCACTGCTTCAAAATTTTGGAAGCCGTAATTTAGCAGCTTCTGGCTTTCGGTAGCTCGCAGGTTGTCTGAGGATGCGCCCAGCACGACTGATATTAGCCGCCGCTGGTTGCGTTTGGCCGAAGCCACTAAGCAGAATCCTGCACTTTCTGTATGTCCCGTTTTTATTCCATCCACATAAGGATCCATCCACAATAAGCGGTTGCGGTTGGCTTGATTGATATTGTTGTACTGATATTCGCGCAAGCTATAGATTGGATAGTGCTCGGGAAAGTCGCGCACTATGGCGGCCGCGAGTAGCGCAGTATCATATGCACTGGAATAGTGCTGAGGGTGCGGCAATCCAGTGGCGTTGATGTAATGCGTGTTACTCATGCCCAATCGTTGCGCTTCCTGATTCATCAGTTTGGCGAAGTTTTCCTCGCTGCCAGCTATGGTAATTGCCAACACACGCGCTGCGTCGTTACCAGACTGTACGATGAGGCCACGCAGTAATTCTGCAATCGTCACAGGTTTATTTTTGTCGAGAAACATGCGTGATTCCACGCCTTGGGTGCGCAGTGCTTCTGCTGAAGGGGATATTGTCTGGTTCAGCGAAAATTTGTCCAGCTTGAGGGAGCTAAAGGTTAGATAAGCCGTCATCAGCTTGGTAATGGATGCTGGTTCGGTGCGTTCATTACCGTTCTGGTCTACCAGAATCTGATTGCTGGTAAAGTCATATAGCAGATAGGATTTGGCTGCCAGCACTGGAGCGGGTGGCAGATTGGCTAGCTGCGCCTGAGCAAACAATGGAAATGATAGAGCGACGAAAAACGACAGCGTAAACTTCATATTGAGACCAATAACCAAAACCGCAATTATAGACGTGTGGGGTTGGTTGGGCTATGGGGTAAGTTTGATTGCTTAGGTTAAATGCGCCGGAATACCGCGCATCTTAATCAGTATACTGCTGCAGCTTGTTCCGCTTGTTCAGCTACTTGTACACTAATTTCCTCAGCCTTGCTCGGATCGATGCCCAAAACTTCCCAATCCTCATCGCTGATGTTGGCATCAACGCGTTCCTGAATACCAAAGGAAGCCAGCAATTTTTCTGCCAAGCTAATCATGTGTACTATTGGTTGTCCCGCTGCCGCTTCGACCACATCCGGTGTATGGTGGTAGCGCAACACGGCAATAATTTCATCCGGCAAATTCCAGTGGCGTGCTAGCTCCGCACCCAATTCGTCATGGCATATTTCCAGCATTTCCCGTTCTATGCTCAGTGCAGGACACTCAGATTCCACTGCCAAGCGTACATGCAGGTCATCGCTGCGTTTTGGATCCAGGAAAGCGAGCGCCAGATAACCGATGTCGTGCAGTATGCCAGCCAAAAAAACTTGGTCATCCTTAGGACGGATCTTTGCCGGCATGGCACGAGCAATGCCGAGCATGGCAAACGCGATGCCAAAGCTATGTAACCAAAGATCCTGTGTCTTAAACTTACCCGTGGATACTTTGGTCGACAAGGACATGATGGCGATGCCAGTTGCAATCGATTTGACACGGTTCATGCCCAGCAATATTGCTGCTTCTTTTACTGACGTTGATTTTCGAGTGGAACCAAGCTTTGCTGAATTGGATAGCCCGATAATTTTTGCTGAAATTTGCGGGTCTTGCTCAATCAGTATTAACATTTCCCGTTCGTCTTCGTCGGTATCCATAGATAGCGCCAGCAGCCTTTGTGCAATGACAGGCATGGCAGGTAGCGCATCAATATATTTGACCGCCTGTCTAAGATCAATATTTTGGTTGCTGGGAACTACATGTGTGCTATTGGTAGGCATGTTCATTCCTCGAGCTAATTCTGTTTGTTATTGTTAAATGCGAAATACTTAGAACTAACATTCTAGCTAAATTTCTAACAGAAAGATGTTTATATTTCGTTAAATTTATGTAGATGCTCGGTTTTCTTGATCTTGTTGCTGAGTGCATGCTTGTCAATTTTCGCGCAATTCATGTATCTTACTGTAAATATTTTAAATTAAGGAGACTTAGATGCGTTACGTAATTGCAATTGCCATGCTGTTTTGTGCGACACAAGCATGGGCAACAAATGTGGTCGTGAGCGACGCGTCGGTACGTGCCACTGCACCGGGACAAGAAAGTGCCGCAATACGATTTTCAATTACCAGCAAGAAAGAGGCACGGCTGGTGGCGATTGCCAGTCCGGTTGCGGGTGCAGTCGAGATTCACGACATGACGCATGTTAACGGCGTGATGAAAATGCGTGCCATTGAATTTCTGCCGCTACCTGCAGGCAAAATGGTTAAGCTGGGAGCGAGCGGTAGTCATGTGATGTTGCTGAACCTCAAGAATCCGCTTAAAGCGGGTGACAGCTTGCCTCTCACTATCACCGTGGAGTTCGCCGATAAGCATAAAGAGAAGATTAATGTGAATGCCGAAGTCAAGTCGTTCACTGCAAGCAGTAATGAGCACGAGCATCATGCCCATTAGCTGCATCATTGAGTAAACGCGGACTGCGCGAGTAACGGGCGGCTTGGTGCCGCCCATTTGTTTTGTGCTGCAATGGTGGTCGACTTCTGAGGTAAAATGCGCGCCTGTTTAGCGAAGGAAAATTTCATGTCACTTACCCCTGCCACCGCCGTCCAGAAAGCTCATACACTGTCTGAGGCGTTGCCATACATCCAACGGTTTTTCGATAAAACGATCGTAATCAAATATGGCGGCAATGCCATGACCGATCCCAAGTTGCAGGAAAGTTTTGCGCGCGACGTAGTGTTGCTTAAGCTGGTTGGCATGAATCCGGTAGTCGTTCATGGTGGCGGGCCGCAGATCAACGATCTACTTCAGCGCATTGGTAAGCAAGGGGCATTCGTCCAAGGCATGCGCGTCACGGATGAAGAGACCATGGATGTGGTCGAAATGGCGCTGGGCAAGGTCAACAAAGACATCGTTAACTTGATTAACCGGTATGGTGGTAAGGCGGTGGGGCTGACCGGGCAGGATTCCTCGTTTATCCGTGCGGACAAGATGCTGCTGGAAAGCCACGATGAACCGGGCAAATTGCTGGACATTGGTTTGGTGGGAGAAATTAATTTGATTGATCCATCTATCATAACTTTTCTCGATTCTGGCGATTTTATTCCGGTCATTGCGCCGATTGCTGTAGGGCCGGATGGTGAGACACTGAATATTAATGCCGATGTAGTGGCGGGCAAGTTGGCGGAAGTGCTGAAAGCGGAAAAGCTGGTGCTGTTAACTAACACGCCGGGCGTGCTGGACAAGAGCGGCAAGCTACTCACTGGCCTGACACCGAAACAGATCGACGAACTGGTGGCGGACGGTACGCTGTCCGGCGGCATGTTACCGAAGATCAGTTCGGCGCTGGATGCTGCGCGCGGGGGAGTGAGGTCGGTGCACATCATTGATGGCCGCGTGGAACATGCGCTGTTGCTGGAGATTCTGACCGACGAAGGTGTGGGCACGCTGATTAAAAGCAAATGAGTCGTATCGTCTGGATTTTTGATCTGGATAACACATTGCACAATGCCGTGCCGCACATTTTTCCGCATATTAACCGCAGTATGACCGCTTACCTGCAACAGCATCTGAAGCTGGATGAGCAGACGGCAAATGAATTGAGAATGCATTACTGGCAACGTTATGGCGCGACCTTAAGTGGCATGATGCGGCACCATGCCACCGACCCCGATCATTTTCTGTGGCATACACACCAGTTTCCACAGTTACCGCAGATGGTGTTGTGTGAAGC
Source organism: uncultured Candidatus Nitrotoga sp. (assembly GCA_964589845.1). Classification (GTDB taxonomy): domain Bacteria; phylum Pseudomonadota; class Gammaproteobacteria; order Burkholderiales; family Gallionellaceae; genus Nitrotoga. Next base: position 1,312 of record CAZPUT010000063.1, on the reverse strand, counting down.
ACGCTTGCGCCATGTATTGAAAAGATTGCCGGGCAAGAAATTGGTATTTTCCAACGCACCGCTGCACTATGCACATGCCGTGCTGCAATTGTTGCGCATAGATGATTTATTCGACGATGTGTTCGCGATTGAGCATACGCGTTACCAACCCAAACCACAGTTAGCAGGTTATATACGATTGCTGCGAAAGCATCGCCTGAATCCGGCGCGTTGCGTGATGGTGGAAGATAGTGCAGAAAACCTGCAGACTGCCAAACGTCTGGGGATGCGCACCGTGTGGGTGAATGCTACGTCCCGATTACCAGCTTATGTGGATGTGAAGATTCGTGATGTGATGAAGTTGCCGCGCATTTTATCGCGGCTAATTTGAAGATGAACAGCATGGCCGCCAAATCGGCAAGAGCGGTTTTGCGCAAGATCCGGTAGCACAGTGGTCGCAGCAATGGACCATCCTTCTCGAAAATGATTGGTATGCAAATAACAGGAGCTTCACCATGATATTGATTCTTTCTTCCAATACCAACCAGCAAAGTGGGGACTACCAGCAGCTGATTGCATATCTCACCGGGTTGATGGGTGTTCAGATGCGCGTGCATGTCGAGCGCGGTACTGAGCAGGTATTAACTGAGATTTACCTCATCGGCAACACTAAGCCGCTAGACATCAAGGACATGCAAAGCTTGCCCTGTGTCGAGCGTGTGGTGCGCGTGTCGGAGGAGTATCGTATCCTTGGGCAGCATAAAGATGACCCGCGTCCTACGCATTTTGACTATAACGGCGTGCGCTTTGGCCAGGACACGCTCAATGTGTTTGCCGGACTTTGTGCGGTGGACAACGCCGAACATGTCGAGATCATGTTAAAAGCATTGCGCGATAATGGCCAGGTTTGCACGCGTATGGGCGCGTACAAGCCGCGCACCAGCCCCTATGCTTTCCAGGGCCATGGCAAGAATTGTTTGCCTTTTGTTTTCGATTTGGCGGGGAAGTACGGCATGAAGGTGATTGCGATGGAAATTACGCATGAGTCGCATCTCGACGAAATCCGCGCCGCATTGCAGCAGACCGGCAACCCCACCGGCGTGATGTTACAGATCGGCACACGCAATACACAGAATTTCGAACTGCTGAAAATCGTTGGACGTCAACAGGAATTTCCGGTGCTGCTTAAACGCGGTTTTGGGATCACGCTGGATGAATCACTAAACGCCGCCGAATATCTGGCGTCTGAAGGCAATCGCAATGTGGTGTTCGGCTTGCGTGGCATGAAGACCAACATGGGCGATCCACACCGCAATTTGGTGGATTTTGCGCA
>CAZPUT010000062.1:0-6570 GCA_964589845.1 uncultured Candidatus Nitrotoga sp. | reverse complement strand
CGCAGGTCGTCCACCTGCCCTGCCGGATAGCGGCGGTTATCAGCAACCGTGCCGCTGCCCCAGGGTTGGAAATTGCCAAACAGCATGGTATTACAACGAGGGTCGTGGCTCATCACAACCATCCAGACCGCGAATCTTTCGATTCCGAGCTAGCCATCTGCATAGACGAGTACCGGCCCGACCTTATCGTGCTTGCCGGCTTCATGCGCATTCTCACCCCCCAGTTCGTGGCACGCTATCAAAACAAACTTATCAACATTCACCCCTCATTGTTGCCCGCATATAGTGGCCTGAATACTCATGCGCGCGCGCTCCGGGACGGCGTGAAGATCCATGGCTGCACCGTGCATTTTGTCACCAGCGACGTCGATCACGGTCCCATCATCATCCAGGCCGCAGTGTCGGTACTCATGGACGACACCCCGGCAACCTTGGCGGCACGCGTGTTACATCAAGAACATCGCATTTTTCCGCAGGCCATCCGTTGGTTCTGCAACGACGACATTCGCCTGAGTGCGGAAGGCAAGGTACTATTGAAGCATCTGGAACAGCCCGGTAGCGCGCTAATCTCTCCGAAAATAGGATAAGGTAATGCATAACATCATTTATCTAGTCGGCTCGCTATTACTTGTTTGCACTGCACCGCAAGCACTCTTCGCTGCTACTCCCTCCTTGCCCGTGCAGATCACCAATATTGACGCCCATTACGATGTACTCAAAGGCAATATTAAAGTCGCGACCATGACTGAAACCTATACCCGCAAGCAGGACGGCTACCATATCGAAAGCATAACCAAAGCATTCGGCTTGCTCGCCATGTTCAAGCCAGAAGTCATCCGCGTCACCAGCGAAGGTACCCTGACAGCGAAGGGCTTACGCCCAGTCACTTATATTCAAGAACGTAAACTCGATACCGGGCGAAATACGCGTGCTGACTTTGACTGGAAAACTAAACACATCACTCTGACTGACCGCACCGGGAAGCGCACGCTACCGCTGCCAGCTGGAACTCAAGACCGGTTAAGCGCGATGTACCAGTTCATGTTCGCGCCACTGCAAAATACTGCGGAGCTCAATTTCAACATGACTAACGGCAGTAAAGTGGATGACTACAGTTATCGCATTACCCCCGACCAAAGCATGACGATTCCGCTCGGTACATTCAAGGCATTGTACGTGGCCAACCCGCAGCAAAACGGTGCGTCTCGAACTGAAATCTGGCTGGCTACAGAGCACGGCAATTTTCCTTACAAGATGACCATCACCGAGTCCGAAGGTGACCAATTCACGCAGGTGTTAACCCAAATAAATTTTGAGTAGCAATCATTCTGGGCTATTTATGAAATGAATTCTGGCACGCCCACCAGCCGCATTACCCTTGCCATCGCGCTTTCCATACTACTGCATGGTGCTGCACTGTGGCTCTTTCATATAGAGCTACCCCATAGCGAGGTGCTACTGCCACCGCTTAGCGCCAAACTCGAAGCGCTGCCACTGCAAGCCGACGCGCCTATGCCAGAAGTTGAACCTGCAAGCCCTCCAGCCGAACCTGACAGTACTGTAACAACCATCCCCAAATCGGCATCAATACCTGCTATAGAAGCAGCATCTGCCGTAGCAGTCACTCCCGAACCGGAATCAGTACCTACTATTGAAGCAGCATCTGCTGTAGCAGCCATCCCCGAACCAGCATCAATGCCTGCTGCTATTGAAACCGCATCTGCCGTAGCAGTCGCTCCCAAACCAGCTTCAATACCTGCTATAGAAGCTGCATCTGCGGTAGCCAAGGTGGAAGAACCAGTAGCGCGCCCATTGCCCAAACACGCACAGCTAAAGTTTGCCGTCTACTATGGCCAGGACAATTTCCAGATTGGCGAAATCACCCACCAGCTTGAAATTAGTGATAAAAAATATGTCCTGAAAGCGGAAACAAAATCAACCGGGCTAGCCCGGTTGTTTAAAAAATACCAACTCATTCAAACCAGCCACGGCAAGGCTGGCAACTTTGGGCTGCTGCCAGAAAGCTACGAAGAAGAACAAAATGTATCCGGCGGCAAACAAAAAATGAATGTCGCCTTCAACTGGGCGGAAAATAAATTGCTTTTTTCTTACGGCGGTGAAACGGAATTGCCCCCCGACGCCCAAGATATCCTGAGCTTTTTGTATCAGCTTTCACGGCTTCCCCTACATAATAAAGTTATATCGATTGCTATCACCACTGGCAAAAAACTTGAAAAATATGAGCTTGAGATCGGTGCAGAAGAGGAAATCATCACCCCAATGGGCAAGTTGCGCGCATTGCCATTGCGCAGGCTGCATAGCCAAGGTGGCGACGGTATGGAAGTCTGGCTGGGGCTTGAATATCGCCTGCTGCCAATCAAGTTTCGCCAGATTAAACGCTCCGGTGAAATGGTCTTGGAAGTTGTCATTTCTGACATCCGCGTCGCAGATGAATAAGAAATTCAGAAGTCATGGAGCCCTGTCCTGTAAACTTCGCCTCCATTCCTGTGATCGCTTCCATCACCGCATCGAATACATTTACCCTAATTTAGAACCATGCTACTGACCGAATATCGCCTAGACCTCGTTATCCAAGCCCTGCGCAGCATCCTGCCGCTGGAACATCCTGCCGACGCTATGCTGCGCCACTTTTTTCAGCGCGAGCGCATTGGCTCCAACGAACGCGCGCTGGTGGCAGAAACTGTGTTCGGTGTATTGCGTCACCGTCTGTTTCTGGAGCACGCTTGCGCCAATCAGGCCACCCCGCGCCGCATGGCGCTGGCTTATTGGATCAAGTTCAGCGGCTATAACCTGCGTGAACTCACCCCAATTCTGAAACGCGATGAGGCCGATTGGCTGGGGCAAGTGAAAGCTATCAATCTTGCCGAATTATCTTTGTCGGTGCAGGCCGAACTGCCAGAATGGTTGGTCGAACAACTGCAAATCACAATGACGGATGAAGCCATCCTCATGCTGGGTCGCTCTATGCAGCAACCAGCTGCACTCGATTTGCGCGTCAACACCCTGCTCGCCACGCGCGATGAGGTACTGCAAGCCTTGCAGGCAGAGGGCATGGACGCGCAAGCCACGCCTTACTCCCCCATCGGCATCCGCCTCAAGGACAAGCCCTCACTCACCAAGCACCCGCTGTTCCTCGGCGGAAAAATAGAAGTCCAAGACGAAGGCAGCCAGCTACTTGGATTTCTTCTCGCCCCCAAGCGCAATGACATGGTTGTGGATTTTTGCGCCGGTGCAGGAGGCAAAGCACTCATGCTGGGCGCCATGATGCAGTCTCAGGGCAGGCTGTATGCCCTTGACGTATCCGAAAAACGTCTGGCCAACCTCAAGCCGCGTCTGAAGCGTTCGGGGCTTAGCAACCTGCATCCGCAACTCATAGCACATGAAAACGACAGCAAAATAAAACGTCTGGCTGGCAAGATCGACCGCGTTCTTGTGGATGCGCCATGTAGCGGATTGGGCACACTACGCCGCAATCCGGACATCAAATTCCGCCAATCGTCTCAAAGCGTGACTGAATTCACCCAGTTGCAGGCCTCTATCCTGGCCTCAGCCAGCAAATTGCTCAAACCAGGCGGCCGCCTGGTGTATACCACCTGTAGTTTTTTGCCACAGGAAAACCGCGCCATAGTCGATGCATTTCTTGCCGACCATCCAGAATTCACATTACGCCCTGCAGGAGAAATTCTCGCACAGCAAAAAATTCCGCTGGAAGCGGAAGAGTGCCTGCAACTGTTGCCTCAACTGCACAGCACCGATGCCTTCTTCGCAGCAATACTGGAACGGGTAAAAGTGGTTGCCCCGAACAACGTCGATTCTGCCTAAGTTTGAAAGAGAGTAACCGGGAATTTATTCGACCCATTTTGCTGCATTTTCTTGACTGAGCGCCATGCTGGATTTCACTGAATACACCAAGATTTTTATCAGTCTGTTCGCCATCCTTGATCCGATCGGGATCATCCCTGTCATTATTCTGTTCACCTCCGGCATGTCGGCGCCAAAACGAGCCAAGGTTGGCCGCGTCGCATCGCTGGCGGTATGCGCAATTTTGCTGGTTGCGCTATTGATAGGCCAACCACTACTGGCTTTTTTCGGTATCAGCATCAGCTCATTTCGCGTGGCGGGCGGCATTCTGCTGATGTTAATGGCCTTCAAAATGTTGAACGGCAACCTCTACACATCCGTCGCAACCGATAATGACAGTGCTGGGGGCGAAGCAAGCTCGATACATGCCATCGTGCCTTTATCCATTCCACTGCTGGCCGGGCCCGGCTCCATCAGCGCAGTGATTCTGGAGGCACACAAGGCGCACGGCATTGAGCATTATTTAATCATGAGCTTGGAAATTATGTTGCTCAGCATAACGGTCTGGTTAACCTTCCTGATTGCGCCGTGGGTGGCGCAACGTTTGGGCAAGATAGGCATTGACGTATTTACTCGGCTAATGGGTTTGGTACTCGCGGCCATTTCCGTAGAATTCATTGCGGGTGGAATACGCGGCTTATTTCCTACACTGGGCTAATCTGGACGGCTGAATGGAACAAGGAACACTGCTGTTACAGTTCCAAGTGATATATTTAAGGACGCCTCTAAAAATTCAAGTTTCTAGACAAGACAAGGCACGAGCAAAAAATTTGAGCGCGGCATATAGTTGATATGTGAGCGATAATTTTTTTCGAGTAACGCCGTATTGTGACGAAAATTGGATTTTTAGAGATGCCCTTAAAGCTTACGTTTATATCAGCAACTCAATCGTCAAAACGTATCGCCCGATAAGCAATTTCCACTACAACCAGCTCTTCTACTCCGCCGGGGATGTGCAACATAACTACATCATCGGCGCGCGCCTTTAGCAGCGCTCGAGCTAGCGGTGATACCCAGCTGATCAATCCGCGCCCGGCATCGGCTTCATCCACGCCGACTATGCTGTAGGTATACTCTGCGCCGTCCTGTCTGCACACTGTAACTGTCGCCCCAAAGAATACTTGATCACACGATTCTCGCTGCACCGGGTCCACCACTGCGGCGTTTTCCAGACGCTTGGAAAGAAAGCGGATGCGCCGATCGATTTCACGCAGACGCTTCTTACCGTAAATGTAATCACCATTTTCCGAGCGGTCGCCGTTGGACGCGGCCCAAGTAATGGTTTGCACCAACACCGGACGTTCCACTTTCCATAGCTGATCAAGTTCATCTTTCATATGCTGGTAACCAAAGGGAGTGATATAGTTTTTGACTCCTGGCGGAAGTGGTGAAATTATCTGGCCCTCTTCCTCGTCAGAACTTTCGTCCGATTCCTTGGTAAAAGCTTTGCTCATAATCACCCGCCCTTTTGGGCTATCTCCATATTCGTAAATATTTTGTTTAATATTACCCAGATTTTTGAAATTTGATCCAAAAAATTTTACAAACCATGTTGCCGAACATCGCAATCATTTTAACGAATGCGTTCCAACAACTTGCTGGCCGGTTCATCCTTGGGATCTTGCGGCACCAGTTCGCCGCAAAAAGCTTTGGAAAGCGTGGCCGAGATGAGTTTCTTTACTTGGACGTAGGCGGCTTGGTGGCGGGCTTCAAGGTGGTCTGCAAAGTGGAACAGCGCTTCGACACGGCGGACGATTTCGGTTTGTTCATCAATGGGTGGTTTGGGTAGTTCAAGCTCTTTGATTCTGAATAAACCGAGCTTGTCTTGTGTTGTCGCAATCTTCTTTTCTAGCATCTAATCTTGCAGCGCACAAGTATCCGCAAGAGAATCTCGCGGTGGCTACTCGGTACAATCCAGAGCCGCATGTAACAACAGCATCATCGATTATTGCCTCGATAAGTTCACGTTTCGTTTCAGCTACCGTCGATCAAACACCTGCTTATTGCTCTTCTACCGCTTGGCCCGACAAGCCATTGCCGTCAGTCCAGCGCCTTGCAGTTCCATTATTTATTGCAAGTCATCAGTACATTCGTGAAGGGAATATCCAATTTAGATTATTTGATTGGTTTTCATCCAAGCACTTGATCGTCGCAGTGCTTCCTTAATTTGACCGGGCGTCATTTGTTCTTCCACGACCCCAAGAAGATCCCTTCCATCCTCATCGATGGCGAGATCTCCTCCCTCCTCATCGACAGCTCGGCCAGCAATATTTAGCCACATAAATGCTTCGACGAGATCTTGCTCAACCCCAGTCCCTTGAGAATACATAATACCTAAATTAATTTGTGATGGCGCAAATCGCTGTTCTGCAGATTTACGAAATAAAGCCATAGCTTTCAGTTCGTCCTTTGCAACGCCATAGCCATTATTGTACATATCACCAAGGCAGAACTGTGCCTCTGGGTCACCCTGCTCTGCTGCTTTTCTAAAAAACTTTTCCGCATTGGCATAGTCTTTACTCAAGAAAAAATTCAGCCCTTCTTTAAAGTCATTTGATTCACTCATATTCACTTTCCTACACAGTTTTATTGTTAACCTGTTCTGTTATTCTTCGCGTGCTTCGATGTTTGATTTCGCATCCAGTCTCAACTCCGCAGAAGCACCAACCCCATCCTGTTCTGCATGAG
>CAZPUT010000061.1:0-6777 GCA_964589845.1 uncultured Candidatus Nitrotoga sp. | reverse complement strand
CCCCCGACATTCGCCTTGTAAGGGCGACGCTCTACCAGCTGAGCTAAGCACCCAATAAAAAAACTATTTTACAGCATTCTTCTGGCCTTTACCAGCACAGAATTTCGGTACTTTCACTGTCTTGATCTTGATCAACTTGCTAGTACTAGTGCGCGGCCAGCAACAGCCTTTAATACATCAGCCTATTTTAATAGGCTGTATTAATTAGTCAAGATTGATACAGCAAGCATCCTCTTTTAATATTGTTGCAGTTGATAGAAAATCCCTGCAATGGATTTATATCAAGGACTTTCACCGTGGTCAAAAAATTCAATATTTATACAGCTGCAATGATTTTTAAAAAACCCGTGCATACTCCATCAATGCTTAATAACAGCAGCACGATTTTCATCCGCCACCAAGATGGGATTGACTACTGGCGCAGCCTCAGGTAACGGTTCTGGCTTGCGCTCCAACGCCAATTCCAACACCTGCTCGATCCATTTAACCGGATGAATATCAAGTTTATTTTTTACGTTATCGGGAATCTCAACAAGATCCTTAGTATTTTCTTCCGGAATCAGGACAACTTTTATACCACCACGCTGAGCCGCCAGCAACTTCTCTTTTAATCCACCAATCGGAAGCACCTCGCCGCGCAACGTAATTTCCCCGGTCATCGCCACATCAGCACGTACCGGGATACCAGTCAACGCTGAGACTATCGACGTACAAATGCCTACACCAGCGCTCGGCCCATCTTTGGGTGTAGCACCTTCAGGTAAGTGGATATGTAAATCAGTTTTTTGATAAAAATCATCAGGGATACCCAAGCTACGGGCACGGCTACGCACTACACTAAGCGCAGCTTGGATCGACTCTTTCATAACCTCGCCCAACTTACCAGTAGGGGTAATATTACCTTTGCCCGGCAATACCGCAGTTTCAATGGTTAGCAACTCACCGCCAACTTCTGTCCACGCCAATCCGGTTACTTGTCCAACCTGATTATGTTTCTCTGCGATTCCATAGCTATAGCGCCGCACTCCAAGATATTTGTCCAGGTTACGAGCATTCACCGTTACCTTGCTATCACGCCCTTTGAGCAACAATGCTTTCACCACTTTACGGCAGATTTTGGAAAGCTCACGATCTAACCCCCGCACCCCCGCTTCGCGGGTGTAATAACGCAATATGTCACGAATTGCACTTTCTGAAATACCAATTTCTTCAAGCTTCAATCCATTATTTTTAAGCGCTTTTGGAATTAAATAATGCATCGCAATATTTACTTTTTCATCTTCCGTATAACTTGACACATGAATAATTTCCATGCGATCCAAAAGCGGGGCGGGGATATTCATGGTATTTGCGGTTGCAACAAACATTACATCAGACAAGTCATATTCGACCTCGACATAATGATCAACAAAAGTATGGTTCTGTTCTGGATCGAGCACCTCAAGCAGCGCCGACGAAGGGTCACCACGAAAATCCATACCCATCTTATCTACTTCGTCGAGTAAGAATAATGGGTTTTTCACGCCGACCTTAGCCATATTCTGCAAAATTTTGCCAGGCATAGAGCCAATATAGGTGCGGCGATGGCCGCGAATTTCTGACTCATCACGCACCCCGCCTAACGACATACGAATAAATTTACGGCCCGTTGCCCGTGCAATAGACTGCCCCAGTGAAGTCTTACCAACACCCGGCGGCCCGACCAAACACAGGATAGGCGCTTTCATCTTGTCGACGCGTTGCTGCACCGCAAGATATTCCACAATACGTTCCTTGACCTTCTCCAATCCATAATGATCCGCTTCCAATATTCCTTCAGCGGATTTCAAGTCATTGTTAATTTTTGTTTTCTTTTTCCATGGCAAACCCACCAACACGTCGATGTAGTTACGCACCACAGTCGCCTCGGCAGACATTGGGGACATTAAACGTAATTTCTTCATTTCAGCTTCGGCCTTGACACGCGCTTCCTTAGGCAAGTGCGCAGCCTTTATTTTCTTAGCCAACTCCTCGAAATCCGCACCATCCTCACCTTCGCCCAACTCCTTCTGTATCGCTTTTACTTGTTCATTCAAGTAATACTCGCGTTGGCTCTTTTCCATCTGCCGTTTGACACGTCCACGAATGCGTTTCTCTACTTGCAGGATGTCGAGCTCGGCTTCCAACAGGCCCAGCAAATGATCAAGGCGCTTTCGAACGTCAAATATTTCCAATATCTCTTGCTTTTGCTCCAACTTAAGTGGCAAATGAGCTGCTATGGTATCCGCTAATCGCCCGGAATCATCTATACCGGCCAAAGACGTTAGCGTTTCTGGCGGAATCCTCTTGTTTAGCTTAACATATTGATCAAATTGATTAATTAAGGCGCGACGCATAGCTTCAGCTTCATTACCCAAGCTATCATCAACAGGAACTGGATCAATGTCCGCATCGAAATGACTTTTTTCATCCAGCACGCGCAATATTTTTGCGCGTTGCGTGCCCTCCACAAGAACCTTGACGGTTCCGTCAGGTAACTTGAGCATCTGCAAAATATTAGCAATACTACCGACGCGGTATAAATCATCCGCAGCAGGTTCATCTTTAGCGGCAGTTTTTTGTGCCACCAATACAATACTTTTACCCGCTTCCATAGCGGATTCCAGCGCCTTGATTGATTTCGCACGTCCTACAAATAATGGAATTACCATGTGGGGAAACACAACCACATCGCGTAGAGGAAGTAATGGAAAAAAACTGGAAACTAGTACATTAGTATCATGCTCAGTCATGGCAGGAAACTCCTCTGTGGATTAACTTGACAATTAGATGAGGGCGCAGCGAAATAATTCAAGTCAAAATACAAATCGCCGCGCATCAACTCATGGGATGCCGCTATAAATAACTAAGCCGCCCTGGATGTATCGGCGTATATCACAATCGGTTTAATTTCGCCATTTGCGCTGCTTACATCCAACACCACCTTGCTCACATTGTCCATCGAAGGCAGATCGTACATAATATCAAGCAAAGAATGCTCCAGAATAGAGCGCAAGCCACGTGCACCCGTCTTACGATCCAGCGCTTTCTTGGCGATAGCCTGCAATACACCCTCGTGGAACTCCATATCCACGCCTTCCATTGCGAACAATTTATGATATTGTTTGGTCAAGGCATTTTTTGGTTCGGTCAAAATTTGAATTAGTGCCGCCTCATCCAGCTCCTCCAGTGTAGCAACCACTGGCAGGCGTCCAACAAACTCGGGGATCAAACCAAACTTGATCAAGTCTTCCGGCTCCACATTACGCAGCACCGCGCCTACACTCTTCTTGTCACCACGCTTGGCGAGGCTTGCGCCAAAACCAATACCGGCTTTCTCTGAGCGATTAAGTATGACCTTCTCCATGCCATCAAACGCTCCACCGCATATAAACAGGATATTGGTGGTATCTACCTGCAAAAATTCAGTATTGGGATGTTTGCGGCCACCCTGTGGCGGCACAGACGCCTTGGTGCCTTCAATCAACTTGAGAAGCGCTTGTTGCACTCCTTCGCCAGAAACGTCACGAGTGATAGAAGGATTGTCTGATTTGCGAGAAATCTTGTCAATTTCATCGATATAAATGATACCGCGCTGCGCGCGCTCCACGTCATAGTCGCACGCTTGCAATAGCTTTAAAATTATATTCTCGACATCCTCCCCGACATACCCCGCTTCAGTCAGCGTAGTAGCGTCGGCCATCACAAACGGTACGTCTAGCAGACGCGCCAAAGTTTGCGCCAACAAGGTTTTTCCAGAGCCAGTCGGACCGAGAAGTAAAATATTGCTCTTGGCCAGCTCCACTCCATCCTTGTTTGTGCTTTTCAGGCGCTTATAGTGGTTATACACCGCCACTGACAAAATTTTCTTGGCATGTTCCTGACCGATTACGTATTCGTCGAGGCGTGCACGAATTTCATGTGGTACAAGCAAGTCAGCCTTGTCCGTTTTGCCAGACACAACACTATTAACTTCCTCACGAATAATGTCATTGCAAAGCTCGACACATTCATCGCATACGAATACAGAAGGCCCCGCAATCAGTTTGCGAACTTCATGCTGGCTCTTGCCGCAAAACGAGCAGTACAATAATTTGTCGCCCTTGCTTTTATCCAGCACCATTCATATCCCCTGTTTTGTTTATCGCCACCATTTATTATCTATCGATTAAGCCCAAGCAGCTATTTAAACGCGCTTTTCCAGCACTTTATCTACCAAGCCATAATCGACTGCTTCATTCGCATTTAAGAATTTATCGCGCTCGCTATCACGGGCAATTTCCTCGACATTGCGTCCGGTGTGCTGCGCCATCAGGGTATATAGTCGCTCACGCAGGCTCAAAATATATCTGGCGTGAATCTCGATATCTGTCGCCTGCCCCTGGAATCCTCCCAACGGCTGATGGATCATTACCGAAGAATTAGGCAGAACAAAGCGTTTTCCCTTTGCACCGGCCTGCAACAAAAAAGCGCCCATAGATGCCGCCATGCCGATGCATAACGTAGAAACATCCGGCTTTATGAATTGCATAGTGTCATAAATCGCCATGCCTGCAGAAATAGAGCCGCCAGGCGAATTGATATAAAGATGAATTTCTTTATCTGGATTTTCCGACTCAAGAAACAACAATTGCGCCACCACTAAGTTAGCGGTCATATCATTGATGTTACCAACCAAAAATATCACGCGCTCCTTGAGCAGACGTGAATAAATGTCGTATGCTCGTTCTCCACGCCCACTGGTTTCTATCACCATCGGAATCATACCGATATTTTGCGGGTCCTCATTATTTTGAGATATTTCGCTGTACATCACGCGGCATTCTCCATCAACTCGTTAAATTCCATCACCTTCTCTGTCACTTTGACAGCATCCGTCACCCAAACCACCACGTTATCCTCCAGCACCAAGTTTTCTGCATCTTGCAAGCGTGTCGGATCACTATAGTGCCACTGCACCACTTCTTCTGGGTTGTCATAACTTTGTGCATAATCCTGAACCAGCGCCTTAATCTGCTCAGGTTTAGCATGCAAATCATATTTATCAACCAATTCTGTCAAAATTAGACTCAACTTGACACGCTTTTGCGCACGTTCAGTAAACAGTTCAAGTGGTAATGATTCTTCCCCTTTCGGCATTTCCATTCCGCGCTTTTTCATATCGTGCATAGTTTGCTGCATCAAGCTCTGCGCTTCAGCATCCAATAGTGCCTTGGGTATCTCCAGCTGAGTAACTGTCAGCAAGGCAGCCATTGCACTGTCTTTGTTACGCACCATTAAGCGGCGCTTGATTTCACGCTCTAGATTATCGCGGACTTCAGTCTTTAGTTTATTCACATCGCCATCTGCTATACCAAGTAACTTGGCAAATTTAGCGTCAATCTCTGGCAAATGCTGCTCTTCTACCTTGTGCAAGGTAATCGTAAAAGCTGCTGACTTACCGGCAACTTTCTCAGCCTGATAATCCGGTGGAAAAGTCATGTCGAAAGATTTTGTTTCTCCAGCCTTCATGCCAATGATAGCATTTTCAAAATCCGGTAATAAACGTCCCGCCCCCAGCAACACAGCTAAATTCCTAGCCTCACCGCCTTCAAATATTCTACCTTCCAGTAAGCCACTAAAATCAATATGCACTCTGTCTCCATTTTGCGCCGCACGATCAACTACTTCGAATGTCGCGTGTTGCTTACGCAGAGTAGCAATCGTGGTGTCAACATCGGCATCGCTCAAGGTATAAACCACTTGCTCCATGCTTTCAGCGCTAATATTACCCAACACGACTTCAGGGTAAACCTCAAAAGTCGCACTATATTCGATCCACAAGGCATCCGGTTCGGTGGTCTTGACCTCAAAAGTTGGATAACCAACCACTTTCAACTGACTCTCCTGCACTTCTTTGGCAAAGGAACGCCGCAAAGCATCTTGCAGCACTTCCTGCTGTATTTGCGCGCCGTGTTTTTGTTCCAAAATCTTGAACGGCACCTTGCCCGGCCTGAAGCCAGGCACCTCAGCGGTACGTGCCAGATTCTTCAGGCGCGCTTCCATTTCACTGCTAACCAGTTGCAGAGGGATGGATGCATTAAGGCGGCGCTCCAACCCGCTCATGATTTCTATACTCGACATGCTAACTTTCCTTAGGTTAATAAGTGAATTCTTCAGTTGGTGCGAAAGGAGAGACTCGAACTCTCACGCCTTGCGGCGCTGGAACCTAAATCCAGTGCGTCTACCAATTCCGCCACTTTCGCCCGTTCCAACAACAGGGTGATTGTAACATATGATAAGCAGGTAGGCGGTAGGCGTAGAAGGGAAATGTCAGCCTATTTTTAATAATGGTGCATCCAATATGATGGACAATGCAGCATCTTCTGAAATACTTCAGGTAATTACGAAGACGCGATGAGTTGTGCAATTAAGTCAAGATACGCCGTCTGTAATTCGGTCACCATCTGGCAATTTCAGATATCCACATTCACTATCTTTGCTCTCACTGCCGCTACATGATAATCGAGCTGTGCAAGCATTGAAATAGCGGGAGTGCCCCTCCACCTGAACGGCTAACCGAGTTATCGTCCACGTTAAAATTCAATCAACGCGAAATATTTTAGTCAAATATGAATCGTACGCTTATCCACCGCCAAAGCCGCTTCATGCATCACTTCGGCCAATGACGGATGTGCATGAATGGTGCGTGCCAAATCTTCACTACTGGCCGAAAACGCCATCGCCAGCACTGCCTGCTGAATGAGTTCAGATGCCATC
>CAZPUT010000060.1:0-6817 GCA_964589845.1 uncultured Candidatus Nitrotoga sp. | reverse complement strand
TTTACGGGATTGTAATGAATGTAATCGACGTGCCGCGCAAGCCCGGTAGGTTAGGCTGAATGAAATGAAGCCCAACATTTCATCACTCACCATAACCATCTACTCCATCATTTATTCTCTCACCCTACAATCCGATGCTGCTAGAACAAATAGTAACCCTTGCCTGAAAGGCCTCGCTATATAGCAAATTGGGGAGAAACACAGGGGGTTTTAAGCTGCTCTTTACTTATTTCTTGGGGCTTCCACTCAGCTCACGGAAGCGCATCTTGTCGGCTTCATAACTCGCTTTAACCGCGGCCGCCTTTTCTTGAGCCTTGACCAAGTCCAGTTGCAATTTAGCCAATTTATTCTCGCTCTCAGTAATGTCGGCTTGCAATGAAGCATGGAGCTTTTTGCCAGTGCGTTTTCTTTCCGCTGCTTCCTGCTGATAGTTTTTCAAGTTCTCTCGAGCTGTTTTTTGCAGTGACTGTATGCTGCTGATAAGTGACTCTACTTGATGCAGGTTGCGATCGCGAGCCAGGTCAATTTCCTTCTCACTACTGAAAGTGTTCTGCAACGCCTTGTCTTTGCGGCTTTGTTCAAGTTTGGCTTCATTATCAATACGTTTTTTGGCCTCATCCTCCTCCTTGGCACGCTGATCTTTAATAATTATTTCCTCGTTTTTCTTGATCACACGTCCCTTATCGCTTAATAGCGCATTACTTTTGTTGGAATATTCCGGAGGGATGACTTCGCCGTAATGGGTTACGCCTTTGTCGTCCACCCATTTATATAGTTTTGCTTCGACTGTTGTGCTGAAGGCAACAACAATCAACACCAGACTTGCACTAAAAATTTTCATTTTATTTACGCTCTATCCCATAACGATCACGGTAGGATTGTACTGCTTGCAGATTCTGCACCATCGCGGGATTATCCTGCAAATAACCAAGCAAATCGCCCAGTGTAGCAATTGCCACCACCGGAATACCATAGTTGCGTTCTACTTCCTGCGCTGCGGAAAGTTCATTTTCATTCCGCTCTGTTTGTTGTCCCAGTTCCATGCGATCCAACGCAATGATCACCCCGCAGGGCGTCGCGCCCGCTGCACGGATCAAGGCTATGGATTCCCGGACCGAGGTACCAGCGGAAATAACATCATCAATAATCAGCACACGTCCCTGCAGTGCCGCCCCCACCGTGTTACCGCCTTCACCATGGTCTTTGGTCTCCTTGCGGTTAAAGCAGTAAGGTACATTGCGACCTTTTTCTGCTAGCGCAATGGCCGTTCCCGCCGCGAGCGGAATACCTTTATAAGCAGGGCCGTACAACATATCGAAGGAAATTTTTGAGAACAGGATGGCCTGCGCATAAAACTGTGTAAGTTGTTTCAACGATTTCCCGTCGTTGAACAGGCCCGCATTAAAAAAATAGGGCGATAAGCGGCCAGCCTTGGTTTTGAATTCACCGAAACACAATGCTTCTTGCTTGATGGCGAAACGGATAAAATCCTGGCGAAAATGAGACATGGAAGATAGATTAAAAATTTAGACGTGCCGCCATTATAATTACAAGCTTTGCTTATGGAGAACTTTAGTGCGCGTCATCAGCATTAACCTCAACGGAATTCGTTCTGCGTGCAGCAAGGGATTGTTGCCATGGCTGGCGCAGCAGGATGCCGACATTGTCTGTGTGCAGGAACTTAAAGCGCAAGCCGCTGACATGACGCCGGAAATGTTAGCGCCATCCGGTTACCACGGCTATTTCCACTATGCCGAAAAAAAGGGTTATAGCGGTGTGGGCATCTATTGCAGGCACAAGCCGCAAACAGTAATAGAAGGGTTGGGCATACCTGAATTCGACAGCGAAGGGCGTTACATTGAAGCACGGTTCGGCAACTTAAGTGTTGTGTCGCTTTACCTTCCCTCCGGTTCCAGCGGTGAGGTGCGCCAGACGGTGAAATTCAAGTTTATGGCTGCCTTTATGCCGCATCTGCGTGAACTTCACGCCAGTGGACGTGAGGTATTGTTATGCGGCGACTGGAACGTAGCCCACACCGAAAAGGATTTGAAAAATTGGCGCGGCAACCGCAAGAACTCCGGTTTTTTGCCAGAAGAACGTGCCTGGCTTACTGAACTATTTAATGAAGTTGGGTTCGTAGATGTGTTTCGTCACCTGCATCCAGAATTGGAGGCTTACACATGGTGGTCAAATCGCGGCCAGGCTTGGGCAAAAAACGTGGGCTGGCGTATTGACTACCACATTGCCACGCCGGGTATTGCACAGTCCGCTCGATCAGCCAGCATCTATATGGATCAGCGCTTTAGTGACCATGCACCGCTGACGGTGGATTATGATATTAATCTTAAGGGCACCTCTAAAAATCCATTTTTCGTCACAATACAGCGTTGAGAGTAAAAAATTTTCGCTTACATATCAAACATATGCTGCGCTCAAATTTTTTACTCTCGCCTTGTCTTGCCTAGAAACTTGAATTTTTAGAGGCGCCCTTAAGGCAAACGGGTCTCCTTGAATATTTCAGGAGACGATGGCACAAGAGATACTTGCACCTTTGGCACAAACAGCGGTCTTACTCGAAGTTGTTTTAAAAAAACTAGAATGTCCATGTTAAAATTAAAAATTGTGCCACGTCATGGAAAGCATACGATGCAGGAGTTTAAGTGACGTATCTATTTAATTAAATTATGAATTTGTCATTCTCACCTTCACGAGGACAAAGGAGTTTTCGAGGCCTCTTTTAAGTATATTGTCGGATCAAGATGGGCAAGATGAAAGAATTGGAGGGCAAGTTGAAGGAATTGGAAAAGATGAAGCTGATGAACAAACTACCAGCACCGGGCAAGGCTGAATCAAATACGTGGATAGCGGTTGGTCGTCTTTATAGCGGGCAAGGGGGCGGAAAATGATACCCGAGATCGGTAATTTTTCCCTAATGCTGGCGCTCGTACTTGCGCTAATGCTGGGCGTACTACCTATAACGGGTAGCTTGCGCGGTAATCGGCGATTAATGGCACTCGCCCGCCCGGCAGCTCGCTTACAACTAGCCTTCATCGTTATCGCCTTCGGCTGTCTCGTTTATTCCTTTGTTACCAACGATTTCTCGGTTAAATACGTTGCCGCCCACTCCAACTCACTGTTGCCGGTTCAGTACCGCGTCGCTGCGGTGTGGGGCGGGCATGAAGGCTCGCTACTTTTATGGATGTTGATGCTCGGCGGGTGGATGCTGGCGGTGACGTTGTTCAGCAAGCGTCTGCCGGAAGAGATGCTGGCACGCGTATTAGGCGTAATGGGGCTAATCAGTGTTGGCTTCCTCTCTTTCACGCTATTCACCTCCAACCCCTTTGAACGCCTGCTACCAGCCGCAATGGATGGCCGTGATTTGAATCCGCTGTTGCAGGATCCCGGCATGATATTCCACCCGCCCTTGCTGTATATGGGTTACGTAGGCTTTTCGGTGGCCTTTTCTTTCGCCATTGCGGCCTTGATCGGGGGCAAGCTTGATGCCACTTGGGCGCGCTGGTCACGGCCATGGACCACAGTGGCGTGGATGTTTCTCACGCTTGGCGTAATGCTCGGTAGCTGGTGGGCCTATTATGAGCTAGGTTGGGGCGGCTGGTGGTTTTGGGATCCGGTCGAGAATGCTTCATTCATGCCTTGGCTGGTGGGCACTGCACTGATCCATTCCCTGGCAGTAACGGAAAAACGCGGTGCTTTCAAGAACTGGACAGTATTGCTGGCTATTATCGCTTTTTCCTTAAGCCTGCTCGGAACCTTCCTTGTGCGCTCCGGAGTGCTGACTTCCGTGCATTCTTTTGCTACAGATCCGGCGCGCGGGCTTTTCATTTTGGCATTTCTGAGTGTGGTGGTCGGCGGCTCGCTTGTGCTATTTGCGTGGCGCGCGCCGAAAGTTGGGCTGGGCAGCGGATTCGGGTTGATTTCACGCGAGTCGATGCTACTGGTGAATAATGTACTGCTGGTCGCCGCCGCTGGTGCGGTATTCCTTGGCACGCTCTATCCGTTATTTTTAGACGCATTGAATCTGGGTAAAATTTCGGTCGGACCACCCTATTTTGAAGCAGTGTTTGCGCCGATCATGGCAGTCGCTGTTTTCTTAATGGGCATCGGGCCACGCGCACCTTGGAAGCAGGCCAGCATGGCGAAAATAGTGAAACATCTGGTACCGTGGTTCGTTGTCAGCGTAGCTTTAGGGATGCTTGTGCCATCCTGGTTCGGCCGCTGGACGGCACCGGTGGTAGCCGGGACTTCGCTGGGGATGTGGGCGTTGCTCACAAGCGTGGCTTATCTGGTCACGCGGGTGCGCGAATCAGCCGGCACGAGCGCTTGGGCAGCGTTGCGTGCCACGTCACGCGCCACCTATGGCATGTTACTCGCCCACGCTGGAATTGGCGTGTTTATTCTCGGCGTGACCTTGGTTAAGGGCTACGAAACCAGCAGCGAAATGCGTCTGCGCGTAGGTGACACGACTACGCTGGACGGTTATGTCTTCCGCTTGCTTGCCATGGAGAAAATGAAAGGGCCGAATTACAGCGGAGTTCGTGGCACTCTGGAGGTAACACTGAATGGAACGAAGATAGACACGCTCTATCCGGAGAAGCGCCTTTATACCATGCAGGATTCAGCCATGACCGAGGGGGCCATTTATACGAGCCTGTTCCGCGATCTTTACGTTGCGCTTGGCGAACAAATCAGCAGGGACGAGTGGGTTATGCGTATCCAGCATAAACCGATGGTTAACTGGATCTGGGGCGGCTGCTTACTCATGGCGCTTGGCGGCTTGCTGGCGGTGAGCGATCGTCGCTATCGCCTGCCATTAAAGTCACCCACTCAGCGCTGAAAGGGAAGCCGATGAACCGCTTTCTTCTTCCGCTGGGGGCTTTTATTGTTCTTGTTATTTTCTTGTGGATCGGACTCACACTCAATCCCAGGGAAGTTCCATCGCCCTTAATCAACAAGGTAGCACCGACTTTTCGGCTGCCACAACTTCACGACTCCGCTAAAACTATTGGACCGGAGGACTTGCGCGGCAAGGTTTGGTTGCTTAACGTTTGGTCCTCGTGGTGTGTGACTTGCCGCCAAGAGCATCCTCTGTTGGTAGAGTTGGGACGGCAAAATTTGGTGCCAATTTATGGGCTGAATTACAAGGATAATCGCGATGACGGTCTGGCTTTGTTAAAAACCTCGGGTGACCCATATGTCCTGTCAGCCTACGACCGAGAGGGCAACGTTGGCATCGACTGGGGCGTCTATGGTGTCCCGGAAACTTTCGTCATCGACAAGTCAGGTCTCATCCGTCACAAATTTATCGGAGCGCTTACGCCTGAACTCATACAGAACAAACTAATTCCTCTGGTTAAGGAGTTGAACGGTGCATAGCAAACTTCTCTTTCTGATACTGTTGCTTTTATTGCCACTGGCTCATGCTGAACAGGCGGTGATTGCGAAGGACGATCCTGTACTGGAAAAGCGCGTTATGGATCTGTCTGCACATCTTCGCTGCCTGGTCTGTCAAAACCAGACGATTGCCGATTCCAATGCCGAGCTCGCGGTTGACCTTAAAAATCAAGTGCGCGAAAAGCTACGGCAAGGACAATCGGAGCAGGAAATATTGGATTACATGGTAAAGCGCTATGGTGAATTTGTTCTGTTCAGCCCGCTGGTAAAATCAACCACCTGGTTGCTCTGGTTCGGTCCACTTTTACTGCTAGTTGTGGGGTTGGGCGTGCTCTTTATTATTCTTCGCCAGCGCCGCAAGATGATGCAGCAGGCACCCGCCCTGAGCGCAAATGAGCATGCCCGCGCGGCATCGCTGTTGTCTGGAAAAGAAAGCGAGGGGCATTCATGATAACGTTTTGGCTTATAGTGGGAGCTCTGATTGTTGTTGCTTTGCTTGTTCTGGTGCCACCATTGCTCAGACGAGGTAATAGCTCAAGATCCACCACGCCTTCGGAAGTGAATCTGTCTGTTTATCGTGATCAGTTACGCGAATTAGACGCAGATCTGGCAGCCGGGACACTGAATGAGGTTCAATATCAAAACGCGCGGAGTGATCTGGAGAGTCGCGTGCTGGAAGATTCGGGCACCGCGGAGATCGCCACTGCGCCATCGACTGATAGCCGTTGGGGTAACGCTTCGATCGCGGCATTGGTAATTTCAGTACCTTTGTTGGCGGTTTCTCTATATTTCATGCTGGGTACGCCAGCCGGATTAAAGCCGCAAATCCCTACAGCAGCCGTTGACGAAACACATCCGGCCACACCTGAGCAATTTGAGGCAATGGTGACCTGGCTAGCGGAACGGCTTAAATCGGAGCCGGACAACGTCGATGGTTGGGTGATGCTTGCCCGCTCCTACACCGCCCTCAATCGCTATCAGGATGCCAGTGCTGCTTATTCCCGCGCTGTAACGCTGCAACCGAACAATGCCTCTGTGCTAGCCGATCACGCCGATATATTGGCCATGCTCAAGCAGACCCTGCAGGGAGAGCCCGAAAAAATAATTCAGCAGGCACTGAAGGTCGATCCGAAAAACCTAAAGGCACTTTCTCTGGCGGGTGCTGCAGCTTACGAACGCAAGGACTACCTGGACGCCATTAAACAGTGGCAAAAGGTTCTCGATTTGTTGCCGGCGGATTCACCTATAGTGGCCTCGGTCAGCGCCAGCATCAATGAGGCGCGTGGATTGGCCGGACTGTCCCCGGCAACTTCGGCTCCAGCCGGTGGCAAAGCCTCGACCCAGCCAAAAATAGCGAATGGATCAGTGAGTGGAACGGTACGCATTGACCCTGCCTTGAGGGCGC
>CAZPUT010000059.1:0-7406 GCA_964589845.1 uncultured Candidatus Nitrotoga sp. | reverse complement strand
GCTTGTTCCTGCTGGTACTCTGCCAGTAGCCGAGCTTCCTGTTTTGTTAACTGGCGTTGTGCCAGCAAATCCGGGCGGCGTTGCCAAGTTCGTCCCAACGCCTGCTTCAACCGCCACTTCTCTATTTCGGCGTGGTGCCCGGAAAGTAAAACCTCCGGTATTCCTTCGCCTTCAAAAATTTCTGGCCGCGTGTAATGCGGACAATCCAGCAAGCCCGCTACAAACGAGTCCTGCTGTGCTGATTCGGCATCCCCCAGCACACCGGGCAAGTGCCGCACCAGACTGTCTATTAGCACCATTGCTGCCAGCTCGCCACCGGATAACACATAGTCACCGATGGAAAGTTCTTCATCCACCTGCTGTCGTATCAGGCGTTCATCTACACCCTCGTAACGGCTTGCCAGCAGAATTAATCCATCATTCCGCTCCAAAAGTTCCTTCACCACTTCGTGGTTTAGCTGTCGTCCTTGTGGTGACAAGTGGATTACACGACTTTTGACCACGCCAGTTTGCGCTTGGCTTTGTTTCGCTGTTGCGATTGCCTGCGCTAGTGGCTCTGCCAACATCAACATTCCTGGACCGCCGCCATAAGGCCGGTCATCCACGGAACGATGCTTGTCGCTGGTGAATTCACGCGGATTCCATGTGCGGAGCACAAATTTGCCTTCCTCCACCGCACGCCGCGTTACCCCATATTGGGTAATCGCGTCGAACATTTCCGGGAATAGCGTAATTACATCAAAGCGCATTGCTGTTGCTCAGTGTTTCGCGGCCCAATCGGTTGACCAATCGACACGTATCACTTTTTCCGTCAAGTCCACATGCTTGATTGCGCTGGCGATAAACGGGATTAATAATTCCCCCCGATTTTTTTTGGACGGGTCTTCCTGCACACACAGCACCTGATTAGCACCGGTATCCATAAGGTTGTCCACCACTCCCAAGCATTCGCCAGCGAGATTAACCACCGTCAGCCCGATTAGATCCGACCAATAATATTCATCCTCAGGCTGTTGAGGCAGGCTGCTGCGCGGTACTGCCACTAGCAAACCTTTATATTTTTCGGCGGTGGTTCTGTCGTTACTTCCGGGGAATTTGGCAACCAAGCCTTTGCTATGCACAGCAAACGCTTCCACAGAGATCTCGCGCCAAGGATGCTTCTCGTCTCCCAGCCACCAAATGGGATAGTCAGCAAGACTATCCACGGACTCAGTGTAAGTTTTAATCTTCACCCAGCCGAGAATTCCCTGCGCACCTGCCACGCGCCCCATAACTATCATGGAGTTTGATTGGTTATGCTTTTGCTGCGGCACCAGCTCGCTTGACCAGCTTGGCGACGGCGTCACTCAATTGTGCGCCTTTGTCTTGCCAGAAAGCCACGCGATCCAGTTGGATGCGCATGCCTTCGGGGCCTTCCGGGGCTACCGGGTTATAAAAACCAACGCGCTCGATGAACCTACCATCACGACGATTGCGCGAATCGGCCACAACCACATTAAAGAACGGGCGATTCTTGGAGCCGCCGCGTGCAAATCGAATAATAACCATAGTTTCTACTTTATCGTTAGCAAATGCCAAAGGGCGCAGATTTTACGACACTTTGCAGTGTTAAGGCAAGTGACATTAGCGATGCAGTAACACTTCCAACACAAATTTGGTGCCCAGATAGGCGAGCAGCAAAAAAATGAAGCCGCTCATTGTCCACCGCACCGCGGTACGCCCGCGCCAGCCTTTATAATAATGGCCCAGTAATAACACTGCGAACACGCACCAGGAAATGAAACCGAACAGCATTTTGTGATTGAATTGCCACGGCTTGCCAAATAACTGATCGGAAAAGACAACGCCCGACGCCAATGTCAGAGTGAGCAAAACAAAGCCAGCGCCGATGATGCGGAATAATAAGGTTTCCATGGTGAGCAATGGCGGCAAGCCTTGCAGCACGCGCGGTAGCGTAGCATGGTGCAGGCGTTTTTCCACCAGTGACATCAGACCCGCATGCAGCACCGCAATGGTGAACAGACTGTAGGCGAGCATTGCTGCCAGAATATGCGCCTCAAGGACAAATGAAAGATTGTTCGTTAGCGGATGGACCGCAGGAAACAGCGCTGGCAGTAACGCACCTCCTGCTGCCAGAGGCAACACTAAAGTTTGCAGGCTGGCAATCGGATAAAAAAAACGTGCTATCCAATACACCAGCATGGTCAGCCACAAGATCAACGATAACGCATTAATTAACCCCAGGTTCAGATCACCACCACCGAATAAATTGCTATACAGCAGGTACGCATGGAGTGCTAGTGGCAGCAATACAGCATGGCCAATCATTCCACGGTTTAAGATATCTATACTTCCAGCAGATTGTGCACGCCAAAAATAAACCGCTAACATGCTGTACGCAAGAAAGGTGATTACATAGAGCGGAAGATTCGACATTTTTAGTCAGGATGTTTTAGACTTCACGGATTCTACACTATAGCCAATGCTGCGGAAAATAGGAGCGATATCATGTTAGACAACCTTACACAACGCCTTTCAGGCGTTATAAAAAACCTGCGGGGACAAGCGCGCTTGTCTGAAAGCAACATCCAGGATGCCTTGCGTGAAGTACGCTTGGCCCTGTTGGAGGCTGACGTGGCGCTGCCCGTGGTTAAGGAGTTCACTACGCAGGTGAAACAGGCTGCGCTGGGACAAGAAGTGTTGAGCAGCCTGACACCGGGACAAGCATTGATTGGTATCGTACATCGCGAGCTGACCAAGCTGATGGGTGAACACAACGATGCATTGAATCTCACCACCGTGCCGCCGGCCGTAATTTTGATGGCTGGTTTGCAGGGCGCGGGCAAGACCACCACGAGTGGAAAACTTGCCAAGTTGCTGCGCGAGCAGATGAAGAAAAAAGTGCTGTTGGTTAGTTGCGACGTTTATCGTCCTGCTGCTATCGAGCAATTGCGTATCCTGGCGCAGCAACTGGAAATCGATTTTTTCGCCTCTGACATCAGCCAGAAACCGCGTGATATAGCACTGGCGGCGCTTGATTACGCGCGTAAGCATCATCACGATGTGCTGATTGTGGATACTGCCGGCCGCCTTGCGATCAATGCCGCAATGATGGAAGAAATTCAGCAATTGCACGCTGCCCTTAATCCGATTGAAACCCTGTTCGTTGTGGACGCAATGACCGGTCAGGACGCCGTGAATACCGCAAAAGCATTTGGCGAGGCGTTGCCGCTAAGCGGTATTATCCTTACCAAACTGGATGGCGATGCGCGGGGCGGGGCGGCCTTGTCGGTAAGGCACATCACCGGCAAACCGATCAAATTTGTTGGTGTGAGCGAAAAACTCAATGGCTTGGAAGCCTTCCACCCAGAGCGCATGGCTTCGCGCGTGTTGGGCATGGGTGATGTATTGTCGCTGATTGAAGATGTCCACCGTGAGATTGATCATGCCGAGGCTGAAAAACTGGCCAAGAAAATAAAAAGTGGTCACGGATTTGATCTCAACGATTTCAAGATGCAAATCGTGCAAATGCGCAAAATGGGCGGCATGTCTGCCCTGATGGATAAACTACCCGCACAACTCGGTCAGGCTGCGGCAGGTGCCAAGATGGACGACCGCGCCGTCAATCGCACTGAAGGCATCATTAATTCAATGACAATGCAAGAACGTTCCCATCCAGAACTTATTAAAGCATCACGTAAGCGCCGCATCGCCGCCGGAGCGGGGGTTCAGGTGATGCACGTCAATCAGTTGTTAAGCCAGTTTGAACAAACGCAAAAGATGATGAAGATGTTCAGCAAAGGCGGCATAGGTAAATTGATGCGCGGCATGAAGGGTATGTTGCCCGGCAAACGTTAGGGCACCTCTAAAAATCCAATTTTGCGAGCAGCCGCTTTGCGACTTGCCTGCTTACCCCGTTTCGTCACAATACGGCGTGACTCGAAAAAAATTATCGCTTACATATCAACTATATCCCGCGCTCAAATTTTTTACTCGCGCCTTGCCTTGTCTAGAAACTTGAATTTTTAGAGGCGCCCTATAGTAGATGTGGAATTCAATGGATCAAAAATAGGGCAGCGAGCCCGAGAAAAATAAAGAAGCCGCCGCTGTCTGTAATAGCGGTCAGCATTACACTGGAACCGATGGCCGGGTCGCGCCCCATTCGCTGCATGGACAGCGGTATAAGCAAACCAGCCAATGCGCCAAGGACTAAATTGAGCACCATGGCAGCAGTCAAAATCACGCCAAGCAGTACACTTTTATATAGGAAGTAAGCGAACAATCCGGCTACAGCGCCCCAAATCAAGCCGTTCAGTCCGCCGATGGTGAGCTCTTTACCAATTAGCCGCCGTGCATTCGCTTGGTTAAGTTGCCCTAGCGCCAGCGAGCGGATGATGATAGTGGCGGTCTGGTTCGCCGAGTTGCCAGCAATACCTGCCACGATAGGCATTAGCGCTGCGAGCGCGACAAGTTTTTCGATGGTATTTTCAAATTCGCCGATCACACGCGAGGCAAAGAATGCAGTACACAGATTGAGCGCCAGCCACATCCAGCGATTTTTTACGCTCTTCCATACCGAAGCAAAGATGTCTTCTTCTCCGCGCAAACCTGCCGTATTCAATATGTCGCTTTCCGATTCTGAACGGATATAGTCCATTACCGTGTTCACGG
Organism: uncultured Candidatus Nitrotoga sp.; assembly: GCA_964589845.1. Classification (GTDB taxonomy): domain Bacteria; phylum Pseudomonadota; class Gammaproteobacteria; order Burkholderiales; family Gallionellaceae; genus Nitrotoga. The sequence goes on along the minus strand of CAZPUT010000059.1, from coordinate 2,735 downwards.
TAACGCGACCAACCAGCTTACCGTCTTCTTCTACCACAGGTGCAGAAACTAAATCATAACGCTCAAATGCCTGTGCTGCTTGTTCCGCCTTGTCATCTGAATGCAATTTGATGGTATCGGTCAGCATCAGCTTGCTTACCGGCACTTCTGGTTCGTTCACCAGCAAGCGATTAAGTGGCAATACACCCTTAAAAATATCGTCTCGATCCACTACGAATAGCTGGTCGGTATGATCTGGCATCTCGTCGAAACGGCGCAGATAACGCGACACTACTTCCAGCGTGACATCCTCGCGGATGGTCACCATATCGAAATCCATCAGCGCGCCTACTGCATCTTCCGGATAGGACATAGCCGCGCGCAATTGCTCGCGCTCCTCAATGGTGAGCGACTTAAACACATCGCGCATCACCGCCTGCGGCAAATCATGCGCAAGATCGGCAATCTCGTCAGTATCAAGCTGCTCCGCCGCCTCGCGCAGTTCCTCGCGACTCATGGTGGCAATCAATGATTCACGCACTGAATCGGAAACTTCGATCAAGATTTCGCCGTCACGATCGGCCTTGACCAGATCCCATACCAGCAAACGTTGCTCAATGGGCAGAGCCTCCAAGATAAAGGCTATATCGGAGGAATGTAGTTTGCCCAGCTTATCTTGCAGCTCGGCTAGATGCTGCTTATGCAGTATGCTTCCCAACAATTCGTGACGCTCTTGGCGTGGCATTTCCTGCTTGCGCGCCAGCATTTCGACCAGAATGTGCTTATCCAGCAGGCTTTGCACCTGATGCAGATGCTCCTGCACATTTTCAGTGTAATGAGGTTCGTGGTTTTTGGTCATGATGCGTTATCTGAAAAGACTGCGACTATTGTAAAGAAGTTGGATGACAGACGTGTGAAATAATATTGACTGCACTGTGTTGGAGTTACCAATCTGACTTGGTAAATTGTAGCGAACATAACTGAATTAACCCAATATACGAAATCCCCTAGCATAGCCGGAGGATTTCGTATATTGGGTTAAAATTAAATCAGTATATTATGTTTCTGGATGAGTACTAATTAGGTAATATTGTGCCGGTAGCACATCGCCTAGGTTGCGCACGAAATAGGGTACATAAATAAACATGAAAATTCACGAATATCAGGCCAAGGAAATCCTTCGCCAGTATGGCGTACCGACCCCACGCGGATCGGTGTGCTTCAGCGTGGATGAGGCCATTGCCGTCGCGCAACAGTTGGGTGGCTCGGCGTGGGTGGTGAAGGCGCAGATTCATGCCGGTGGGCGTGGCCAGGGTGGCGGGGTTAAGGTTGCGAATTCGGTGCAGGATGTTGGCACGCATGCTGGAAATATTCTTGGCATGCAGTTGGTTACGCACCAGACTAATGCTGATGGGCAATTGGTCAGACGCTTGCTAATTGAGGAAGGCGTGCAGATTGTAAAAGAGTATTACGTCGGTATGGTAATCGACCGTAGTAAGCAGTGTGTCGTGCTTATGGCCAGTAGCGAGGGAGGAATGGAAATTGAGGCAGTCGCTGCGCATTCGCCTGAAAAAATTCACAAGGTCTGGATAAACCCTTCGTCAGGGCTGATCGATGCTGAGGTAGACGCTGTGGCGCGACAGATTGGCATCCCGAATGCAGCACTTGCCCAGGCGCGTACCTGTTTGCATGGCTTGTACCGGGCCTTCGTGGAAAAGGATGTGATGCTGGCGGAGATCAATCCGCTGGTGCTGACTGTGGATCAGAATTTACTGGCGCTGGATGCGAAAATAAATTTCGATAGTAATGCGTTATTTCGTCATCCAGAAATTGTGGCGCTACGCGATCTGGATGAAGAAAACCCAGCCGAAATTGAAGCTTCAAAATTCGGCCTTAGCTATATCTCACTGGATGGCAATATCGGCTGCTTGGTGAATGGTGCCGGGCTAGCCATGGCGACTATGGATATCATTAAGTTGTATGGCGGTATGCCAGCGAATTTTCTTGACGTTGGCGGTGGCGCCAGCAAGGAAAAAGTAACTGAAGCATTTAAATTGATGTTAAAAAATCCGAATTTGCGTGCCATATTGGTAAATATCTTTGGCGGAATCATGAAGTGCGATGTGATTGCCGAAGGAGTGGTGGCAGCAGCGCGAGAAGTGCATTTGAAAGTACCATTAGTGGTGCGTCTGGAAGGCACTAACGTTGATCTCGGAAAAAAAATTCTGGCCGAATCTGGCCTGCCAATTATATCTGCCGGTGATATGGCAGATGCGGCAGCGAAGGTTGTTACTGCGGCAAAGGGGGCATAATGTCCATTCTTATCAACAAAAATACTAAAGTAATGACGCAAGGCATGACTGGTAAAGTCGGTCAGTTTCATACTTTACATTGTAAGAATTATGCAAATGGAGCGAATTGCTTTGTCGCTGGAGTGACTCCCGGCAAGGCCGGGCAAAGCTATGAGGGTATTCCAATATTTAACAGTGTAATGGAAGCTAGCGCGCAGACCGGAGCGACGGTCTCAGTGATTTACGTGCCACCTCCCTATGCTGCTGCGGCGATTGACGAGGCGGTGGAAGCAGGGCTGGAGCTGGTGATATGCATCACAGAAGGCATACCTGTACATGACATGCTACGCACTCGTTACAAAATGCAGGGCAAGAAGACACTGCTGATTGGCCCGAATTGTCCAGGCCTAATTACACCAGATGAAATAAAAATTGGCATCATGCCCGGGCATATCCATCGCAAGG
>CAZPUT010000058.1:0-7497 GCA_964589845.1 uncultured Candidatus Nitrotoga sp. | reverse complement strand
TCGGTTTGATTCAAACCAGCTTGTTTCAGCCCGTCAATCTGGTATGGTAGCTCGCTGGTAAGTTGCTTATATTGCTTCATCTGTGCTTCTTTAACTTGGTCGTTTAAGTGGCTCCGATATTAACGCAGCTCGCCACTTCAATTCGCTTACGAAGTTGCACTTCAGAGTTGCATCTACCATACGTTTTTGCTGAAATATCATTGGCGTAATATGCAAGTTGAATATTCGACTGACCTCGCATTTTGCAACGAACCCAAACTCAAGAAATAAAATCAACAAGGCAAAACTTAAAAGTTTCTATCAACCAGATATAATAAGATTAAATTTCAGTTACTTAGATTATAAATATTTCGTTCACACTTATGTCAGAATCGGATAATGCTGAGTTGTTGACATGGTTAATTTGGACACTTTGTGCTTTATAATGACAAAAGTGCGCTAGCCGTTAAATAATTGGACACAAACGGCGTGATGCTATGACCGGCGAAGGTGAAGTTAGAATAATAGATAAATTTGGTAAGAGTTGGGAACAGCGTCATGCAGCTGCGTGTGGGTAAAAATACTGTTTAAAAATATGATAATCACTTGTTTTATTAAAAACTTCCCACTGATGTATAGGAGGAAAATTTTGCAGTTGTTAATAATGAAAGGTTCAATATGGTAGCGCTAACACATCCAGATTTAGCTGAAGTCTTTGAGGAAGGAATGAAATTCGTCGCTAATAAGGATTACACCAGAGCGGCAGAATTATTTAAGAAAACCGCAGAGCAAGGACACATGGAAGCACAATTCTATTTAGGACTCATGTGCGAAGGGGGCCAAGGCATCACAAAAGATGACCAGCAGGCTGTGTTTTGGTGGACCAAGGCCGCAGAACAAGGGCATGTATTAGCACAAAATAATTTAGGACTTATGTATGAACAAGGCCGAGGTGTTAAACAGGACTACCAGAAGGCCGCAACTTGGTTCTGCATGGCCGCAGAGCAAGGAGATGCGGAAGCACAATATACTTTAGGCTTTATGTACGCAAATGGTGAAGGCGTTCCTCGTGACTACCTGCAAGCTATGTTTTGGTTGAGCAAAGCTGCAGAACAGGGAGATGTGGCGTCACAATTTAAGGTGGCACAACTGAGCCTAGGGACAATATATACACCAGACAGTAACGTAAAACAAGATTTTATTGAAGCATATAAATGGTTCAGCATTGCTGGCGTAGATGGTGATGGAAATGCAAAAGATGGTCTAGAAATTGCGGAATCGTACTTGACACCATCCGCAATTGAAGAGGCACAGCGACGAGCAGATGAGTGGATAGTGAAGAAAAAAATGAAACTCTAAATGAAACGACCATAATCAATATGGCAATTTTTAAATTGAGTATTCTTTTCATGCACGTATTAGTGACTTCCAATAAGTAATTGAATTGTAAGGTAGTGGGGTGAAGGCAACGGTTTGTTGGGCCAAGCGGTAAAAAGAGCGGTACGCAGGCGATTGGTTGACGGCGTTTGAAGCGGAACGTAAATTAATCGAGGTGATATTGATGCTGTTGTTGAACGTCGCCCTTTGAGGGTTCAGAGTAGCCACCACTTGAGCAGAGAGGCAACCTTTGATCGGCAAGGTGCGCAAGCTTCTTCATGATCAGACCATCCCCATGTGGTGGAAATTTTGCACTGCTACCTGCTCGCAACCTTCATGCTGTTTTTCGCCATCGGAATATATGAATTATTCTTTAAACGACATTAACGAAGCACATGGTAGTGAGACATCCAGCAAAATGCTGGTGATCGTAAGTCTGAACGACCTTAAGACGTACGGTTGACCAAAGTAATCCTGACGAATCTGATCGTCACCCTGTTCGCGAGGAAGTATTTCGACTTCCTTTATCTTGATGGCGCCATAGCTCCAATCAACGCATCGTTGTTTCTGACTCACAAGGCAGAAGACCTTCTAAAGATAATCATAACTGCAATCAAACCAACAGGAATCGAGCCATGCTGAATCAACTTGTTGTCATAGAGCATGCGCAAAACACACTCATCGACCTGGGCATCAAGTTTGGACCGAAGGTCGTTGTTGCGATCCTCATCATGGTAGTTGGCTTTTATGCAGGGCGTTGGGTCGGCTCAGTCTTCCATCGCTGGCTTAGTAAGCTCCAACTCGAGCCGCCAGTGAGATTACTTCTGGTGCGCATCGTGCGCCTGATGGTGGTGGGTCTTTTCCTGATCATGGCGCTGCAAAATCTAGGTGTCGAATTGCTGCCCCTAATCGCCGGGTTGGGTGTGGCTGGAGCTGGCATTGCTCTTGCGATGCAGGGTGTGTTGGGCAATCTCGCGGCGGGGCTCACGATTATCTTTACCCAACCATTTCGAGTGGGCGAATATATCTCCATAGTCGGCGTCGAGGGTCAAGTCGAGGAAATTGACCTTTTTTCTACCAAGCTTAGCCACGCGGATTGCTCTGTGGTTGTAGTGCCAAACCGCAAGATTGTCGGAGAGATCCTGCACAACTATGGTCATATCAGGCAACTCAACATGAGTCTAGCCATCGCCCGAGCTGATGATCTTGAGCGAGCTCTCACGGTCATTGCTGAAGTGGTTAATGCCAACTCACGCGTGTTGAGAGAGCCAACAGCATTCGTTGGGGTGATGACCCTTGCCGACGCATCAATCGGTATCGCAGTCAAACCCTGGGTTAAGGCACCTGATTACGTGCCCGTGGGTGCCGAGATCAATCGGGCAATAGTCGAAAAAATTCGTGCTGCTGGCGTGGACTATCCGCCCTCCGAGCGCAAGATTCGTATCGTCAGTGCGCAGGAGCCTCGCTGATTATTATTGATCCGACCAAGATATGTTTGAACTTATCCGCCATGCTGCCCGCTAAACGTCACAGTGACGGCAACTTAACTTGGCCGTATTACCAAAAGCACAACCTCTACTTTGGGTCGGCAACTACCATTTAAGTATGGAAAATTATATTTAAACAAATGGTTGCGTTTGTTGTAAATACAGCTGCTCCACTTTTTTGCGAGCCAACGGCGTTCTTCGTAAAAATTTCAAGCTAAATTTTATACTTGGATTGTGAGTAAAACATCACACTGGCACAGCGGTGCCGATAGCTTCCCAGCCCATGTTCTCGGATAGTTGTGTAATGATAGTTTTCAGGGTGATACCGTCCAAACTGAGAGTTGTTACTGTTTTTTATTTGCCTCCATGTTCATATTTTACATGTCAGAGTTAGTGTAGTGCTCTGAGCACCTGATTAGTGCGCTATATATTTGAAGATGCATAAAATTGGTGCATAAAATTCCTCTTTTATTTTCATGATGCTCATCAATATATTGTTTTTGCTATCTAAATTACAGTGGCACGGAAACTGCTGTTAATTGATTGGATGTTCCTTAGTTCCGATCCCAATCTTAGAAAGAAACGCCATGTACAAAACACAATTCTTCATCACTGCTCTAGGAGCTTTGTTCATACTTCCCGCCGCAGCTGCCGATGAATCCACATCTCTATTTAAAGATAATGGCATTGAAGTCGGCGGTTGGATCAATGCGGGAATGACGTACAACGCGAATAACCCAGCCAATCGATTCAATGGCCCTGTCACATTCGCTGACCGATCCAAAGAACTTCAACTGAATCAGCTTAATGTATTTATGCAGCGCGCCGTGGCGACTGAGGGTAAAGCATGGGATTTCGGGGGGCGGTTTGACTTAATGTTCGGCACCGACGCTATTTTTGCCCAAGCGTACGGCATCCCCGCATTCGATGTAAATACCGGGCAGCCTTTGAAAAGGAGCAATTGGGATCTGAATTTATGCTGTTCTTCCAGCCGCTTCTACAATATGGCATTACCACAGGCTTATATAGAAACCTATGTGCCGATCGGAAACGGTCTGAACCTAAAAATTGGTCATTTTTACTCACCAACTGGTTATGAAACGGTTCCAGCTCCAGACAACTTCTTTTATACACGTGCCTATACCTTTAGTAATGGCGAGCCATTTACCCATACCGGCTTGCTGGGTAACTACACTGCCAACAAGAATTGGTCGTTTATGGGCGGTGCAATTACCGGCAGCGCAACCGGCGGTTGGGATGGCGGCTGGGATAAAGAGATGAGTAATTGGGGCGGCTTAGCCGGAGTTACCTGGACCAGCGACGACAAGATAAGCTCGGCTAATCTCACCGGCTCATACAGCAGGACTTCCACCCGAAGCAATGAGCCTTGGGGATTCTACAGCCTTGTGTTGCAACATAAAATCACACCAAAAACGCTCCTGGTTTTGCACCAAACTAGTGGTTTCGCGGGCGGTGCTTTCATGCCTGACGGTAATAAGGATGTGGCATGGTATGGAATCGACATGCAGTTGCATCATGACCTGAGGGAGGATTTGTCGGTGGGCATCCGTAGTGAATGGTTCCGTGATAAAGACGGATTTCGTGTCTGCTCGCCAGTCCGAGTCGCTCAAGCAACCAATGGTGTACACATTAGCTTTGCGGCCGATTTCATGGCTACCTGTCAACCCGCCGATTATTATGATGTCACCATAGGCATGAATTGGAAACCGGCGAAACAGTTGAATATGGATTCGAAAGCCATGCAAAAGCTGAATATTCGCCCAAATATCCGTTACGACAGAGTGGAAGGAATCGGCCAGGCATACAGGCCTTTTGACAATAAAAAGGATCAATTGCTAATTTCGGTTGATGCGACACTCCCGTTCTGATTCAGCAATTTTTGGATAGGTGGAAAATTCCTCACAAACACAGCGCTCATAATGAAATGTGGTTTGCATTGCTTAGGAAGCGTTACTCGTTCATCAACAGTAGGTTCTAAATAATGTTGTTTACGCTCTAACACACATGAGGAGTAATAATTATGAAGATGGTTACTGCAATTATCAAGCCGTTCAAACTCGACGAAGTACGTGAGGCTTTGACTGCGATTGGCGTACTAGGTATTACCGTTACCGAAGTGAAAGGCTTTGGCCGCCAAAAAGGTCATACCGAGCTGTATCGCGGTGCAGAATATGTGGTGGACTTTCTGCCCAAGGTCAAGCTGGAAGCCGCTATCAAAAAAGACATGTTAGAGCTGGTGCTTGAAGCCATCGAAAAATCTGCACACACCGGCAATATCGGTGACGGCAAGATATTCGTACACAACATCGAACAAGTAATTCGCATTCGTACTGGCGAAACTGGCATAGAAGCCTTGTAAGGTGACACGTTAAACTGAACGCATCAAATTTCTGTACAGCAACTTGAATGCTTGCTCGATAAAGGAACTGCTTTATTGTATTGCATAATGCGGGGGATGGCTTTGTGCTGCTGTTACATAATAATTTGGGTTTTCGCCTTCGAGAAAAGGATGGCAACCGTCATGAATTTTATTAGGCACTGTTCAAGATACGGCCTGATGCGAGCACGCTGGGCTGTCCATCAGGACCGTATAAGCCATTGGCGCTATGTGTGGCATTGTGCAACATAGTTAGTGTATGCTGGTTATGACGCATTTTTACTTGAATTAACTCACCATTGGTGCGGTTCATATGCTGTGCATGTGTAGCCATTTTCTGGATTTCTTGCCACGTCGGCAAATTAATTGCAGTGTGGGTTAGCAACCAAGTTTGCATACTGCCGGTTTCAAATTTTATACCTCGAGCAAGCATGCCATTCCTCCGCGCATTCACCAGCTGGGCCAACTCCTGTACCATTTGGGTCTTGCTATCGGCTAGTGCTTGTATTTGTTCGGTATGTTCGTTGAGTAAGGATTGTTGTTCCGTTTCAAGCAAGCGTATGAACGAATGCAATGCAGTAAGCTCTGCATGCATCTGAGAGATAAATTCTACCGTCGCAGCAGTAGGTGTGTCATTAACCATATTGCGTCAGGTTTTGTGCGAACTAATTAAATCCTTCACCGTTTGGATCAAGCCATCAGCCACGGCACTGGAATTGACCTGAAAACGGCCTTCACTGATGGCTTGCTTAATATCTGCGACTTTAGCTGCATCCATTAGAGGTGCGTTTGCCATGCTGCTTTCCATTTTTTGAAGTTGTGCAGAAGTTGCACCCAGATGTACGCTGGTGGCGGTGGATTGCGTGCTACCGGCAGGGCTAGCGGTGGGCGCTCGCGCTCGCTCTTCACCCGACGTGGCAGTAGGCAATGGTTTACTGTTTTTTTCGATTTTCATGATAACCTCTTTCTCCCAACACTAATAAGTTCATTATCGGCAGCCAAACTCAAAACTTTAGAACACAGCTTTTATACACCAGTAAAACTTTCTGCACAATATGTCTCGTAGGATAGACATGCAAACAAGTTTATAAAGCAGGACGCGCTCAATAACCAACCGCAACAGGGCGGATTCAAGAATCAACCACAACAGTTAATGTTTAGTCGCACATTTAGCGAGCTCCATATTCGGCAGGAGCTCGTTATAAATCGTTACCGATGATTGAAATCCGAAGGACTTCCTCGGACGTGTATTCAACCCAGATTGTCCATTTGCGCGAAACCGGCTATGTTTCAAAGCGCGGGTGGGCTGACTTTGCATACGTTTTCTAATGGAAACCAATAGAAAATGACGTGGTTAGTCAATTGATTAAGTGGCATAATAAGCGATAAGCGAGATGATCGATGGCGACTAATTCTGATGTTCACCAAATTTTATATGGCACGCAACGAAAACGTGCAAGCCCAAATGTATCGTTGGATATTTGACCCCATCCGGTTCGATCGAATTACGCTGGACATGGATCCCACCGCGATAACGCATTAAGGCACCCCAGAGGTGCGGTGCCAAGGGCACAACGGCGCCAACCGGGGCGGTTATCCGCCCACCCACTGCTCGCATTCGTAGCTGAATGCCGCATGGGAGTGCGCCGCGCCGTATCATAGTGGCGCGATAACACTTTGTGCAGAGAAAAAAAGCGATAGGCAAAACCACGAGCCTATTTGCCGATGATACTGACCAGCAAGGCTGGCGTTACGGTGCGATGGTCACTACGCTGAAATTGCCCGCACTGAAAATATGGCGCTCTTATCAGAGGCGAGCGGATTGCGAAAATCGTATCAAGGAACTCAGAGCAGATTTGGTTTTGACAGCTTCAACGTCAATGAGTTTTTACGCGACTGAAGCGGCATTGGGCTTTGCCATGCTGGCATACAACCTGATGAGTTTGTTTCGACAAGCTATGTTACGAGGCTCGGTACAACATACCCTTGCCACCTTGCATCACAAGGTATTTTCTGTAGGGGCATTCTGGCATAAAGACCCAGACAAGCGACAACTCAACTTGGCGGTTGCAGATAAGGTCTGAAATGGCGACAACACTGCCCCGTAGAATCTTAAATGGACAATCTGGGTTCATCAGGACTGCCACAAGTGACTAGAAGATTATTGATTTTTTGTCTCATGCAAGGTATACTGCTTCGCTTTCGGGGTGTAGCGTAGCCTGGTAGCGCGCCTGCTTTGGGAGCAGGATGTCGGGA
>CAZPUT010000057.1:0-7519 GCA_964589845.1 uncultured Candidatus Nitrotoga sp. | reverse complement strand
GGCAGCGTGGAAAAAATGGAGGTGAGCCGTTCATCCCGGCAGCCCATCCTGGATGCTGCGGCACGGCGTATCGTAAAACTGGCTGCGCCTTTCTCCCCGCTTCCGCCAGACATCCGCAAAGATACTGACATTCTTACTATCACACGCACTTGGACATTTACCTCAGCCGACACTCTGCAAAGTGAATGACCGATTACTCAACAAAATTGAATGTGCGAGCATCCGCTTCGCGATATCCTTGCCTGCATTCGGGCTAATAGCATAAGGTTGAAAATAGCTGACAAATTTTCATCAACCAAGAATAAGCAAATTACCTATTTTATTTTTATGCTTCTCGACCTATTATTAGAACTCTGAACAACGAAATTGCATTAGAGACAATTATTTGACCTATTCAGAGTTGATCATATGACGAAAAAATGGAAAAATTTAGGCTTGGTCGCGCTGCTGTCGATGCTGCAATGCATAGCGCCGTTAGTGCATGCCCATGTCAGCGACGATTTCCATTCTGGCAGCATACATTTCCACCTCAATGGCGACATACTTGATCATGATGGCGCTGCAACTGCCACACCAGAGTTGGGCGATGTCAAGACGGGATTCCCGACCGTTGGCATGGCGCAAGGATATAAAAATGATTACATCCTGTTTTTGACAGATCATCATGGATCATCAGATACTGAATTGTCGGCTTCTTTATTAAATGCAAACCCTCTGGCCATTATTGGCCAAACGAAACAAACTTCTTTTCGTTTTTCGTATTGCCACCCCCCAGCTCAAGCCCCTCCGTTTTTCCTAAGGTAAGCAACATATAGAACCTTAATGCTTCATATGGTTGCATAGTGGTGCGCAGAGTTTTTACGAGTCAAGTAAGGTTTTTCCCGCAGGGTTTTCATGGAAAAAAACTTACAAAACCACTTATTCCTGCGAACCTTGCTTGTTTGATAGGCAATAATGTGAAGGAATGATGTAGTGATTCATGCATCCGACGGAACAATAATTGCTTAACAAATATTAAGCGTAAGGGGCACGCACCCATTATGAAATATTCAGGTTAAATCGGCGAAACGTTAATTTTTGCATTTAACATATTCAATGTCTCGCCGAATTTCTTTCCTATTTCACCAGGAGAATTGGATGAAAATATTTCTTTTGCCGCTTGGGTTGGCGGCGCTAATTTTCAATCCCTCTTTAGCGCTTGAGGCGGCAAGCCTCAGCAATTATGAGGCTGTCGGAGTTAACGCACTGCGCGTTACCGAACCAGCCGCCCCACTTACGCTAAAAGCCGCTCTCGAATTAGCTTATGGCGCCAATGCAGACCTGTCTACCGCCAGACGGGAGCTCGAAGCAGTCGCTGGATCGATCCTTCAAGCTGGCCTTCGACCGAACCCGAGAATTGAGGCGTTAATTGAGGATCCACGACCCGAGAATCGTCTCACCGCAATATACGTGAGTCAGTCTTTAGAACTTGGCGGCAAACGGCCCGCGCGCGTTGCCGCCGCCGAGCGGCGCCGTGATGTCGCCTCAGCAGAATTGAATGCCATGCGTGCAGAAATTCGCGCAGCCGTCCTGGTGGCTTTTTTTGATGTACTTGTGGCGCAAGAACGTTTTCTTTTAACGCAAGGGTTGGTCGAACTCTCGCAACGCGCAACCACTGCTGCCTCAAAACGAGTAACGGCTGGCAAGGTGTCCCCGGTCGAAGAGACTAAGGCGCGTGTTGCCGAAGCGAGCGTTCGGGTCGAACTCAGTCAAGCGGCCACCAGCCTGAAAATGGCACGCAAACGCCTCACGGCTTTATGGGGGAATACCACGCCACGTTTTGAGCGAGCTGAGGGTCAGGTTGAAGCGCTGCCCGAACTACCCGCGCTGAAAGATTTGACTGCCCGTTTGGCAAATTCACCCGGGTTGGCTCGCGCACAGCTTGAAGTGAACCGCCGACAGGCACTGGTGGAAGTAGAACGCAGTCTTCGTATTCCGGACGTGACTCTTAGTTTGGGTGGCAGACGCAACGTAGACCTCAACCAAGCGCTTTTAAACGTGTCATTACCTATTCCACTCTTCAATCGCAACCAAGGAAATATTCTGGAGGCGTTGCGCCGTACCGACAAAGCACGGGACGAACTGTCTGGGACCGAGATCCGTCTCAATAATGAGATCGCTCAGGCGTTCGAGCGTCTTAATGTTGCCCGTCAGGAAATTGAAATTTTACAGCGAGAGATTCTTCCTGGTGCGCAAAGTGCCTACGATGCCGCGACCAAAGGTTTCCTTATGGGTAAGTTCAGCTTCCTTGAAGTGCTCGACGCTCAACGCACCCTGTTCCAGGCCAAATCTCAATACCTGCGCGCCTTGGCAGAAGCGCATCGATCTGCGGCTGAAATCGAACGTGTTCTTGGCGAAGCGCCCGATAGTTCATCGCTCTGATAACCATAGAAACCAGTCGCCACAACGTCATAGGGAAATCGACATGAAATTCGATCTGAGCAAGAAGCAAATTATTTACATTGCCATTGTTCTGGCGATCGGCATCCTACTCGCCATGCTGATTCTCATCAGCCCAGGAAGTACAAAGCAGCAGCCGCACGAGGGGAATGGGAGCGGGCACGACAACCACTCAGAAGCTGAACCGCAGACAGGCCAACACGGCGGAAAGCTATTCACGCAAAACGGCTATGGGGTTGAAATAACTATCTTCGAAGAGGGCGTGAAACCTGAGTTTCGCGTCTATCCCTACCAGAACGGCAAACCGCTCGATCCTGCCACCAGCAAGGTCACAATCACCCTCGAACGGCTCGGTCGCAAGCCTCAAAAAATCACCTTTATAAAAGAAAATGATTATCTCAAAGGCAATGCAATAGTTGAGGAGCCGCACTCTTTCAAAGTAACGGTCGACGCGCAATTCGGCAATAAACCTTACTCGTTTACCTATGAGCAGATCGAAGCACGTGTAAGCATGACCGATCAACAGGTCGAGCAAGGCGGCATCGAAATGTTGACCTCTGGACCAGCGCGCATCAAGAGCACGTTACAACTTATTGGTCACATCAGTTTCAACGAAGATCGGGTGGTGTATGTCGTGCCGCGACTAGCCGGAGTGGTTGAATCGGTGGGCGCAAATGCCGGTGACTCAGTGCGCAAAGGCCATGTCCTGGCAGTGATTTCCAGCCAAGCGCTGGCCGACCTGCGAAGTGAACTGCTGGCAGCGCAAAAACGGTTGAGCTTGGCGCGCACCACGTTCGAACGCGAAAAAAAGTTGTGGGAAGAAAAAATTTCCGCCGAGCAGGACTACCTGCAAGCACGCAACATCATGCAGGAAGCCGAAATCATTACCCAAAGTGTAAAACAGAAGCTGGCTTCGCTCGGCGGCTCTCTGACGAACACCAGCAATCTCACCCGCTATGAAATTCGTGCGCCAATCGATGGCATCGTGATGCAGAAGCAGATATCGGTCGGCCAGGTGCTCAAGGAAGATGCCAACATCTTTGTCGTGGCTGATTTATCTACAGTCTGGGCAGTATTGACCATCTACTCCAAGGATCTGAATACCGTAAAAATCGGGCAGAATGCTACCGTCAAATCAACCTCTTTTGAATTCCAGAGCAGTGGCAGCGTGGAGCATCTTGGCGCTTTGCTGGGCGAGCAGACTCGCACAGCAGAAGCACATATCATTCTGCCCAACCCCAAAGGCATCTGGCGACCCGGCATGTCAGTCAACATCGAACTGGTGGCTGATGAGATCGAGGTACCGGTGGCAGTCTCCGCTGATGCCATCCAGACTGTGCGCGACTGGACGGCTGTCTTCGTCCGCCATGGCAACTTCTTCGAAGCGCGTCCGCTGGAACTGGGACGTAGCGACAACAAGTTTATTGAAGTGGTCAAGGGGTTGAGTGCAGGCGAGAGGTACGCCGCGAAGAACAGTTTCCTGATCAAGGCCGACTTGGGCAAAGCCGGCGCAAGCCATGAGCACTAGGAGACCCTTATGTTCGAAAAAATAATACGTTTTGCTATTGATCAGCGCTGGCTGGTGCTGGTGATGACACTCGGAATGGCAGTATTGGGTATCTTTAGTTATCAGAATTTGCCCATCGATGCCGTTCCCGATATTACTAATGTGCAAGTTCAAGTGAATACTGCAGCACCTGGGTATTCGCCGCTGGAATCCGAGCAGCGCATCACGTTTCCGATCGAAATCGTTATGGCTGGCCTACCCAATTTGCAGCAGACCCGATCGCTATCGCGCTATGGGTTGTCGCAAGTCACCGTAATTTTCAAGGACGGTACCGACATCTACTTCGCGCGCCAGCTCGTCAACGAGCGCATCCAGCAGGCCAAGGGCAAGTTACCGGCGGGTATCGAACCCAGCATGGGCCCCATCTCCACCGGTCTCGGGGAAATTTTCATGTGGACGGTCGAATCAAAAGAAGGGGCACGCAAGGCCGATGGCACACCCTACACATCCACCGACCTGCGCGAAATCCAGGACTGGATCATCAAGCCGCAGCTGCGCCATGTATCCGGCGTGACCGAAATTAACAGCGTTGGTGGTTACGTGAAGGAATTTCTAGTCGCGCCGTTCCCGGACAAATTGGTGGCTTACAGTCTGACGCTGCAAGACCTGATTGCGGCACTCGAACGTAACAATAACAATGTCGGGGCTGGTTATATCGAAAAGCGCGGCGAGCAGTACCTGATCCGCGCGCCTGGTCAGGTCGCCACCATCGAAGACATTGGCAACATAATTGTTAGCAGCCAACAGGGCGTGCCTATCCGGATTCGAGAAGTGGCCGAAGTCGGCATCGGCAAAGAACTGCGCACCGGTGCCGCGACCGAGAACGGCCGCGAGGTGGTGCTCGGCACCGTGTACATGCTGATCGGTCAGAACAGCCGAACGGTCTCCCAAGCCGTCGCCAAGCGCCTGAAAGAGATCAATCGCACGCTGCCACCAGGCGTGGTAGCCAGTGAGGTCTATAACCGCACGATTCTGATCGACAAGGCCATCAACACCGTTAAAAAGAATCTGATTGAAGGAGCGCTGCTAGTGATTGCGATCCTGTTTCTATTTCTCGGCAACATCCGCGCCGCCTTTATTACTGCCCTGGTAATTCCGTTGGCTATGCTGTTCGCCTTTACCGGCATGGTTACTAACAAGGTTAGCGCCAACCTGATGAGCCTGGGGGCTCTGGACTTCGGCATTATCATCGACGGCGCCGTAGTCATTGTCGAAAACTGCATACGGAGGCTCGCCAATGCACAAGCCGTGGCGGGCCGGGTATTAACTCACGATGAGCGCTTTCATGAGGTATTTACAGCTTCTCAGGAAGCGCGTAGACCACTTTTGTTTGGCCAGCTAATTATCATGGTCGTTTATTTGCCAATATTCGCACTCTCTGGAGTGGAAGGAAAGATGTTCCATCCGATGGCGTTTACTGTAGTGGCTGCTTTACTGGGAGCCATGATTTTGTCGGTCACGTTTATTCCTGCGGCGGTGGCGGTGCTGATCGGCCAAAAGATCAGCGAAAAAGAAAGTCGTTTGATGATCCTGGCCAAACGCGGCTACCAGCCGATGCTGGATTTTGCAATGCTTAACAAGCAGCTCGTATTAATTGTGGCAATTGTCGCAGTAATACTTAGCGGCCTGCTAGCCATGCGCATGGGCAGCGAATTTGTGCCGAGCCTAAACGAAGGTGATATCGCATTGCATGCACTGCGCGTTCCCGGAACCAGCCTGTCACAGGCGATCGAAATGCAAGCTGAGCTGGAGCGAACAATCAAGCAGTTTCCCGAGGTCGACAGGATTTTTGCCAAGATGGGAACCGCCGAAATTGCCACCGACCCCATGCCACCTAACGTCGCCGACAATTTCGTGATAATGAAACCGCAAACAGAGTGGCCCGATCCGGGCCGTAGCAAAGTCGATCTGATCCATGCCATGCGGCAAGCAGTGGCCAAAGTGCCCGGCAATAACTATGAGTTCACCCAGCCGATCCAGATGCGGTTCAATGAGTTGTTATCTGGCGTTCGCAGCGACGTGGCCGTAAAGGTGTTCGGCGATGACATGGACACAATGAACCATACCGCCGAAGAAATTTCAAACGTGCTGGCTAAGATTCCCGGAGCAACGGATGTCAAAGTTGAGCAAACCACGGGTTTGCCAATACTTACCATTAAGATAGATCGTGAGAAAACTGCTCGCTATGGCGTCAGTGTTGGGGATGTACAGGATGCGATTGCAATTGCGATGGGCGGCCAGAAAGCCGGAGTATTATTTCAGGGCGACCGCCGCTTCGACATAGTCGTGCGCCTGCCTGAGAAGCTGCGGGGTGATATGGAGGCGCTCAAACGACTGCCGATTCGTTTGCCTGATAATCAAGCCAATGACCGATTTCGCTCCAATTATTTGCAACTTGGTGACGTTGAACACTTTGGGGCCGTTGGTCGTCCTCCATCAAACTACATGCAACTTAGTGAAGTCGCGGTCATTGAGGTGGTGCCTGGACCGAACCAGATCAGCCGCGAGAACGGCAAACGCCGCGTAGTGGTAACAGCTAACGTACGGGAACGAGATATTGGCTCATTCGTCACCGCAGCCAAACAGGAGATTCAACAGAAGGTCACGATACCTGCTGGCTACTGGACAACCTGGGGCGGCACCTTCGAGCAAATGCAATCAGCGGCAAAACGTCTGCAGATTGTGGTTCCTGTCGCACTGCTGCTAGTATTTATGCTGTTGTTTGTGATGTTTAAAAACGTGAAGGATGGACTACTGGTGTTCACCGGCGTGCCGTTTGCCTTGACCGGCGGGATACTGGCGCTGTGGCTGCGGGATATTCCACTTTCTATTTCGGCGGGGGTGGGCTTCATTGCGTTATCAGGTGTTGCCGTGCTCAATGGCCTGGTGATGATCTCCTACATTCGATCTTTGCGCGATGAAGGCATGCATCTTGATGCAGCGATCCAGATAGGGGCGCTCACCCGCTTGCGCCCGGTACTGATGACCGCACTGGTGGCATCTCTGGGCTTCATACCCATGGCGATCGCGATCGGCACTGGTGCCGAAGTGCAACGCCCGCTCGCGACGGTTGTGATTGGCGGTATTTTGTCATCAACTGCACTGACATTACTAGTCCTGCCGATTCTTTATCAATTGGCACACCGAAAAGAAAGCGTTCGGTTACGGCACGGACATGATGAACCATTCCGCCCACATGATTTCAAAAGTACCAGCTAAGATTCACTGCGTAGCGGATTTTATGGTCGGGCAAACCGATGGTTTGTCTGACCATAACATCTACCGTGAGCAAACTGCTCGCCCTGACGTCGATCTCCTCACTCGATGCCGCAATGCGTAAGCTGGTGCATTTGTGCTTTGGCGTATTCAAAACTCAACAGCCGTATCAACGCGATTACTTGAAAAATACTTGACGCTAGCGATGGTATCTACCGGGCTAATAAAATCAACTTTTTTAGTTTCGCGGATTCAAATTCGAAGTGCAACCGCTAGTGGTTGCTTGGTGTAGAGAAC
>CAZPUT010000056.1:0-8363 GCA_964589845.1 uncultured Candidatus Nitrotoga sp. | reverse complement strand
GTGCCAGTAATATTGGCTGGCATAGTGTCTGCCGTGCGAATACAGCAGACGCGACGTGGACGCATGGCGATTGTCACATTGGACGATGGCAGCGCACAGTTGGAAATGATGGTATTTAACGAAGTATTCGAGGCCAATCGCCCGTGGATACGTGAAGATGAATTGCTGGTGGTGCGCGGCAAAGCCAGTCTCGACGAGTATTCCGGCAATATGCGCGTCAATGGTGAAGAGTTATTCGATTTCGCCTCGGCGCGCTCCACATTCGCCAAGCGCCTGGAACTTGTTGTTTCGTCTGACGCACACATTAGCGTGACACAGTTAAAAGAACTACTCGAGCCTTACCGAGAGGGTAAATGCATGGTGCTAGTGTGCTACCGCAATACCAGCGGAAGCGCAAACTTAAAGCTGAGCGAGTCCTGGAACGTCACGCTGCACCGTGATCTAATGAGCGGATTAAAGAAGCTTCTGGGTGAACAGAATGTTCATATCACTTATTCTTAAGCAAGTTTTTTCTCTTCCAATAATTTGGTAGCTCGGCGTAATGCGCTGTCCAGATCAGCCGTTACATTGTCGCTTCCCATCTCGTCAAAAAACCCTGCTTGATGCATCATAAAATAGGGTTGTGTGTGCGCGCCGCACAGGATGAGATATTTGCCGTTTTTGCGCAGTTTGCGCTGCATGAATGCCAGTGTGTGCAGCGCGCTGGCGTCCATGGAGATGACTTCGTCCATTCTCAAAATTAGCACGTCTGGCTCGTTTTGTTGTTGCCGCAGTAAGGTTTCCAGCTTGTCGGCTGCACCAAAGAACAATGCGCCGAATACGCGATAGATCATCACGCCATTTGGTACGACTTTGCGTGCCAGAATTGTCTCGCTATCGTCATAGTGTGGCGATTCTTGCGCCACGCTGACATGAGTCAAGTCGGTGATGCGACGGATGAAGAACAATACCGCGAGCACCATACCAATTTCCACCGCTACGGTAATGTCAAATACCACCGTAAGCACAAATGAGATGAGCATGACAGCACTATCGCTGGCCGGATATTTTTTCAACGTCGTAAATGCTTCCCACTCGCCCATGTTGATGGCAACCACCATCAACATGGCGGCTAGCGTGGCAAGCGGAATGTGCTTAGCTAACGGGGCTGCGATGAGAATGATGAGCAGTAGAGTAATGGCATGCACCATTCCGGCGACTGGGCTGTTCGCTCCCGCGCGTACACTGGTAGCGGTGCGCGCAATTGCGCCAGTGGCGGGAATGCCGCCGAAGAATGGACAGACAATATTGGCGAAACCTTGGGCAACAAGCTCCTGATTCGGATCGTGTTTATCATCTATCATGCCATCTGCCACCGTAGCGGAAAGCAAGGACTCAATCGCGCCGAGCAAGGCAATGGTGAGAGCAGGAGAAAATAGGTAGCGCACGGTGGCAAAAGTAAATTCCGGCATCTCAAATGTGGGCAGACCCTGTGGAATCCCGCCGAAACGCGTGCTTATGGTTTCCACCGGCAGATCGATTAATGCCACTATGGCGGTGCCCAGCACCAACACCACGATGAGTGAAGGCATGTGCCGTGCCCAGCTCTTGGGATAAATCAGGATCAGCAGCATGGACAACGTTGCCAGGACAATGCTTGTTAAATCGAAACTGGGCAGTGCCTGGTAAAGCGCATTTAACTTATGCGAGAACTCTGCGGGCACGCTGTCCATTTTCAGGCCAAGAAAATCCTTCACCTCGCTTAGCATAATCAATGCCGCAATGCCATTGGTAAAGCCGATAACCAGGGGGTGCGGAATGAGTTTGATCAGGCTACCCAGTTTAAACAGCCCCATCAACAGCAACATAATGCCCGACATGATGGTGCAAATGAACAGGTTGGCCAGCCCATACTGCATCACGATGCCATATACAATCACGATGAATGCGCCGGTGGGGCCGCCAATTTGCACACGCGAACCGCCTAATGCAGAAATGATAAAGCCAGCAATGATGGCGGTGAAAATGCCCGCCTCAGGTTTAACGCCGGAGGCAATAGCGAAAGCGATTGCTAATGGCAGCGCTACGATGCCGACAGTAATACCGGCGGTCAGGTCAGAGACAAAAAGCTGGCGATTGTAACCCCGTAGTGTGTCAAGTAATTTGGGGCGGAAAAATTCGGCCAGTTTCATAGAGCGGACTACTTAATCCTCATGCCAGGTTGTGCGCCATCGTCCGGACTCAGAATGAATAAGCCAGGCGCATCGCCGGAAGCCGCCAGCACCATACCTTCCGATAAACCGAATTTCATCTTGCGTGGCGCAAGATTCGCAACCATCACCGTCATGCGGCCCTTTAATTTTTCCGGATCGTAAGCCGATTTGATGCCCGCGAACACGGTGCGCGGTTGCGCTTCGCCGATGTCCAGCGTCAGTTTCAGCAGCTTCTCCGCACCTTCCACATGCTCGGCGTTGACTATTTTCGCCACGCGCAAATCCACCTTATTGAATTCGTCGATGCTGATGGTCTCGGCGACGGGCGCAATCTTGTTCCCCTCTCCCGCTGGCGGGAGAGGGGCTAGGGGAGAGGGTGTGTGTTGCTGCGCTTCGGCATGGCGTGCTGGTGAATGGGTGTCTGTTGCAGGTTCCAGAGTTTGTTTGTTAGCTTCTATCATGGCGTCAATTTGTTTTTGGTCAACACGGGTCATAAGCGGAGTAAACGGATTGATTTTATGACTTTCCGGCAATCTCGAATTAAACTCATTTTTTGGCCACTGAAGTGGTTCAATATTTAGGAAAGCTTCTACTTGTTTGGCTAACTCAGGCAACACAGGTTTCAACATACACGTAAGTCTTCTAAAACACTCGAGGGCTACGGAGCATTTCCATTGAAGCTCATTATCGCGTGATGGGTCTTTTGCGATATCCCACGGCTTCCAGCCATCAATACATTTATTTACATCGTCAGCCGCAGTCATAATTAAGCGTAATGCACGGTTGTAATCACGGTCTTTGTAGGCAAATCCAACTGGCCGGGCGATATCACATTTCTCTAGTATTTTTGCCTCAACTGAACGGCTTCCAGAATGGACGCCCCCGCCTGTAATTCCCTTAAACTCAGTTTCTGTGTCTTCGGAGAAGTCTAAGGAAGTGATTTTTCCACCGAAGCGGTTGTTAATGAATCCCGCACATCGACTGGCGATGTTGACGTATTTGCCAATCAAATCACTGTTCACCTTCGCGACGAAATCTTCCAAATTCAGGTCGAGATCTTCCATCGTGCCGTTGAGTTTCGCGGCGTAGTAGTAGCGCAGGTATTCCGGGTTGAGTCCCTGTTTGAGGTAGCTATCGGCAGTGATAAAAGTACCACGCGATTTGCTCATCTTTTCGCCATTTACGGTGAGGAAGCCGTGCGCGAACAGTTTTGTCGGAGTGCGGAAACCGGCGTGTTGCAGCATCGCAGGCCAGAACAAGGCGTGAAAATAAAGAATATCCTTGCCGATGAAGTGGTACAGCTCGGCATCGGAACCTTGTTTCCAGTAGTCATCAAAGTTGATGTTATTGGCGTTGCAGAACTGCTTGAAGCTGCCCATATAACCCACCGGCGCATCCAGCCACACGTAGAAATATTTGCCCGGCGCATCGGGTATCTCGAAGCCGAAATAGGGCGCGTCGCGCGAGATATCCCAGTCTGATAATTTGTTTTCGCTTTCGCTGCCCAGCCATTCCTGCATCTTGTTCGAGGCTTCCGATTGCAGCGTATCGCTACGCGTCCACTTGCGCAGGAATTCCTGGCAACGCAAATCGGAGAGCTTGAAAAAATAGTGGTCGGAATTGCGCCGCTCGGGTTGCGCACCGGACACGGCGGAGTAGGGGTTGATCAGTTCGGTAGGCGCATAAGTGGTGCCGCACGCTTCGCAGTTGTCGCCGTATTGATCCTTGGCGTGGCACTTCGGGCATTCGCCCTTGATGAAACGATCCGGTAGAAACATATTCTTGGCGGGGTCGAAGAACTGCTCGACTGAACGCACTTCAATCAAGCCAGCGGCTCTAAGTTTGAGATAAATCGCCTGTGCGAATTCCTTGGTCTCGGCGCTGTTGGTGCTGCCGTAGTGGTCGAACTCAACAAGAAATCCATCGAAGTCCGACTTGTGCTCATGCCACACGCGATCTATCAATTGTTCCGGGGTGATACCTTCCTTTTCGGCGCGAAGCATGACAGGCGTGCCGTGAGTATCGTCAGCACAAACGTAATGACATGTGTTGCCCAGCATTTTTTGGAAGCGCACCCATATGTCAGTCTGAATGTACTCGACCAAATGACCCAAGTGAATACTGCCATTGGCATAAGGCAATGCGGACGTAACCAGTATCTTGCGCGGCATAAATAGAAAACCCCTTGTAAAGGGCCGTAATTGTAGCAAAATTGAACTATAGGCGTGACGGGTAATCTTGGGTAGAATGCTTGCCCCCATCGTTTTTATTGCAGGAGCAGCGCATGAGTTTTACCGACGCAGACGTACAAGCCACATTGGCAAAGTTGATTGATCCCAATACAAAAAAAGATTTTGTAGCGGGCAAGTCGGTAAAAAATATAAAGATCAGCGGTGATAATTTATCGCTCGATATTCAGCTTGGCTACCCGGCGAAAAGCGTGTGGGACGAGATACGTGTGATGGTAGAAAATCACCTGCGGAGTGCTTTACCAAGTATCAACACGCTTTCCGTGAATGTGAGCAGCAAGGTAGTGCCCCATGCTGTGCAGCGCGGCGTAAAACTGGTTGATGGAGTAAAAAATATTATTGCCGTGGCCAGCGGAAAAGGTGGCGTGGGTAAATCCACTACGGCGGTGAATCTGGCGCTGGCCCTGGCTGCGGAAGGTGCGCGCGTCGGAATTCTGGATGCAGATATCTATGGTCCTTCCCTACCCACCATGATGGGTATCAAAGGCGAGCCCGTATCGCGCGATGGCAAGTCGGTCGAGCCAATGCAGGGGCATGGACTGCAGGTCATGTCCATCGGCTTCATGATTCAAGGCGAGGATGTGCCGATGGTCTGGCGCGGCCCGATGGTCACTCAGGCGCTGGATCAATTGTTGAATCAGACGCGCTGGGATGGGCTGGACTATCTGGTGGTGGACATGCCGCCCGGCACTGGTGATATCCAGCTGACCCTGTCGCAAAAAGTACCGGTAACCGGCGCGATCATCGTAACCACTCCACAGGACATCGCACTGATGGATGCGCGCAAGGGACTCAAAATGTTCGAGAAGGTGAGCATAAAAATACTGGGTATCGTGGAAAACATGAGCACGCACATCTGCTCGAAATGTGGGCATGAGGAACATATCTTCGGGAGCGGTGGAGCCGAAAAGATGTGTAACGACTACACAGTAGAGTTTCTCGGTTCATTGCCTTTGGACATCCGCATTCGCGAACAGGCCGATTCCGGCAACCCAACCTTAATGGCCGACCCAGACGGTGCAATTGCCAAGGAGTACAAACAGATTGCGCGACGTCTGGCGGTAAAAATTGCTGAAATGGCGCAAGACTATAGCGCGGCATTCCCAAAAATCGTGATGCAAAAAACGTAATGAAAAAACGCAAAGTGCAAAGTGTCATAAAGCATTTATATTTTCATTCTTTTCCCTTGAACATAACTGCTGTATCGAACTAACCATGAGCATTAAATCAGACAAGTGGATACGCCACATGGCCAAAGAGCACGGCATGATTGATCCGTTCGAACCGGGGCAGGTGAAAGAACAGAATGGCCAGCGCATCGTGTCATATGGCACGTCGAGCTACGGCTATGACATCCGTTGCTCAGACGAATTCAAGCTGTTCACCAACATCAATAGCACGATCGTCGATCCGAAGAATTTCGATGCCAACTCTTTTGTCGAGCTCAAGAGCGACTATTGCATCATCCCGCCCAACTCTTTCGCGCTGGCACGCACTGTGGAACACTTCCGCATCCCCCGCAACATACTGACCATTTGCTTGGGTAAATCTACCTACGCGCGATGCGGCATCATCGTCAATGTCACCCCATTAGAGCCGGAATGGGAGGGTTATGTGACGCTGGAATTTTCCAATACCACACCTTTACCGGCGAAAATTTACGCCAATGAGGGCGTGGCGCAGGTGATTTTCTTCGAGTCCGACGAAGTATGCGAAGTCTCATACAAAGATAGGGGCGGCAAGTATCAGGGGCAGGTTGGGGTTACGCTACCCAAAATATAGAATCAGATGCATGGCTACATTCCAACCGTTCATTGAGTTCTACTGAATCATATAGAGGCATAAATTTAATGGCATCATGTCCACAAACGATTTGGCGCAGCCCCACAGGCGAGGTGATCGCGTGCGTGGAAAAGAACAAGGTGCTGAGCGAGAACATGGAAGAAATCCGCCAAATCTGCCAAGATGCGCTGGAGGATGCAGTACTAATGGGTTGTGACGAACAGCAGTTTCGTGCGGTACTGACTGAGCTGGTCCAAGCCCTGAATAACCCCTATCTCCCGCGCGACTAACTGCGCCAGAATAGCATTAAGATTTTTAATAAACTCCATTTAATCGTCCCCGTTAATGCAGCTGGCAATCCTTATTCACGTTACCGGATAACATAATTCTTAATGTTATTTAACACTACCCACGTTATCTAAATCTGCGACAATCCGCGCCAACTCGCTGCCCGGCAGATATTCCCCACCAAGGAGCACTGAATGAAATTTGATTTTCCCATCATCATCATCGACGAGGATTTCCGCTCGGAAAATTCCAGTGGCCTGAGCGTGCGCGCTTTGGCCGAGGCTATCCAGAAAGAAGGCATGGCGGTGCTGGGTATAACAAGTTACGGAGATTTGACTTCATTCGCGCAGCAGCAAAGCCGCGCTTCAGCCTTTTTGCTATCGATTGACGATGAGGAATTCGGCGGCGGTAGCAAAGAAGAGACAGCAATTGCACTGAAAAGCATCCGTGCTTTCGTGGAAGAGATCCGCTTTAAAAATGCCGATATTCCCATCTATCTATACGGTGAAACGCGTACTTCACGCCATATCCCGAATGACATCCTGCGCGAACTGCATGGGTTTATTCATATGCATGAAGATACGCCGGAATTCGTGGCGCGGCACATCCTCCGCGAAGCCCGATTATATTTGGACTCACTCGCCCCGCCATTTTTCCGCGCGCTGGTTAATTACGCGCAAGATGGTTCCTATTCTTGGCATTGCCCCGGCCATTCGGGCGGGGTGGCTTTCCTGAAATCGCCGGTAGGTCGGATGTTTCATCAATTCTTTGGCGAAAATATGTTGCGTGCAGACGTGTGTAACTCAGTCGACGAGCTGGGTCAGCTGCTCGACCATACCGGACCAGTAGCGGCCAGCGAGCGAAATGCAGCGCGTATTTTCAATTGCGATCACCTATTCTTTGTGACAAACGGCACCTCTACATCAAATAAAATCGTATGGCATTCCACCGTCGCACCAGACGACATCGTGGTGGTGGATCGCAACTGTCATAAATCCATCCTGCATTCCATCATCATGACTGGCGCAATACCCGTATTCCTGATGCCGACACGCAATCATTTCGGCATCATCGGACCGATTTCACTGGACGAATTTAAAATGGAGACCATCCAGCGCAAGATCGATGCCAATCCGTTCATCAAGAATAAAAAGCAAAAGCCGCGAATCCTGACTATCACTCAGAGTACTTACGATGGCGTGTTGTACAACGTGGAAACCCTCAAGCAGATGCTGGATGGACAAATTGATACCCTGCTTTTCGACGAGGCATGGTTACCACATGCCGCCTTTCATGATTTCTACAAGGATATGCACGCCATCGGCCAAGGCCGTAAGCCATGCAAGGAATCCATGGTGTTTTCCACACAATCGACACATAAAATGTTGGCCGGATTGAGTCAAGCCTCACAGATTTTGGTGCAGGACAGCGAGGCGCGCAAACTGGATCGCGACTGCTTCAATGAAGCCTATATGATGCATACCTCTACCAGCCCGCAGTACGCCATTATCGCGTCATGCGATGTGGCTGCGGCAATGATGGAGCCTCCCGGCGGCACCGCTCTGGTAGAAGAATCCATTGCTGAAGCGCTCGACTTTCGTCGTGCCATGCGCAAGGTGGATGAAGAATGGGGGGCGGACTGGTGGTTCAAGGTCTGGGGGCCGGACTATCTCGCCGAAGAAGGCATGGCATCGCGCGCAGACTGGATGCTGTGTGCAGATGATCGCTGGCATGGCTTCGGCAACCTGGCGCCGGGCTTCAACATGCTCGACCCGATCAAGGCCACCATCATCACCCCGGGTCTATCGCTGGAAGGAAAATTCGGCGAGACCGGCATCCCCGCGTCCATCGT
>CAZPUT010000055.1:0-8810 GCA_964589845.1 uncultured Candidatus Nitrotoga sp. | reverse complement strand
GGACTGTCTCGCATACTCTGCTGCATATAGAAGTTTGTTGTCACCCATTGGCGCATCGCCTTTCATTCTGGCACCAATTGTTTTCGTTGAGTTGTTCACGCCAAACGCTCCTGCGGAGGGATCATAATCCAGGAAATAACCATAACCAACCAATTCAGCAAAGCCCAATCCCTTGTAGTTGGCGTTAAGGAGGGTAGTCCTCATCGCATGATTGCCGAATCCTGATCCGCTTGGGGATCCGCTGGTGACAGCGCCGTCAGTGAACACACGGTTCGCATTGGTAATAAAAGCTGCCGTGATTGTAGTGTCAGGGAGCGATTGGTTGACCGCTGTGACGCCATCATACGTTTGATGGTTTTGGCGCCAAACGACGTTACCGACCCAACGATCGTTGTCTAGCCTGATGAGCTGACGACCAAGTTTTACTCTGGTCTGGGGTATGCCACTATAACTTAAATAGGCTTGATTGATTTCAGTGCCCTTGGGATCTCCCACAACAGAATAACTAGTCTGGCCATTTACCCTGCTGTTGTATGCATCGTTGGCTGAGATATGCTCAATTTGAACCAGACCACCGAACCCCATGTACTCAGCTGTCTCATAACCCAAACGCAACCGGATAGTTGAAGCACTAGCCTGTTTAAGAGGGGTGCCGCCGGTAGCGTGTTTGGGCTGATCAACATTTTCATAGCGGTATTGTATATTGGCGGTAGTCTTGCCGCCCGTCAAAGCTTCAGTAAAGGTAGCTGCTTCCTTTTGACGGGGTGCGTATAGCCCACCGACATTGGTCTTGACATCCACGCCTGTACCTGCTGCATAATCTGCATAATCTGCTGAATAGGCTTGAGGAGCTAGTGCGAGTAATGCTAGCGGCGTAAAGACTAATGACATTTGCTGAAATAATGTTCTATTTTTGAGCTTCATTGTTTGTTGCCTCCTTGGAAACGTTATGTTGGTTCTTCAGTAAAAAACTTTTAAGTCGTCACTTCTGCATGCATTTTCGGAACGTTAAACCCAACTGGATTAATCATAATCAAACTTCTACTGAAGCTACCCAAATGGTAATAATTACGTAACCATTTAAATTTGTAAGTAATTTATTTATTTACCAACAATTTTTTTGTAGCCTACTGTTTATGAGTATACAACGTTTAAAAGTATATATTCTTTGTTTGAAATAATTGTTGTATTTATGCAACATCTTATTCAAATTAAAAAATTGTGAAGTTTTTATAGGGGCGGACTTGAGTTTCAATTGCTTAAAGTATTTCCTGAATTACCTCAAAATCGTGCGTAATGTTCGCCATTTTGCTTAGCATAATAGAGGCCGAGCAGAATTTTTCAGCAGAAAGCTGGATGGCACGCTCAACTTGCTCGAGTTTGAGATATTTACCGGTCACAATAAAATGAAAGTGAATCTTGGTAAAGACCTTGGGGTCTTCTACAGCCCGTTCGGCTTCGATGTTTACCACACAATTCGTCACTTGTTGGCGGCTTTTCTTGAGGATGTGAATAACGTCGTAAGTGGTGCAGCCGCCCGTGCCGAGCAGCACCAGCTCCATTGGACGCGGCCCGAGATTACGGCCACCACCTTCGGGAGGACCATCCATCAGGATGGCATGACCGCTTTCGGTTTCGCCCAAGAAGGAAACCTGCTCTACCCATTTAATGCTCGCTTTCATATCGCCGTTACCTTTGTATGGATTTTCAAAATGCGTCATATTTTAACCGATACTACAGTAGTCCTTTGTATGATAAAAAACTGGTTGCATGAAGGCCTTCGCTGGAAGACGAAACGGGGAGATGGTAAGGCATTTGCAATGCCTTAGAAAAGAACATCTAAATTCAGGTTGTGGAATAGTGCGATATTTTGGTAGAATCGCGCCCTTAATTTTTTGTTGAAGGGTAGTTTGTTTATGACGACTGTGCGTGTTAAGGAAAATGAACCGTTTGAAGTGGCGATGCGTCGTTTTAAGCGTTCAGTGGAAAAGACTGGTTTGCTAACAGAATTGCGCGCTCGCGAATTCTATGAAAAACCTACAGCGGAACGTAAACGCAAGCTGGCTGCTGCCGTGAAACGGCATTACAAGCGCCTGCGTAGCCAAGTCCTGCCGCCAAAGTTATATTAATCCCCAGTTGTTAGCGACTACGCATTGATGCGGAGTCAGCCGTTAAATTTCCCGCGAGATTGAATTCAACATGAATCTGACGCAGCAAATCAGAGAAGACATGAAGACGGCCATGCGCGCTAAGGATTCGGTGCGCCTCGGTGCTATCCGCTTGTTGCTGGCCGCAATCAAGCAACGCGAGGTAGATGAACGTATCGAGTTATCAGATGCTGACGTCATTGCAGTCATCAATAAAATGATCAAGCAACGGCGCGATTCAATTATCCAGTTTGAAGCGGCAGCTCGGCAAGAGTTGGCCGACATTGAGAAGTTTGAAATCAGTGTACTGCAAACATATATGCCGCAGCCTATGACTGAAGCCGAAGTTGAAGGTGCAGTCAGCGAAGCCATTGCCAGTAGTGGTGTTCAGAGTGCCCAGGAAATGGGCAAGGTGATTGCGTTGCTAAAGACGAAACTAGCGGGTCGAGCAGATATGGGCAAAGTTTCAGCGCTGGTGAAGGCGCGTTTATCTAAGTAACATTATTTATTGTGCATTGCTTAAATTAAGCAATGTGAATGAATATTGAATTCGCACCGTAAAGTCGTAGTCCACCACTTAATCACACAGTCGTTTTCGCGTTCACGAATTAATGATAGCTGCAGTGAATATGAATCTGTCTCGAATTACGTAAAATCAGTAATCAATTACTCCTCGGTGTACATAACACATTGGTAAAACGAGAGGCGGAGCCAGGATGATTCCAAAAAATTTCATTCATGATTTGCTCAACCGTCTCGACATTGTGGATGTAATTGAGCGTTACGTTCCGCTTAAAAAAGCTGGCGCTAATTATGTTGCCTGCTGCCCTTTCCACAACGAAAAATCCCCCTCGTTTACCGTCAGTCAAAATAAGCAGTTTTATCACTGCTTTGGCTGCGGCGCGCATGGTACGGCTATAGGGTTTGTTATGGAGCACGGCGGGTTGGGTTTTGTCGATGCCGTGGAAGAATTGGCGCGCGGTGCTGGCGTGACGGTGCCATGCGAAGCTTCTATGCCGGAACAAGCGCAACAGCATAAAGTTACTCCTGATTTGTACGAAGTGATGCAGTCTGCAACACGTTATTATCGCGACCAGCTCAAGCAGTCGTCACCCGCCATCGACTATCTTAAGCGGCGCGGCTTAAATGGCGAAATAGCGTTACGCTTTGGCATCGGCTATGCGCCGGAGGGCTGGCAAAATTTGGGAAGTGTCTTCGCAAACTATCAGGACAGTAGCCTCTTGGAGACGGGTCTTGTAATAGAAAACGAGGACGGCAACCGTTACGACCGTTTCCGTGACCGCATAATGTTTCCCATTGTGAATGCGCGCGGGCAGGTGATTGGCTTTGGTGGGCGAGTGCTGGACTCGGGTGATCCCAAGTATCTGAACTCGCCGGAGACCGTACTATTCGAAAAAGGACGCGAGTTATACGGCCTGTTCCAGGCGCTGAAAGCAATACGCACCAAGCGGCAGGTTTTGGTAGTAGAAGGCTATATGGATGTGGTAGCACTTGCCCAGCATGGTATTGAATACGCCGTCGCCACGTTGGGAACGGCGACTACGCCCTATCACGTGCAAAAGCTGCTGCGCTTGACCGATAAAGTGATGTTCTGTTTTGATGGCGATGCAGCAGGACAGCGTGCGGCGTGGCGCGCGATGGAGAATGCACTTCCGCAATTGATAGATGGTAAAAACATCGGCTTCCTTTTTCTGCCTTCGCGACACGATCCTGATAGCTTTGTGCGAGAGCATGGAACAGCGGCATTTGAGCAGCTACTGCAGGAGGCGTTGCCGCTGTCCAGTTATGTGTTGCGTGAATTATCCACGCAAGTTGACCTGCATACCCAGGAAGGGCGCACTGCCTTGTTGCAGCGCGCCAAGCCTTTGCTGACAGTTATCTCTGCGCCCACTACCGCGCTATTGCTGCGTAAGGAAGTGGCGGTGTTGGCGGGGATTACCCAGGCGGAATTGGAAGCGCTGTATGCGATCAAACCGATAGGCGCTTCGCCACGTCGCGCGCTACAAAAAGCAGCACGTCCTGTCGTATCAAACTTGCGTGTGTTACTGCGCTGCTTATTATTTCAGCCCGATCTGGCGCGGGAGTTACCAGAACATTGGATGCCAGTGGGGGCGGAAGCAGCAGCGATTATTGCGCTGACCGAATGGTCGCACCTGCAAGAAGGGGCGCTAAGTAGTGCAGCCATGATCCAGAATTTTCAAGGCACAGTGTATGAATCATTATTAGCGGTAGAGCAAGCTGAAATCATGCAATGGGGTGAAACTTTTAATGTAGAAGCAGAGTTTCAAGATGTATTAACCCGATTACGCAATGAACAGCGCAAACAGCAATTGCAGGTTTTGCATGCAAAAATGCATGGCACAGGAATGAAGGGCTTGGACGAACAAGAACGATCACTCTATTTGCAACTATTACAACGTAGCGAACTCAAATGAAGGCAATGCAAAATTGGTGTGCGGAAAGTTTTTGCAAAATCGGGTATAATCCGCACCCTTTTCAAAAGCATTGTGTTAACCCGCAATGTGTTAACTCATTTAATTAAATGGGAATCCACCGAATATGGCAACTCAGCAAGACAAGAAAACATCTACTTCAGCCAAACAGGCATCACTTGCAAAGCAGATTGCTGACCCTGTAGAGCTGGCAAAGGATATTGAGGCACGGCGCACTCGCCTGAAGGCTTTGATCATCCTGGGCAAAGAGCGCGGCTATTTGACTTTTGGCGAAATCAACGATCATCTGCCAGAAATGCTGGAAGCCGAGCAGATTGAAGGCGTCGTCAGCATGATCAACGATATGGGCATCACCGTGTGTGATGATGCTCCCGATGCTGAAAATCAGATTATGTCGGATGCGGCACCTGTGGTGGCCGACGAAGATGCGGTGGAGGCTGCTGAGGCAGCACTTTCTACAGTAGACTCGGAATTTGGCCGTACTACTGACCCTGTGCGCATGTATATGCGCGAAATGGGAACAGTGGGCTTACTCACGCGCGAAGATGAAATCGTCATTGCCAAACGTATTGAGGAAGGCCTGAAGCATATGATTCAGGCGATTTCTGCCTGCCCGACCACCATTGCCGAAATTCTAATGCTAGTCGATAAAGTTATACGTGAGGAATTGCGTATTGACGAAATTGTCGATGGCTTCATTGAGCCTGAGGATGAGTCCATAATCGTTGAAGAGGAGCTTAGCGATGAAGCCATGGAGGATGAAGAAGAAGATGTAGAAGGCGACGAAGAAGATACCGAGGCTATTGCTGCAGCCAATCTGGCCAAACTCAAGATTGATGCGCTGGAGCGTTTCGCAATCATTCGTGACCTGTTTATCAAGATCGGTAAAGCCTATGAGAAGCATGGTTACCGTAGTGCACAATACAACAAACTGCAGGAGCAGATTTCCGCAGAGCTTACACAATTCCGTTTTTCCGCCAAGCAGGTAGATGCACTTTGCGACACCATGCGCCACTTGGTGGAAGAAGTGCGCAGTCATGAGCGCATCATTCAGGAGCTATGCGTTACCAAGTCGCGCATGCCGCGGCCGCATTTTATTACGACCTTTCCGGGCAACGAAGAGCGGCTTGATTGGGTAGCGCGCGAAGTGGCTGCCAAAAAACCTTATAGCGAAACACTATCACGTTTCCAGGCTGCCATCGTCGAGCAACAACAGAAGTTGCTTGATTTGCAGCAACGTGTGGGCATCCCCATTCGTGATCTGAAAGAAATCAACAAACAAATGACCAACGGCGAAGCCAAAGCACGTCGCGCCAAGCGTGACATGATTGAAGCTAACCTGCGTCTGGTGATTTCCATTGCCAAAAAATACACCAACCGTGGCTTGCAGTTTCTCGATCTGATTCAGGAAGGCAACATCGGACTGATGAAAGCGGTAGATAAATTCGAATATCGCCGTGGTTACAAATTTTCGACGTATGCCACCTGGTGGATACGCCAAGCCATTACGCGTTCCATCGCAGATCAGGCTCGCACCATACGTATCCCGGTGCACATGATTGAAACCATCAATAAGATGAATCGCATTTCGCGTCAAATTTTGCAAGAAACCGGGCTGGAAGCGGATGCTGCAACCATGGCGCTAAAGATGGAAATGCCCGAAGACAAGATCCGCAAAATCTTGAAGATTGCCAAGGAACCGATTTCCATGGAAACCCCAGTAGGCGACGATGATGATTCGCATCTGGGCGACTTTATTGAAGATTCCAATACTTTGGCACCCATTGAAGCAGCGGTATACGATAGCTTGCGCAATGTCACCAAAGACATTCTCGATTCGCTCACACCGCGTGAAGCCAAGGTGCTGCGCATGCGCTTTGGTATAGAAATGAATACTGACCACACCCTTGAAGAGGTAGGTAAACAATTCGACGTGACACGCGAACGTATCCGCCAAATCGAGGCAAAAGCATTGCGCAAGCTCCGTCATCCGTCTCGCTCAGACAAGCTGAAAAGCTTTCTCGACGGCGAGAGTTAATTATAATGAGCGCACTTTGAAAAGTGCTTCAAACAAGTATTGGGTCGTTAGCTCAGTTGGTTAGAGCAGAGGACTCATAATCCTTTGGTCCGGGGTTCAAGTCCCTGACGACCCACCATATAGAATAAGGCTTGCATCGCTGCAGGCCTTTTTTCATTTCCCCTGATTTTTTGCACGCATAAGGCGAATGTAAGATCTTTCGGAAAGCCTCAGGCCGCTTTATATCCTTCTTCCACTCTGCTAATTGTTAACGCAACACAAGGTTTCTTAACGGCTCAGTTTGCTAATTGTGCGGCGATATGTTTCCAGTATTGGAACATTGCCCCGTGCCATCGAAAAACTTCCGCAATTCTGCAATGCTAGCACCAGCAGTCTTTGTCAATTTTCTGATTCATTTTAATTTAGTATTAAATAGGGGAAAAATATCTGAGTGCGAAGACATGCGGTTTAGGACAGGGTGACGCGCCGAGATTTGTCCACATTGCAATTATTTTTCGAAAATATGCTTCGACATATATTCTGGGCTTGCCAGTGACAAGCATTTGGTGCACTTAGCAGTCTGGCCGTTATGCTGCCTTGTGTAGTTTTTTGTTAGCGGGAACTAAGATATGGCAGTTACATCAAGCCGCCTGAATAGGCTGAAAGCAATCGCTCTATTTGCAATTAAAGATTAGACAAAAGGTGCCGCTATTATTTTTAGTGACAAGCTGTAGTGTTCGGACAAGCTGCACTCCAACAAAAATTTTAATTCCATCTGTATCATTTTCTAATTAAGATTTGATACTGAAATATTTGGTTTAGATCGTTTAATACCTTTGAGGATATCGTATGATGAAGACGCTATTAGCTGCAATCGTTCTAATAATAATTATTGCAATTATTCTTGTTTTTCTAAAAAAACGTAAGCCTTCTGGTGAATGCAATGTGGCTTGGCCATACTATGCAAAAAAACCACTGTCAGAACCAGAGCAAATTCTTTATCACCGCCTTGTTGCAGCACTGCCTCAGTGTATTGTGTTAGCACAAGTACAGCTATCCCAGGTGGTTGGCGTGAAGAAGGGATTTAATTTCGGTGTGTGGAACAACCGTATCAGCCGTATGAGCCTTGATTTTATTGTATGTCTTAAGGATTCAACTGTCATTGCCGCCGTAGAGCTTGATGACAAAACACATGAGAAGGAAATGCGCGTTAAAGCGGATGCAAAGAAAAAGGAAGCGCTGTCCGCTGCGGGAATAGAGCTCATACATTGGCATGTAAGTGCATTGCCTGATGAAAAAACTATCCGTCAGTCATTTGTTAATTGAATAGCCGGGGTGTCCGGGATAGGCATTGTCCACATTTTTCAACCTACCTCAGATCTTAAAATTTAAGTTTCTATTGATAGCGCAACGCTTCAATCGGTTCCATGTGAGCTGCTTTTCTAGCCGGATAAAAACCAAAAAACACCCCCACAGCGGCCGCCACCATGAACGCCATGACAACGGAACTTATGGTAATAACCACGGCAGTCTGGGTAAGCTGGTTTACCAGCACTGCGCCACCGATACCAAGCCCCACACCTACCAAGCAACCAACAATGGAAATAGTGATTGCTTCAAGCAGGAACTGTAACAAGATGTCCCGCCGGCGGGCACCAATAGCGATGCGGATGCCGATTTCCCTAGTGCGTTCGGTGACCGAGACCAGCATGATGTTCATGATGCCGATGCCGCCCACCAGCAGGGAGATGGATGCGATGGCGCCGAGCATGACGGACATTACACGGGTGGTTTCGGCAGCGGTATTCGCCAGAGCAGTGAGGTTGCGCACCGTGAAATCATTTTTAGTCGTCCCCTGAAGGCGGTGGCGCTGGCGCAGTAACAGGTTAATGGAATGTTCGGCCGCGGGCATGTCCTGGATCGAGGTCGCTTGGGCCATAATGAGGCGCACAGTGCCTTGAAATTGGGAGCCGAACAGCTTGCGCTGGGCAGTGGTGACCGGAATCAACACGCTATCGTCTTGGTCTCGTCCGTCCAGGCTTTGTCCCTTCAGGGTCAGCACGCCTGCTACTTGGTAAGGACTTTTCTTGATGCGGATGGTTTTGCCTACCGGGTCTTATTGATTCGGCACGAATTATTCATGAAGCCGCGTAAGCGACTTTTGGATCGCCG
>CAZPUT010000054.1:0-9252 GCA_964589845.1 uncultured Candidatus Nitrotoga sp. | reverse complement strand
AATATTAGCGAAGCGCAGAAACGCGAGGGCATCAGTATCAAACATGACGTCGCCGTGCCGATCAGCCACGTGGCAGAATTCATCGCTCAGGCAAATGCCGCCCTGCATGCCGTATTCAATGGTCTGCGCATCGTTGCCTTCGGCCATATCGGCGATGGCAACATTCACTACAACATCTCAATGCTGGATTCAGCGCAAAACCCGGCCTTCATCGAGCAAAGCCAACAGGTCAACAGCATCGTGTATGACATCGTGCATGGACTAAACGGCAGTATCAGCGCGGAGCATGGACTGGGGCAGCTCAAGCGTAACGAGATAAGTCATTACAAAAGTGCGCTGGAATTAGAGTTGATGCGCAGCATCAAGCACACACTCGACCCGAATAATTTGATGAATCCAGGGAAGGTAATCTAGTGGGTACTTTTTGAGATGTGCTATGAGTAGTTGCGGTTATAAGCGCATTGAGAATCAGAAATTTAGCTTATGGTTCACAATAAAATCAAGTTGTCTCGATGTATCAGCTCTGGCTCATCAACATAACCCAAGAGGGACTCAATTTCGTTACTGGGATGACCGGCGATGCGACGCGTTTCTGTAGCATTGTAGTTGATCAGGCCGCGTGCGATATCTTGCCCATTCGTATCCAAAATGGCGACCACTGTGCCGCGCTCGAATTCCCCGCTCACATTGGTGATGCCAACCGGTAGCAGGCTCTTGCCTTCGTTACGCAGCGCATGGACTGCGCCAGCATCCAGCGTCACCTTGCCGCTGATTTGCAGATGATCCGCCAACCATTGTTTGCGCGCATTCAGAGGTAACGTCTGTGCTTCCAGTAGAGTGCCGATACTGTCGCCACGCATCAGGCGTGGCAACACGTCTATTTCATGGCCAGACGCGATCACAGTGTGCGCACCGCTCCGTGCAGCACGTTTTGCGGCGAGCACCTTGGTAAGCATGCCACCGCTCCCGATGTGGCTTCCTGCACCACCTGCCATGGCTTCAAGCTTTTCATCGCCAGCCTGTGCCAAACTAACTAACGTAGCATTTGGATCTTTGCGCGGATCGGCAGTGTAAAGGCCGATCTGATCAGTGAGGATAATGAGCGCATCAGCTTCAATCAGGTTGGCAACCAATGCGCCTAAAGTGTCGTTGTCGCCAAACTTGATTTCATCGGTAACCACAGTGTCATTCTCATTGATGACAGGAATAACGCCAAGGGTCAGCAGAGTGCACAGGGTAGAACGTGCATTGAGATAGCGTTCACGATCGGCGAGGTCGGCATGGGTAAGCAATATCTGTGCTGTATGCAGGCCGTGTGCGCTAAAGCAGCTTTCGTACACCTGTATCAAGCCCATCTGACCGACTGCAGCAGCAGCCTGCAATTCATGCACGGCGCTGGGACGTTGTTTCCAGCCTAGTCGCTGCATGCCTTCGGCAATCGCGCCAGAGGAGACCAATACGACTTTGTGCCCATCTTCACGCAGCGTAGCAATTTGCTGCGCCCAGTTTCGGATTGCGGGGATGTCTAGTCCTTCACCCTGGTTGGTGACCAGGCTGCTTCCAACTTTGACGACGATGCGTTTGCACTGAGTCAGAATGGTTTTCATGATGCATTAAAGTATTAAGGTATCGGTTTTTTTGGCGCTTTCGGCATGGTCCAACTCTTCCTGCCTGGCAACCTGCTCCACGTGCTCCATAATGGCATAGCACAGCTCTTTACAGCCATCACCATTAATCGCGGAGATAGCAAAATAACGTGTGTAGTCGTGGAATTCTTTCAGAAAAGCGGCGATCTTTTCATCTTTATCTGGTAGCAGATCAAGCTTGTTAAGTACTAGCCAGCGCGGCTTGTTATACAGCGCTTCATCATATTTTTTTAATTCATTCAGAATTGAATTGGCTTCATGCACCGGATCGACGCCCTCGTACATCGGGGCAATGTCGACCAAGTGCAACAGCAAACGGGTACGCATTAAATGGCGTAAAAACTGGTGTCCCAGCCCCGCACCTTCTGCGGCGCCTTCAATCAGGCCGGGGATGTCGGCGATAACAAAACTCTTTTCGGCCGATACCCGCACCACGCCCAAGTTCGGGTGTAGCGTGGTAAAGGGATAGTCGGCCACCTTGGGACGGGCAGCGGAAACCGCGCGAATGAAAGTCGATTTGCCTGCATTGGGCATGCCCAGCAAACCCACGTCGGCGAGTACTTTCAACTCTAATTGCAGTTCGCGCCGTTCACCTTCAACACCTGGGGTGCATTGACGCGGGGCGCGGTTGGTACTGGATTTAAAGTGCAGATTGCCTAAGCCGCCTTTGCCACCTTGGGCGAGCAACATTTTTTGCCCATCATGATCCAGGTCGGCAATCAATTCACCAGTATTAATATCAGTGATGACAGTGCCGACCGGCATGCGCAGAACAACATCATCCGCACCTTTACCATAGCAATCTGCGCCACGCCCGGCTTCACCATTGCGCGCGCGGTGATGGCGCGCAAAACGATAATCCACCAGGGTGTTGATATTGCGGTCTGCGAGCGCATACACGCTGCCACCCCAACCGCCATCCCCGCCATCGGGGCCACCCTTGTCGATATATTTTTCTCGCCGAAAGCTGGCCGCACCATTGCCGCCATCGCCTGCGATGACTTCAATTTTTGATTCGTCGATGAATTTCATGATGTCTGATATCCCAAATAAAAAAGCCCTACCTCGCGATAGGGCTCATTGTACTTGGCTAGAAGTACTTAAGCTGGAACCACGAAGATAGTCTTGCGTCTTTGCGCACCTTTGACGGCGAACACTACCTTGCCATCAATTTTCGCAAACAAGGTGTGATCCTTGCCCATGCCAACGTTGTCACCAGCGTGGAATCGCGTACCGCGCTGTCTTACGATAATGCTGCCGGCGCTGATTAATTCGCCGCCATAAGATTTCACGCCGAGGCGTTTTGAGTGTGAATCGCGACCGTTACTGGTACTGCCGCCACCTTTTTTTGATGCCATGTTTCTTCTCCTTCAATATTACGCCGAAATGCCGTCAATGCGGATCTCGGTGAAGTTTTGACGATGACCTTGATGTTTTTGGTAATGCTTACGTCGCCGCATCTTGAAGATTCTGATCTTCTCGCCACGACCATTTGAAATTATGGTTGCCGTGACAGTAGCGCCAGCCAATAGAGGTTGGCCAACGGATACTTTATCGCCACTGCCGACCATGAGCACCTTGTCCAGCACGATCGCACTACCGACTTCACCAGCAACGGTTTCAATTTTCAGGGTTTCGCCTGCGACAACACGATATTGCTTACCACCAGTCTTGATTACTGCGTACATAACAACCTCGCTTGAATGCGGTTTTACAGAGTCGCGCATTATACACAAACGGCACCAACCGTCAAAATGGTTTTTAATGAATAGCGTTTATCCCAAATAATCCATTAAGCCGTTCGTGGTGAGCTTGTCGAACTACATGCACCGGAACGCTGTGCCCTTCGACTGGCTCAGGGCGAACGGAGGCCAGCAAATCACCTTGTATCGAATCTAATGCACTATCTGGGTTTATTATTGACAACCTGCTTTTCAGTGTACTGAATTCTGCACAACAGCTGGCTAATCCACATCCAGGTCAGCAAACAATTTAGTGGACAAATACCGCTCACCAAACGACGGGATCATCACCACGATCATCTTGCCAACATTTAACGGACGCTTGGCAATTTCAAGGGCAGCCCAAACTGCCGCACCGGAGGAAATACCGACCAGCAGGCCTTCCTCCTTTGCCAGGCGCCGGGCCATATTGAATGCATCTTCATCTTTAACACGTACTGCCTCGTGGAATATATTTTTATTGAGTATTTCAGGTATAAAACCTGGCCCTATACCTTGAATAGCATGCGGGCCACGCTCGCCACCGGAAAGTACGGGCGAGGCATCGGGTTCCACGGCAATTATTTGCACGCCCGAGTAGATTTCTCTTAATGCTTCACCTACACCAGTGATAGTGCCCCCAGTTCCCACACCCGCAACAAAGATATCTATCAGGCCATCGGTGTCGCGTATGATTTCTTCGGCGGTAGTGGTACGGTGGATGGCGGGATTAGCGCGATTAGAGAATTGCTGCAGTATAAGGTAGCGCGGATCGGCTAAAGCCATTTCCTTTGCCCTCTTCATTGCCCCGGGCATACCGTCCGTGCTTGGAGTTAGAATAAGTTCTGCGCCATAAGCCTTCATCAACAGGCGGCGCTCACGACTCATGTTTTCCGGCATAATGAAAGTGCACT
Source organism: uncultured Candidatus Nitrotoga sp. (assembly GCA_964589845.1). Lineage (GTDB taxonomy): Bacteria > Pseudomonadota > Gammaproteobacteria > Burkholderiales > Gallionellaceae > Nitrotoga. The sequence goes on along the minus strand of CAZPUT010000054.1, from coordinate 4,971 downwards.
TATAACCGCGAGCTGCACAAACCATAGCAAGGCCAATGCCGGTATTGCCAGACGTTGGCTCCAAGATAATTGTGTCTGGTTTTATTTTGCCTTCTTTTTCAGCAGCTTCGATCATTGATGCGGCGATACGATCCTTAACGCTGAGCGCAGGACTGAAGAATTCCAACTTGGCAAGGATGGTGGCATCTATGCCTTGGCTCACGCGGTTTAATTGCACCAATGGTGTATTGCCTATCAGTTCCAAAACATTTTTTGCAATCTTCATCTTATGCTTCCTCTCTTCAATTCACATTCATATTGCAGCATACAGTGCCGGACCAGTCCGTCTACTGCGTAGACCAAATAATACCTTATGAGAGGTTTTCCAGTCCAAGCATTTTCGGGCCTGATGGACACAGCACTCGATTAAGCAATTGTTGAGTGTAAATGATGTCGCGTGCGACTTGACGTGGCACGGTTAGCAAGGAAGGTTCTTGAGCCATTATTTCTTCGCGCGAGGCTGGATGAGGTCAGCTTGGCAATTGATGCGTCGCCTGATTCAGCCAGTTTTCTGGTCGAACGCAAATCACCATCCCGGACCAACGTTTCGTTCACAGCCGACAAACAAAACGTCTGTTTCTGGTTGCCGAGGTTTTTTGCTGCGCACTTATTTTTTTGAATTTCCAGCTTTCCTATCTTTGGACGGGTCGTTCCGCAAGTTGTTTTTTGAGGTCGTTCAATTCCCCTCTCAGCTTAACGATGCTCGCTTTGCGTTGCGCGACGCGCTCATCCCAGCGGCTTGCGGCCATATCACGCTCCTTGATGGCAGTTTCGACCTCCGCTTGGGCGCGCACAACCGACGACTTCTTTTCATTGCAACTCGCCCTTGCTTTTAACGAAAAAGCACTTAATATTGACGCCATAAGGAGATCGATTATGCGAACAGTTAAATTTACATTTTGGCAGGACGGCGATTTCTTTATCGGCTTCCTGAATGAATACCCCGACTACCAAACTCAGGGGAAGCATAAGGAAGAGCTTGCCGAAAACCTGAAGGATTTGCTGAATGATCTGGAATCGGGGCATGTGCCATATGTCCACAAGGTTGAAGAGCGGATAGTCGCATAAATGAAAAGACGTGCCTTGGGTCAAGGCGCTTGAAGATATGGGATGCATCCTCGTCCGTCACGGTAGTCGGCATGACTGGTACACCAACCAGCAGACCAAACAATCCCAACCCGTTTCTCGTCACAACGAAATCAACGATAACCTTGCAAAATCCATACACTTTTGATGACGGCGAACACCTTGGGCTATTTCTGGAACCGTCGGGCAACGGCCAATGGCTGGTGATTGACCACGCCGACACACTCATGCATGTCAGCGCTCACGGCGCAAAACTCACTCCAAACCGCCTGGATAAAATCCGCGCACAGTTCATGGATGTGAAAATTTCAGAAGGTGGCGCGTTGATAGCTGTCACTGGACAAGACAATTTGGCACGCACTGTAACCGAGGTGCTGAACACGGCTATTGCCATTAGCCATGCGGAAGAAAGCTGGAAGCCAAGGAGTCGCGAACAGAAATTTATCGCTTCCGTAGGACAGGAACTGGAAGCCGTGGTGGGTAAGAAATTGCAACGCAATGTCACAGTCAGTGACGTTTCCGGTCATCAGATTGAATTTCCTTTTGCCATTGACGACTCTGCGGCAGGCCGCCAGTTTATCCAGCCCGTGGCATATGGTGATAAGCGAGTTGACTGGGGTAATGTGTACAAAGCTTCGGGCAAGATGTTCGATCTCAAATCCGCTGGTGCGGAAGACGGTCAGCGGATTGTCATTGTCGAAGATAGCCAAGACGATGAGGAATTGGGTAAAGCAGTAACGCTACTAAGCTACAACTCCAATTTGCTGCTGTTCAGCCACCGTGCCCAGTGGCTGCCGCGTTTCCAACTCGCGGCCTGACTACTCGATTCGCTCCAACGAAATGTTGGAATGTTAGAACTGACCCCGAGATGCAGACCGAGATGCAGACCCCGAGATGCAAATTCTATGGTAGACCCCGAGATGTTGGGCTTCATTTCATTCAACCCAACCTTCCGGGCTATTATTCAGCGTACTCTTTAACCGTTAATTTTTGACCCACAGCCCCAGCATAAAAAATCACCAGCTTCACCGGAGTCGAACCAAGATTACGACCATTGTGAAGAGTATTAATTACCTCCGCCAATGCCTCGCCTGCTTTTAACCGTTTCAATGCACCGTTTTTTAGTTGAACTTCCAGCTCACCCTCAAGCACCAGGCCAAATGATGAAACTGGATGCAAATGCCAGCCTGTTTCGCCACCAGGCGCAATTTCTATAATAAAGCCAGTAATTTCAGGCTTGCCCTCAGGATAAATAATTGGCTTATCGTCCCAACTAGTATCGGCCTTTAATATGACCGATGCTTTCACAGCAGTGGACGACTCAAGAGCAAATGCAGTTGGCTGGCAAACCAAGGCCAAAACAACCATGCAAAAATAATTGGCAATTTTCATGAAAACACCTCAATAACAACAGTAGAATTTAAAGTACTCTAACGCAAATTAATTAAATCAATAACACAATCAAGAGATGACCCCATTGATTGTTCGCATATAAAAACTACTGTTCTTGCCATTTTCTCCTCTCATTTATTTGTCTAGTGATGTGTTTATGTGAGTTATATTTAAAAATGATCCATCAGACGGAGAATTAATTGTTTAAGAAATAAAGCTAATTATCCGACTCCAGTGAAGCAGTCTTCATCCCTACGCCAGAACACTTGGAGCGAAAAAGAAAATAGAAGTTAAAAGTATTACGCTCCGTCAGGCCAAAGGAGACCGACCAAGAAGGCGATATTGCTCTGGGTAATTTTTGCTTGAACCATCGATTACTTGTCGATATTGGTGAACGCGAGGTATTGCACAAGCTGCATAACGGCTCATATGGCAAGCCGGGTGATAGGCGTTATGACTACACTTCGGCATGGGTAAAAGACCAAGAATATGAGCGCATGATTGATTATGCAGATGAGGCTTTAGACGTAGCCAAAAAAGCCAAAAATGCTGCCAAGATCGCGGCGGCAGCGGTGCTTGAAGGCAATGAACTAGCTCGTCGAGGCATTGCAACAGCCAAGACCAGCGCCTGCATAGCCAAGATCAGCGCCGCCATAGCGGTGGTCAGCACGGCTATAGCTATGATCGCATTAATTACGGCTAAGTAAATTACCCAGCTCTGATTCGTTCAACCCGGTAGCTTGGGCTGAATGAAATGAAGCCCATCATCTCACGGCTCCCGTCTTCTCAGTTTGGTGCCCGTTATCCTTGCGGACTTTCGGTCATTTGACCGCAATATTTCTCAAGATTTTCAGGTAGGTGATCTGGGCAAACGCCGCACAGTTTATTTCCCGGCACTGCAAAATCAATGAACTTAGGGTAGGGCAAATTGAGGTTCGCCATAATATCTTTGAATTGCGCCAGCGTGAGCTCTCCGCCTAAGCGAGGATTACGTTTTTTTTCCTGCGCGACGGAAGAAACGTGCCTGCCATAATAATCATGACCGGGATAAACAAGAAACTCGTCCGGCAAAGAAAACAGTTTTTCTCTGACGCTCTTGTATAGCGCATCCGCGTCGCCATTCTGAAAATCGGTGCGGCCACATCCCTCGATTAGCAACGAATCACCGGTGAATATCCGGTCGCCTGACAGATAGGCAAAGTGTCCGTCAGTATGTCCAGGGGTATGCAACGGCTGCAATTGAATGCTACCCACGTTAAATGGCGTTCCCTCTTCAATTCCCACATCTGTGCAAGGCAATCGATCAAAAGCTGGCATCGCTATCTTGCTTCCTACTTTTGATTTTAATTCGCGAGCGGCGGTGATGTGATCTGCATGAATATGGGTATCCAGACTATAGGCCAGCGTCAATCCTAGCCGTCTGATTTCGGCAAGATCACGGTCGACCGAGGTGATAACTGGATCAATGAGGACAGCTTGCCCCGTTTCCTCACAGCCGAGCAAATAGGTATAGGTACTTGATAACGGCTCAAACAACTGACGGAAGATCATGGCGGTGCCTTTAACTTGAATATTTCACATACGATCTCGTCGCAAATATGCGACTTGCTATGGCAAGAGGATAATTAAAATTATTGCTTGCCACTATTGATTCGAAATAAGCTGTAAAACGGGTTGAGTCAGCCAAATATAGTACTCAACGTTCTTGTCTCAACACCACCCACTTGTCTTTGAATTGTATCCACGTTTGCCAGGAATACAAAGGCAATCAACACGATTCCAATATCGATATGGGTCGTAAAGTAGATCATCAATAATAATATATTTTGTAATATAATATATTTATGTATAATTAGCAAAAGATATTCTTGTTATAAAAGGATGAATGATGGGTATCACAACTGAAAAATTTGACCTGAATGCATTGCACGCTTCCGCGACCGATGCTTGCGGGTTACTGAAGGCTTTGGCCAACCCAGACCGCTTGCTATTGTTATGCCAGTTAACTCAGGGTGAGCATTGTGTCAGCGACTTGGAAAGCATACTGGACATTAGGCAACCGACACTTTCTCAACAATTGACCGTCCTGCGTGATGAACAGTTAGTCACTACCCGTCGAGTCGGCAAAAAAATCTTTTATTCCATTGTCAGCAAGGAAGCGACGGCCGTCATGGCAGTGTTGTACGAGCAATTCTGTAAACCGGGTAAAAGAGGAAAGAAATGACAATCGACTGGGCAAATTTCACCCCTTGGTTATCCTTGGCTGGTGGCGTACTAATTGGTCTGGCTACAGCAATGTTCCTTTTGCTTAACGGACGGATCGCGGGCATCAGCGGCATTCTGGGTGGGCTGTTACGGCCGATAAAAGGTGATGTTGGGTGGCGTATCGCTTTTGTAGCAGGTCTCATTTTTTCGCCTATCGCCTTTAGCGTCGCCGCGCCACTTCCTGCGGTT
>CAZPUT010000053.1:0-9341 GCA_964589845.1 uncultured Candidatus Nitrotoga sp. | reverse complement strand
AGCGCGCACATCGCATTGCTATGCTACGCCGATGGCGAACGCCGCTACATTATCGCCCCTAAGGGGGTGGCTGTGGGCGCTCAACTGGTGAGCGGTTCAGAAGCTCCAATTAAGGCCGGTAACGCTTTGCCGTTACGCAATATTCCAGTAGGATCGACTATACACTGCATTGAAATGATGCCAGGTAAGGGTGCGCAGTTGGCACGTTCGGCTGGCACTTCCGTGCAACTACTGGCACGAGAGGGTGGGTACGCGCAATTACGTTTGCGTTCCGGCGAAATTCGTAAGGTTCACGTGGATTGTAAGGCAACGATAGGTGAAGTGGGCAATGCTGAGCACAGCTTGCGTTCTATTGGTAAGGCTGGCGCGATGCGTTGGCGCGGAGTGCGCCCGACCGTACGTGGTGTGGCGATGAATCCTGTCGATCACCCGCATGGAGGTGGTGAAGGAAAGACTGCTGCTGGTCGCAACCCGGTTAGTCCATGGGGTGTTCCAGCCAAGGGCTTTCGTACACGTCGCAACAAGCGTACCAGCGGTATGATAGTTCGCCGCCGCTTTCAGACTTAAGGGGTAAAAATTATGGCACGTTCCATTAAAAAAGGTCCATTCGTCGACGCTTACTTAGTAAAAAAAATTGAAACTGTGCGCGCCAGTAACGATAAGCGACCAGTGAAAACTTGGTCACGTCGTTCAACGGTACTGCCTGAATTCGTCGGTCTGACTATTGCCGTGCATAATGGCAAGCAGCATATACCTGTGTATATCTCTGAGAACATGGTGGGCCATAAGCTTGGTGAATTCTCGCTGACCCGCACTTTCAAAGGACATGCTGCTGACAAAAAAGCAGTGGTTAAGAAAAAATAAGGAGGCATGATGAACACAATCGCAGTAGTAAAGGGTGTTCGCCTGTCGGCTCAGAAGGGCCGACTGGTGGCGGATCAGATCCGTGGCTTGCCTGTTAATAAGGCCTTAAATACACTAGCTTTTAGTCCTAAAAAAGCAGCTGCAATTATCAAGAAAGGCTTGGAGTCTGCAATCGCCAATGCTGAGCACAATGATGGTGCTGATATTGACGATTTAAAGGTTTCTACTATCTATGTTGATAAAGGAGCCTCGCTGAAGAGGACGTCGGCTCGTGCCAAGGGTCGAGGCAATAGCATCGAAAAGCAGACCTGCCACATTACGATTATCGTCGGGAGCTAAAGCAGATATGGGACAGAAAATTCATCCAATCGGTTTCCGATTGAGCGTTCAAAAAAACTGGACTTCAAAATGGTACGCTAACAGCAAGAATTTTGCCGGAATGCTTCTTAAGGATATTGAAGTACGTGATTATCTGAAGAAAAAACTTTTTGGTGCGGGTGTGTCCAAAATCGTCATCGAGCGACCGGCCAAAAACGCTAAAATAACAATTTATACCGCTCGTCCTGGTGTAGTGATTGGCAAGAAGGGCGAAGATATCGAAGCTCTGCGGACTGAGCTGAGAAAACGCATGGGGTTGCCCGATGTCGCACTAAACATTGAGGAAGTGCGGAAGCCTGAAATAGATGCTCAGTTGATTGCGGAAAGCATTACCTCGCAGTTGGAAAAGCGCATCATGTTCCGTCGTGCGATGAAGCGGGCTATGCAGAATGCCATGCGTCTTGGTGCTCAGGGTATCAAGATTATGAGTGCTGGCCGTCTTAATGGGATCGAAATTGCGCGAACCGAATGGTATCGCGAAGGGCGTGTGCCATTGCATACTCTGCGTGCTAATATTGACTATGGTACTGCCGAAGCTAAAACGACTTATGGCATAATTGGCGTTAAGGTTTGGGTTTACAAGGGTGATCATACCGGAGTAGAAGAAGTATCTGCGCCAATAGCATCTGAACCTGAAAAAAGAGTAAGAAAGTCGGGGGCAAAACATGCTACAGCCAGCTAGAAGAAAATATCGCAAGGAGCAAAAGGGTCGTAATACTGGCATTGCGACACGCGGCAATAAAGTTAGCTTTGGTGAGTTTGGTCTCAAGGCTGTTGCGCGTGGTCGCTTAACGGCACGTCAGATAGAGGCGGCGCGGCGCGCCATGACCCGCCACATTAAACGTGGTGGACGTATTTGGATTCGTATTTTTCCAGACAAGCCGATTTCGCAAAAACCCGCTGAAGTACGTATGGGTAATGGTAAGGGTAATCCGGAGTATTATGTCGCTGAAATTCAGCCTGGCAAGATGCTGTATGAAATGGATGGCGTGGAGGAATTGATAGCGCGCGAGGCGTTTCGTTTGGCCTCAGCTAAGTTGCCTATTGCCACTACGTTTGTAATTAGACAGGTAGGGGCATAATTATGAAGGCGAATGAATTAAGAGTGAAATCCATAACGGATCTTGATCAAGAGTTGCTGTCCCTGACCAAAGCTCAATTTGGCTTGCGTATGCAGATGGCTACACAGCAGTTGAGTAATAATAGCCAGCTTCTCAAAGTGCGTCGTGACATTGCTCGCGTGAAAACCATATTGACAGAAAAGGGTGCTCAACAATGAGTGCAACAAATTTGAAACGAACGCTGACTGGCATGGTTGTAAGCGACAAAATGAATAAAACGGTTACCGTATTGGTTGAGCGCAAGATTAAGCACTCTCTGTTGGGAAAGGTTTTGCGCGTATCGAAAAAGTACCACGCTCATGATGAAAATAATGAGTTTCATCAGGGTGATTTGGTTTTCATAGAAGAGTGCCGTCCTTTGGCCAAGACAAAGAGTTGGCGAGTGACCAAGCTGGTTGAAAAATCTCAAGCGGTTTAACATATATTTTATTTTGGCTAGAAAATAACCAAGCTAAATTAGATTTAATGCTTGTGTCATTTGGCAATCTTGCATATAATGTTGAACTTCGTTTCATTGCTGCTTTCATTTGCGGCGACCTAACCCAAACGGGTTCCAAGACTAGCCGCTACAGTGCGGATAAAGTTGGAGTATAAATTATGATACAAATGCAATCTGTTTTGAGTGTAGCCGACAATACTGGCGCGCGTTCTGTTATGTGCATCAAAGTATTGGGTGGATCCAAATGTCGTTATGCGGCTATTGGGGATGTTATTAAGGTTAGCATTAGAGATGCTGCACCGCGCTCACGAGTAAAAAAGGGCGAAGTGTACAGTGCAGTGGTGGTGCGTACAGCTAAGGGTGTGCGTCGTCCAGATGGTTCTTTAATAAAATTTGATGGGAATGCGGCAGTTCTGCTGAATGCAAAGCTTGAGCCGATTGGTACTAGAATTTTTGGCCCGGTTACGCGTGAGTTGCGTACTGAGCGATTTATGAAAATTGTATCGCTCGCCCCTGAGGTTCTGTGAGCTGCGGGAATTAATGTATGCGACGATATAACGTAGCCTAAGGATGAGTTATGCGCAAGATTAAAAAAAATGATGATGTGATTATCATTGCTGGAAAAGACAGGGGTAATCGTGGCAGTGTGTTGCGTGTGCTTGGTGATCGTTTGCTGGTAAGTGGCATTAACATGGTTAAGAAACATCAGAAGCCGAATCCTGTAAAGGGTTTAACTGGCGGAATCGTGGCTATTGAAATGTCAATCCATTCCTCTAATGTTGCTATTTACAACGCGACATCAAAAAAGGCTGATCGTGTTGGTCTTAAAGTTTTAGAAGATGGTCGCAAAATGCGCGTTTTTAAGTCGAGTGGCGAAGTGATTGACGCGTAAAGGGGGGGAAAGCATGGCTCGTCTATATGATTTTTACAAGGGTACGGTAGCTCCAGACCTTATGAAGCAATTTGGCTACAAATCCATTATGGAAGTGCCGCGCATAGAAAAAATCACCCTGAATATGGGTGTTGGTGAGGCGGTGGCGGACAAGAAGGTTATGGAGCATGCCGTTAGCGATATGCAGAAAATTGCTGGGCAAAAGCCGGTGGTGACTAAATCCAAGAAATCTATCGCAGGTTTTAAGATTCGTGAAAACTATCCTGTTGGGTGCAAAGTTACCTTGCGTAAGGCGCGCATGTATGAATTTCTAGATCGCCTGGTAACGGTGGCTATCCCGCGTATCCGTGACTTTCGTGGTATTTCTGGTAAGGCGTTCGATGGTCGCGGCAATTACAATATGGGTATCAAGGAACAGATCATTTTCCCTGAGATTGAATATGACAAAATTGATGCGTTGCGGGGCATGAATATTACTATTACTACTAGTGCGAAGACCGATGAAGAGGCGCGTGCGCTCCTCTTGGCTTTCAAATTTCCGTTGAAGAACTGAGGGTAAAATGGCTAAAGCAGCTGTCATTAATCGCGAACAAAAACGTCGCGACATTGTAAAGAAATACTCAATTAAGCGTGCTGAGCTGTTGGCAATTATAGTTAACGTTAAATTGAGTGATGAGGATCGTTATGTCGCGCGCCAAAAACTCCAGGCGCTTCCGCGAAACGCTAGTCCGGTACGCTTGCGTAATCGTTGCTCGTTGACTGGGCGTCCGCGCGGTGTTTTCAGCAAGTTTGGTCTGGGTCGTATAAAGTTGCGTGAATTTGTAATGCGTGGCGAGGTCCCTGGTGTAATCAAGGCAAGCTGGTAGGAGTGAATCTATGAGTATGAGTGATCCGATTTCCGACATGCTGACGCGTATTAGAAATGCGCAAATGGCGGAAAAAATAAATGTAAGGATGCCTTCTTCCAAGCTAAAGGTGGCGATCGCCAAGGTGCTGCAGGATGAGGGTTATGTGGATGGGTACAGTATTTCCAGTGTAGAAGGTAAGCCTACTTTGGAAATTGGCCTGAAATATTATGCTGGACGACCCGTGATTGAGAAGATACAGCGCGTAAGTCGTCCTGGTCTGCGAATGTACAAGGGTTGCGATGATATACCTAAAGTGATGAACGGCTTGGGTATTGCCATTGTGTCTACCTCAAAGGGGCTGATGACTGACCGCAAAGCACGTGCCAATGGAATTGGTGGCGAAGTGTTGTGCATAGTCGCGTAACGGGGTAATTATGTCTAGAGTTGCTAAAAATCCTATAGCTTTGCCTGCTGGTGTCGAAGTGACGCTGGTTGCCAATGAGGTTTCTATTAAAGGCCCATTGGGAATGTTGAAACAAGTGCTGAGCAACGATGTTATTGTGCAGCATGAAGGCGAGGAGTTGCTGTGCAAAGCTGGTAATGAATCTGCGAATGCGGATGCTATGTCTGGCACTATTCGTGCGCTGATTGCTAATATGGTGCAGGGCGTGACCAAGGGTTTTGAGCGCAAGCTGACCTTGGTTGGCGTCGGTTATCGTGCTCAAGCCACTGGCGATACTCTTAATCTGACTCTTGGATTTTCCCACCCTGTGGTTTATAAAGTCCCTGTTGGTGTGACAGTTTCGACGCCGACTCAAACTGAAGTAGTATTAAAAAGCACAAATAAGCAGCAGGTTGGGCAAGTCGCCGCTGAAATTCGCGCGTTCCGTGAACCTGAACCCTACAAGGGTAAGGGGGTTCGTTATGCCGAAGAGGTGGTGAAGTTGAAAGAAACCAAGAAAAAATAATTGAGGCTGATAATGTTTATCAAGAATGATGCGCGTCAGCGCAGGGCTCGTAAAACGCGTGCTAAAATTGCTGGTCAAAAATCGATTCGTTTGGCGATTCGTCGCAGCAATTTACACATTTATGCTCAAGTAATTTCTGCTTGCGGCAGTAAAGTGTTGGTGAGTGCCTCTACTTTAGAGGCGGAAGTGCGAAAAGAGTTTGCTAATGGGGGCAATATTGCTGCGGCAATATTGGTGGGAAAGCGTATCGCTGAAAAAGCCAAAAGCGCTGGTATTGCAGAAGTCGCTTTTGACCGATCTGGCTATAAATATCACGGTCGCGTAAAAGCGCTTGCTGCTGCGGCGCGTGAGCATGGCTTGAAGTTCTAACTTGAGGTGAATGATGGCTAAAGCGCAGGGAAGAATGCAGCAATCAGAAGATCGTGGTGATGGTCTTATTGAGAAGATGATTTCGATCAATCGTGTAACTAAGGTGGTGAAGGGGGGTCGCATTATGGGATTCGCTGCGCTTACCGTGGTTGGAGATGGCGATGGTCGCATAGGCATGGGTAAGGGGAAATCCAAAGAGGTGCCGGTTGCCGTACAAAAATCGATGGAAGAGGCACGTCGAAAAATGATTAATGTCAATTTAAATAAGGGCACTCTACACCATACGGTGATTGGGCGTCATGGCGCTGCTAAGGTTTACATGCAGCCAGCGTCAGAAGGTACCGGAATTATTGCAGGTGGCGCGATGCGCGCTGTGTTTGAGGCGGTGGGTGTGCATAACGTATTGGCTAAATGCATTGGTTCAAGTAATCCATACAACGTAGTGCGCGCAACTCTTAATGGTCTGCAGGCTATCAATTCTCCATCTGAAATTGCTGCCAAGCGTGGTATGAGCATTGAAGAAATTCAGGGGTAATGCAATGGTACAGTCTCAACAGAAAGTTAAAGTAACAGCTGGCATGCTTCAAGTAACGCTGGTTAAAAGCGTGATTGGCACTAAAGAATCGCATCGTGCGTGTGTGCGTGGGTTAGGTCTGCGCCGTTTGAATCATACTGTCTTGGTGGAAGATACGCCTGCTGTACGAGGTATGATTAATAAGGTTTATTACTTGGTTAAGTGCGAGGCATAAATGCAACTCAATAAAATTAAACCTGCAGAAGGTTCTACGCACGCTAAGCGTCGCGTTGGACGTGGTATTGGTTGCGGCTTGGGAAAAACTTGTGGCCGTGGTCATAAAGGTCAGAAATCGCGTTCTGGCGGTTTTCATAAGGTTGGTTTTGAAGGTGGTCAGATGCCGCTGCAACGTCGTTTGCCGAAGCGCGGTTTTGTTTCCTTGACTCGTTATGACAGCGCTCAAGTGCGCTTATCTGACTTGGAAAAAATGGCAGTTGATGTGATTGACTTGTTAGCATTGAAACAAGCTGGACTCGTTCCCGCTGCAGCGCTGATCGCTAAAGTGGTGATGTCTGGCGAGATGAGGCGTTCCGTTAAATTACAAGGCTTGTTGCTTACCAAAGGTGCTCGTGCTGCTGTTCAAGCAGCTGGCGGTAGTATTGCAGAGTAATGGTGGGCTCCGTGGATGCGGTATCTAAAAAGCGTTTGAATACCGGAAAGTATGGCGATCTTAGCCGCCGTTTATGGTTTTTGTTGGGTGCATTGGTAGTTTATCGCATTGGGGCGCATATACCGGTGCCAGGCATAGACCCTGTGGTGTTGGCCGATTTGTTCAATACCCAAAAGAGCGGCATTTTAGGTATGTTCAATATGTTTTCAGGCGGTGCCCTCTCGCGCTTTACGATTCTAGCGCTGGGTATTATGCCGTACATTTCAGCTTCCATTATTATGCAACTGGCCACGCATGCGGTGCCGCATCTAGAGCAGTTGAAGAAGGATGGTGAGTCGGGACGTCGTAAGATTACTCAGTACACGCGCTACGGCACCTTGGTGCTGGCATTGTTTCAAGCATTTGGTATGTCTGTTGCACTGCAATCACAAGCAGGATTGGTGTTGCATCCAGGCATGATGTTTCAGATGACCACGGTAATTACTTTGTTATCAGGCACTATGTTTTTGATGTGGTTGGGGGAACAAATTACTGAACGTGGTTTGGGGAATGGCATCTCTCTGATTATTTTTGCTGGGATTGCTGCTGGATTGCCTAATGCAATTGGTAGTACCCTAGAGCTAGCGCGTACCGGTGCGTTCTCAATTCCGCTGGTGTTATTGCTTTTGTTTGGTTCAGTTGGAATAACAGCGTTGGTGGTGTTTGTTGAGCGCGGTCAGCGAAAAATTCTTGTTAATTATGCCAAGCGTCAGGTGGGAAATAAGGTATATGGTGGTCAGAGCTCGCATTTGCCATTAAAAGTGAATATGGCTGGAGTTATTCCGCCGATTTTTGCCTCTAGCATTATTTTATTTCCAGCGACTTTGGCTGGCTGGTCTGCTAGCGGTCAGGGGTTAGCTTGGTTGAAAGATATAAGTGATAAGCTGTCCCCTGGTCAGCCTATTTATGTGATGTTGTATGCGACAGCAATTATTTTCTTTTGTTTTTTTTATACGGCATTAGTTTTTAATCCGAAAGAAACAGCTGAGAACCTGAAGAAAAGTGGTGCTTTTTTGCCTGGGATTCGTCCTGGTGATCAGACGGCCAAGTATATTGAAAATATTATGCTACGCCTAACATTAGTTGGTGCGGTGTATGTGACGATGGTGTGCCTGCTGCCGGAGTTTTTGGTTGTAAAGTGGAATGTACCATTCTACTTTGGTGGTACCTCGTTGTTAATTATGGTAGTGGTGACCATGGATTTTATGGCACAAGTTCAATCTTATCTGATGACGCATCAGTACGAAAGCTTGTTAAAGAAAGCAAATTTTAAGGGTGGATTGATTCGCTGATGGCCAAGGAAGATGCGATGCAAATGCAGGGAGAGGTTGTAGAATCCCTTCCCAATGCAACCTTTCGTGTGAAACTAGAAAATGGTCATATTGTGTTGGGTCATATCTCCGGTAAAATGCGCATGCACTATATTCGTATTTTGCCCGGTGACAAGGTTACGGTTGAACTGACTCCTTATGACTTGACAAAAGGGCGCATTACGTTCCGCGCCAAGTAGTAGTTGCGTATAGTACAGAGGAGAAAGAAATGAAAGTGCAAGCATCGGTAAAAAAAGTTTGTCGGAATTGTAAAATAGTACGGCGTAAAGGGGTAGTACGCGTGATCTGTAGTAGTGATGCACGTCACAAACAACGCCAGGGCTAAGTGAGGGTGAGGAAAATCTCTTCTCAGGTGGCAATTTTTAATGCCTTTTTTAAACGATAGGGTAGTTGCATGGCTCGTATTGCAGGGGTAAACATTCCAAATCACCAACACACTGTAATTGCTTTGACAGCGATCTATGGTGTTGGTAACACTCGGGCGCGTAAAATATGCGCCACTGTCGGAGTCAACGCCGCCACCAAAATTAAAGATCTCGCTGATGCGGAAATGGATAAGTTGCGCGATGAGGTCGCCAAATTTACGGTGGAAGGTGATTTGCGTCGAGAGATTTCGATGAATATAAAGAGGTTGATGGACTTGGGTTGCTATCGCGGCTTGCGTCATCGCCGTGGCTTGCCAGTGCGAGGCCAGCGTACACGCACTAATGCGCGCACTCGCAAGGGGCCGCGTAAGTCCGTTGCCGGCGCCAAGAAGTAATTTTGAGAGGATTTGAGCATGGCAAAAACAAACACGCGAGTGCGCAAGAAAGTCAAAAAAAATGTAGCCGAGGGCATTGCTCATGTGCATGCTTCTTTTAACAATACTATTGTGACAATAACCGACCGTCAGGGGAATGCCTTGGCTT
>CAZPUT010000052.1:0-9348 GCA_964589845.1 uncultured Candidatus Nitrotoga sp. | reverse complement strand
CGCCCCTTTTTGTTTAACATTTAAGGCTGCGCTGAACAAATCCGTTCGCGTTGAGCCTGTCGAAACGCACTCCTTGCAAATCAATAATCTGCAAATGGCTTCGACAGGCTCAGCCCGAACGGAGGGACTTGTTCAGCATTGTCTTAAAGCAAATATTTATCTAGCGGGAAGCACGCTTACGATCTTGTTCAGTAAGATGACGTTTGCGCACTCGTATGGACAGCGGAGTGATTTCCACCAGCTCGTCGTCGTCAATAAACTCAACAGCAGACTCCAGCGTCAGCAGAATTGGCGTGGTCAAGCGCACCGCTTCATCCGTGCCGGAGGAACGTACATTGGTCAGTTGCTTGCCCTTGATCGGGTTAACGACAAGGTCGTTATCGCGACTGTGTATGCCAATGACCATGCCTTCATACAATTTATCTCCGGGGCTGACGAACATGCGGCCACGATCTTCCAATTTCCATAAAGCATAGGCCACGGCCTCGCCATTGTCTTGAGAAACCAGCACTCCATTATGCCGACCTGGCATATCCGGCTTGACCGGGCCGTAGTCGTCGAACACGTGCGAGATAAGTCCAGTGCCACGGGTCATGGTCATAAAGTCACCTTGGAAACCGATCAAGCTGCGTGCCGGAATACGATATTCCAAACGCACACGGCCTCTTCCATCCGACTGCATATCTTGCAAATCGCCGCGCCGGCGACCCAACTCTTCCATCACCACACCCTGATTTGTCTCTTCAACGTCTACAGTGAGCATTTCATACGGCTCACATTTTTCGCCGTTAATTTCACGAAACACCACGCGCGGTTTCGAAACAGCTAATTCAAATCCCTCTCGACGCATGGTTTCCAGCAAAATGGTCAAGTGCAATTCACCACGTCCAGACACCAGGAAAGAATCTGTCTCACCCGTATCTTCCACGCGCAATGCCACGTTGACCAACAATTCTTTTGTCAAACGATCTTTAATCTGGCGGCTAGTGACGAACTTGCCTTCTTGTCCTGCCAAGGGAGAGTTGTTCACTTGGAAGGTCATGGTCAAAGTAGGCTCATCTACCTTAGGCATAGGCAGAGCTTCTGGCTGGTTAATATCGGCCAAGGTGACACCAATACCGATATCTTCGATACCGTTGACCAGAATGATGTCGCCAGCAGCCGCTTCTTCCATTTGTACCCGCTCTATACCACGAAAGCCCAGCACCTGATTGACCCGCGCTTTCTTCGGCGGTTTATCGCCATTCAGCACCATGACGTCTTGGCCTGGCTTAATTCGTCCCCGCGAAACGCGTCCAACTCCAATGCGTCCGACAAAGCTGGAATAATCCAGCGCAGAAATCTGGAATTGCAGCGGCCCGTCCATATCGCCAACCGGCGCTGGCACATGCTTTAACACGGTATCGAACAACGGGCGCATATCCTTGCTCGGATTCGCCAAATCCAATGTCGCGTAACCATTCAACGCCGAAGCGTAGACTATCGGAAAATCCATTTGTGCTTCGGTTGCGCCAAGCTTATCGAACAAATCAAAGGTGTGATCGACTACCCACTCTGGCCGCGCGCCGGGACGATCAATCTTGTTAATGACCACTATCGGACGCAAACCCAGCGCCAGCGCCTTGCGTGTGACAAAACGGGTTTGCGGCATCGGGCCTTCCACCGCATCTACCAGCAGCAACACGCCGTCTACCATAGACAGAACGCGTTCCACTTCACCGCCAAAGTCGGCGTGTCCTGGTGTGTCCACGATGTTGATATGTACGCCTTCATATTCCACTGCGCAGTTTTTTGCCAGAATGGTGATGCCGCGCTCTTTCTCAAGATCGTTGCTGTCCATCACGCGTTCAGCGATATGCTGGTGCGCGGCGAAAGTGGCTGTCTGGGACAGCAGCTTGTCCACCAAGGTGGTTTTGCCGTGATCAACGTGGGCAATGATGGCGATATTACGGATTGCGCGCGACATGTTTACTACCTAAGCTAGATAAAGGGCGCGCATTCTAGCATACGGTTACCTCCAAACCTTACAATTCATTCCAGACTGCTATTTTGTAATAAAAATTATTGCAGCCTATTCTGCAGGTAGCAAGGCACGTCCAGATTTATTCTCTCGCTATTATTACTCAGTTGTGTATAATGCGGCCTCGCTGCAATATTCGTGCAGCGATGGCTCATCGTTTCCTGACCTCTGGCGTCTCTGACGCGTCTTGATTTTACCGGTTAGCGACGATGTTTTGCGCTGGTAGAGTCTATGATCTCCCTACTAAATTTTAGTGTGTGGCTTTAGCCACGCATGCGCTTTGATTTAATCATTACATTAAGGAACAATCGTGTCTATTGAAAACACAGCTACACCTATTAAAGTTATTACCTTTGCCTCTTTGGGATTGAACCCCTTGATCCTCAGTGCCGTAGAAGAATCCGGCTATACCGTGCCCTCGCCCATTCAAGCCGAAGCCATTCCCGAAGTGATGGCAGGTCATGATCTGATGGCATCCGCCCAGACCGGCACCGGCAAAACTGCCGCTTTCATCCTGCCCGCGTTACACCGCATCGCCGAACCTGCCGCCGTGCGTAGCAAGGGGCCGCGCGTGCTGGTGCTGACTCCGACGCGCGAACTGGCACAACAAGTTTCAGACGCCGCCGCTAAATACGGCAAGCACATGCGCCTGAAAGTAGTGAGCATTCTCGGTGGTATGCCCTACCCGCTACAAAACAAACTGCTATCCAGCCCAGTCGATATTTTAGTAGCCACTCCGGGCCGCTTGATTGATCACATCGAGCGCGGCCGTATCGACTTCTCGCGCCTCGAAATGTTGGTGCTGGACGAAGCCGACCGCATGCTGGATATGGGTTTCATTGATGACGTGGAGCGCATCGCCGCTGCCACCCCGGCCACGCGCCAAACGCTGCTGTTCTCCGCCACACTGGATGGTGTAATTGGCAACCTGGCAAAACGGCTACTCAAGAATCCAAAGCGCATAAGCGTCGCAGCTACGCAGGCACGCCACGAAAACATCGAACAACGCCTAATGTATGTGGACGACATGGCACACAAGGGTCGTTTGCTGGATCACTTGCTGCGTGATACGGAGTTGAATCAAGCATTGGTATTTACCGCTACCAAGCGCGACGCTGATGCGTTGGCTGACAAACTGCTGTCCCAAGGACATTCTGCTGCCGCGCTACATGGCGATATGAACCAGCGCGAACGCAACCGCACCTTGGTTAGCCTGCGCCGTGGCCAAGTGCGTATTTTGGTGGCGACTGACGTGGCCGCTCGTGGCATCGACGTTCCGGGAATTTCTCACGTGATCAATTTCGACCTGCCCAAGGCCGCAGAAGACTACGTACACCGTATTGGCCGCACCGGTCGTGCTGGATCTTCCGGTATTGCAGTATCATTTGCATCCAACCGCGATGCCGGAAACCTGCAAAAAATCGAACGCTACACCGGACAGAGCATAACTGCTCATATCGTTGCCGGTCTGGAGCCAAAATTCAAACCGCGTTCACAACCCTCAATCACACGTGGCAAACCCGGCGGATTCGGACGTCACACCGCCCCAGACAGCCGTCATGCTCATCCTGAAGGCGCTCGGCGGGAAGGTCAGTCGCACAATCGTTTCGGCGACAATGCACCGCGGCGTAATGGAAACACCGGCAACACGAGTCCTGCTGGCCAGGAACGTCGTCCGGCAGGCAACTACTCAGGACGCAACCACAACAGCGGCAACCGTTAAGCATTAAACGGTTTTTCGCTAAAAGCAAAAAAGGCATGCCTAGGCGTGCCTTTTTTGTTTCTGCTGGTAGTCATGCTGTTGTGCTGACAGCCGCTATCCACTATGCTTGCCACCGTTTATTCTTAAAATCTAAGCAATTATGCCAGTCAGCATCAAGACCACTCAGGAAATAGAAAAAATGCGCATCGCGGGCCGCTTGGCTAGCGAAGTGCTGGACTACATCACACCTTTTATACAGGCTGGCGTTACTACTGGCGAAATTGACCGCCTCTGCCATGATTACATGGTGGATATTCAACAATGTATTCCTGCGCCGCTCAATTACGCGCCGCCAGGACATGCGCCCTATCCAAAATCCATCTGCACCTCAATCAATCACCAGGTATGTCATGGCGTGCCGGGTGAAAAAAAACTCAAGAATGGCGACATCTTGAACATTGACATCACCACTATCAAACAAGACTATCACGGCGATACCAGTCGCATGTTCCATGTCGGCGAAACTTCCATCCAGGCAAAACGGCTGTGCGAGACCACTTATCAGGCTATGTGGCGAGGCATCCGCGTGGTCAAAGCCGGCGCATATTTAGGCGATATCGGCCACGCCATCCAGAGCTTTGTCGAAGCGCAGGGCTACAGCGTGGTACGCGAATTCTGCGGCCACGGCATCGGCAGAGGATTTCACGAAGAGCCACAGGTGTTGCACTATGGTAAGCCTAAAAGCGGTTTGAAACTGGAAGCGGGCATGATCTTCACCATTGAACCGATGATTAACGCAGGCAAGGCTGGTATCACTCAACTTGGTGATGGTTGGACCATCGTGACTAAGGATCACAGTTTGTCGGCTCAGTGGGAACACACCATTCTGGTAACTGAATCTGGCTTTGAAGTGCTGACTGTTTCTGCTGGATCTCCATCCCCCCCACCTTAAATACGCCGTGCAAAGCGCCACTGAAATCCGTCAGAGCTTGCGTGCTGGACGATTATTCCTGCAACAGGATTATGAATGTCACGCGCAACCAGCCCGCCTGCTGCGTGCCCACGCCAAGCTGGTGGATGAGCATTTACGCGCGGCATGGCAACTCCTCGTTATGCCGTTAAATCTAACGCTCGTAGGCGTGGGCGGCTATGGGCGTAGCGAGTTATATCCCAAGTCCGACATTGACCTGCTAATACTGTTGCCGGAGGAACCGGACCCAGTATTGCAACAACATTTACAGGAGCTGGTTGGCCTGCTGTGGGACATGGGCCTGGAAGTCGGACACAGTATTCGTACCGTTGCACAATGCGTAGAGGAATCAGTCGATATTACGGTACAGACCAATCTATTAGAAGCACGTTTAATTGTCGGCGCCCCCCAATTGTTTGAGGAAATGGTCACCACGCTGACACGACACCTTAATCATCGCGCTTTCTACCTCGCCAAGCAAAATGAACAACAGCGGCGCCACGCTCGCTTCATGGACGCGGACTACAACCTTGAGCCCAACCTGAAAGAAAGCCCCGGTGGTCTGCGTGATTTGCAGACCGTGCTGTGGATTAGCCGCGCCTGCAATTTGGGCGAAACTTGGCGCGAACTGTCCAAGGTAGGCATGATTACCGAGCCTGAGGCGCGCGCCATCGCGCGTCACGAAGCCCTGCTGCAAAACCTGCGCATTCGCCTGCATTATTTAGCCGGGCGACGTGAAGATCGCCTACTATTCGATTACCAGACCGAACTGGCGAAACAAATGCATATCACTGCTACAGGTGCACGCCGTGCCAGCGAACACATGATGCAGCGCTACTACCGCACTAAACAAGCTGTACTTCAACTTAATGACGTGCTATTGCAAAACTTGCATACACACCTGTTCCCCGAAGCGAGCACAATTCATTCACTGAATGCCCGCTTCATTACTCGCGATGATTTGCTCGAAGCACGTGATGAAGACCTATTCGAACGCGAACCATCTGCCATTATGGAAAGCTTCCTGTTATTAGAACAACATCCACATCTGAGCGGATTTTCTGCCTCCACTTTGCGCGCTCTGTGGCGGGCACGTCATAAGATAGACGCTGCATTCCGGCGCGATTCGCACAACCGTGCATTGTTCATGGCTATCCTGCGCCAGCCACACGGCCTTACTCATGCGCTGCGACGCATGAATCAAAATGACATTCTAGGCCGCTATCTACCTGCGTTTGGTCGCATCGTCGGGCAAATGCAGCATGATCTATTCCATGTTTATACGGTAGACGAACACATACTGATGGTGGTGCGCAATCTGCGCCGTTTAACCTTGGCAGAACACGCGCATGAATACCCCCTGTGTAACAAGCTGATTAAGGGTTTTGCGCGTGTCGAGGTGCTGTATATCGCCGGACTGTTTCACGACATCGCTAAGGGACGCGGCGGCGACCATTCAATACTGGGATGTGCGGACGCTGCACGATTCTGCAAACAACACGGACTGACGCAAGAAGATACCGAACTGGTGGTATGGCTGGTAGAGCATCATCTCACCATGTCCACCACCGCACAAAAGCAAGACTTGTCCGACCAGGACGTGATCGCAGCCTTCGCTGCCAAAGTAAAAAATGATCGTTATCTAGTAGCGTTGTACCTGCTCACCGTGGCCGATATTCGTGGCACAAGTCCAAAAGTGTGGAATGCCTGGAAGGGCAAATTACTCGAAGATCTGTTCTGGGCAACCCGCCGTTATATGGTTGACGGCAAGATTGCCGATCAGGTTGGTGAAATTCGCACACGCACACTGGAGCTACTCAGCTTGCATGCGATTGCTCCTGAAGTACATGAAACACTGTGGGCGCAGCTAGATACAGAGTATTTCCTGCGCCACGAACCGCAGGAAATTGCCTGGCATACTCGCCTGCTGGCACATCAAGTCAACAGCGACACTGCCATCGTCAAGACACGTTTAAGCCCCATCGGGGAAGGCATTCAGCTGTTGGTATACAGCCCCGACCAGCCTTATATTTTTGCGCGCATCTGCGGTTTTTTCGAGCGACTAAACTACAACATCATGGAAGCAAAGATCCACACCACCCAGCACGGTTATGCGCTGGACAGCTTCTTGGCAATGGATGCAGGCAATAGTAAGCCAGCCTATCGCGATGTAATGAATTACATAGAATATGAACTGTCACGCGAGATTGCCAACGCCAATGAACCCTCCGCACCAAAATCCGCCAGAATATCCCGCCAGCTCAAACATTTTCCCATCGCATCCGAAGTCAATATCACGTCAGATGATAAAGGAAACTATCTGCTTTCCATCATCGCCGGCGACCGCCCCGGTCTGTTGGCGCGGATCACACAAGTGCTGGCGCGGCATGGCATAGCAATACGTAGCGCCAAGATCAACACTCTGGGGGCGCGCGCCGAGGACACCTTCCATATAGCCAGCGCAGCGCTAAGTCATCCGCAGACAATTACAGCGCTACGCGAAGAGCTGTTAAGACAGATTTCTTAAACGTTATTCGGAGAATACGTAATATGAGAGAACAGTTCAGAACGATACTGCGGCGGGCGATTCATCTTTTTCTCGCTTGTCTTATAAGTGCAGGTGCAGGGATCGCCCATGCCGATATTCCAGACACGAATTCAGCAGCAACCCTCCGCGCGAAGTACATGGCATTGCGGGATACACTCAGCCATAACCAGTTCAAATTACCGCTTAATCTGGATTCCAGTCAGACCTCTACTGACTTAAAGGGCGACATCTATGCGCTCGTGGATTATCCGTTTGCAACGGTAAGTACAGCGCTTAATGGCGCAACCCATTGGTGCGACATCCTGATCCTGCATCTCAATGTCAAATACTGTCGCCAATCGGCTGACAAGCCAGGCAGCAACCTCACGGTACATATCGGCATAAAAAACGAGCAATCGCTGAATATCGCCCCCCGAATGGAATTTGAATATCGAGTTGGCTCCAACTCATCGGATTACCTCCAGATTTTTCTGGACGCAGATAAGGGGCCATTCGGTACTAAAAACTATCGCTTCATGCTGGAAGCAATCCCTCTAAAAGGCGGAGGAACATTTATCCACTTATCATATTCATATGCCTATGGCTTTACAGCAAAGATTGCAATGAATGCCTACCTGAATACGTTGGGAAGCGACAAGGTAGGATTCACCGTTATTGACAAGCTGCCTGACGGCAAGCCCCTCTATGTCAGCGGGATACGTGGAGCACTGGAACGCAACACCATGCGCTATTTCTTGGCAATAAACGCTTATCTGGGCGCCTTATCCACACCACCTCAGCAACAACTGGAAAAGCGCCTGCGGGACTGGTTTGCGTCCACCGAGCGCTATCCACTCCAGTTGCATGAACTGGAGCAGAACGAATACCTCGATATGAAACGCAACGAGTATAAGCGTCAGCAGGTTGGAGGTTAATTTGACAATTTGCCCATCGAAATTACGATCACGGCTTATCTGAGCGAGGCCCACTTTTGTGGACGGGCAAGTTGATGTTACTTTATCAATATTGTTAGGAGAATCCATGAAACGTATCCCTCGTCGTATTTCACCGCAGAATTTAAACGTGAAGCAATCAAATTAGTCACAGAGCAAGGTCTGACGTTGGCGGAAGCCAGCAGGAAGTTGGACGTTGCCACCAAATCATTACGCACCTGGATGGGTCAGCAAGAACGTGGCAAGCTCAAATCCAGCCTTGGTGCATCAAAGTTTACGGCAGATCAGCAGCGTATTCGTGAGTTGGAACGAGAGTTGGCAATCGCGAAGATGGAGCGCGACATCTTAAAAAAAGCGACGGCGCTCTTCGCGAAGGAAGAGCGAAGCGAAGGATGCCGAAGTGAGATACGCCTTAATTGATCAACTCCGCCACCAGCATCCAGTCACCAAGCTATGCGATTTGCTCAATGTTGCCAAGAGCGGCTATCAGGCATGGAGTACCGGTAAAGTCGTGCCGCCGCGCAAACTTGAAGATATGCGCTTGCTGGTTGCAATTAAGGCAGCACATCAGCGCGGTCGTGGCAAATATGGCCCAAAGAAGATTCGGGACGAATTGATAGATCAGGGCATAGTTGCCGGACTGAACCGTATCAAGCGGCTACGCACATTGCACGGAATCCGCTGTACGCATAAAAAGAAGTTCAGAGTCACCACCGACTCCAAGCACAATCTGCCAGTCGCCGAGAATTCACTAAACCGGCAGTTTGTTCGTACTGCACCAAATCAAGTCTGGGTAGCTGACATCACCTACATCCCGACCGACGATGGCTGGCTCTTTCTGGCAGCGATCAAGGATTTGCATACCTGTGAAATCGTGGGATGGGCGATGGATAGTCGTATGACGAAAGCACTGGTAGTGGATGCATTGCGTGCGGCGTATTGGCGCAAGAAATCGAAGCCTGGGTTGTTGCATCACTCTGACCGTGGAAGCAAGTATTGCAGCAGCGCATACCGTGCACTACAAGTCAGCTATGGCATGAAGACATCGATGAGTCGAAAGGGAAACTGCTGGGACAATGCACCGATGGAGAGCTTCTTTGGCACGCTCAAAACGGAAAGCTTGCATCACTACCGCTTTACCACCCGTGAGCAGGCCAGGCAGGTGACCTTTGAATA
>CAZPUT010000051.1:0-9582 GCA_964589845.1 uncultured Candidatus Nitrotoga sp. | reverse complement strand
TCAGCACTTCGATGTCTTTCAGGAAGCGCTTGCGGAAGGTGTTCAGCGTGTCGTGATCCGGATGTTCGTCCGCAGCCACAAAGCGAAATGCAATTGAGTCGTAGGTGGCGTTCGCAAGTTTGCGACTGGAAAATACGCCTGTGGCATAGCCGTAAACCAGAATGGACAGCAGCAATGCCGGGTGGAACGGGGCATTTCCGCTGGTGCCGTAGGCGCGTTCCATCACCTTCAAGTCCAGTTGCTCAACAATCTCAACGACAAATCGCGCCAAGTGATGTTTCGGTAGCTAGTCGTTCATCGAAGGCGGAAACAGGTAGTTCATGTCACGTTTTATCGGCTTGAAGCGACTCATAAAATTACATTCAACTTATTGTTTAATAAGTGTTAATTATACTATTTCATAGTGCTGATTTGTTGGTATTTTATTCTTTAATGGGGGGAAGACCGACAGGCTGCTAGGGCGCCACTGAACAAATCTTTGTGGCCTGCCAGATAGAGCCAATCCTCATCAGTCTGGATGTAGGTGATATCAGTCACCCATATCTGATTTGGGACGATTACCTTGAATTTCTGCTCCAGCTAGTTTGGCGCAACCGGCATGGCGTGATCCGAGTTTGTTGTCGCCTTGAACTTGCGTTTTTGTTTGCAGCGTATCCCTAACTTCCTGCGAATGCGCTTGATGCTATAAGCGCTGGTGTTGACGCCGTTTTCAGTCAAGTCTTCCTGAAGTCGCTCTGGACCATAGGTCTCGCGAGTGCGCTGGTGGGCAGCTCGGATTTCCACTTCCAGTCGCTCTTTATGCTGTGCCCGTTTTGATGGCGGACGCCCAAGCCAAGTGTCATACCCGCTCCGCGAAACTTCGTATATACGGCACATAAACGACACCGGGTAATCACCCCGTAATTCCTTCATCATCGCGTACTTCACCATACTTCTCTGGCAAAATACGCCGCCGCTTTTTTAACAGGTCGCGTTCCATTTTTATTTCCGCCAGTTCCCGTTTGGTCTTGGCCAGTTCCAGTTCAATCGCGGTCAGCGGGCGTTGTGTCTTGCCGACATCGCCCAACTTCCCTATCTGCGTGGCCTTTAACCAGTACTCCAATGTGGAAACAGGCATCGACAAACGCCGCGCTGCTTCCTTCGGGCTTAACCCTTCTTCTGTGACTTGCTTGACCGCTTGTTCACGAAATTCTTTGCTGTAAATTGCGCTTGGTACTTTCTGTTTCATCTCACACCTCCGTTTCAAGTTTAATAAAACGTTGATGTCCATTTTCTCAGTCTACCTCAGTATTGAGCCGTTTCTTCACGATGGCGATCAAGACGTAGACCGAAACTACAATCCATATTTGTATCTTCACTGCATTTTTGGTAGTGCCATAAATCGCTTGAGCCGAAATAAAAATGGTAGACCCCAGCCATAAATTCACCCTATGAAATCCACCCAATGCAGTTACCTCTGGATTGATAGCGCGCATCTCAAAATCAGAATCTTTACCATCTATCGCCTCGTTTGCCACTTTTATCGTTTTCTATTGGCATCCACTTGAAAAAGTGTACATAATTAGTTATTCGCGCTTTAAATCAAAACTGATTTCACACTAACTGACAATCTTGATTAATTTGATATTTTATTGCTGGGAAAATCATGGTTAAATTCGGATAATTTATGGGTCATGTACACAGGGAATGTCTCTCCAAGGGCACTCGTCATTGGAATAGGACTGAGGTATTGTTCGGAACGAATGTGCGTTACACTTAGCCGCATGAAAACAGAGATTCCTTCCAGCAAACTCAAGGTCGGCATGTTCGTCTCTGATCTTGATCGATCGTACCTTGATACTCCCTTCCTGCCTCGGGGATTCCTGATCGAGAACAATGAACAAATCAGACAATTGCAAGAATATTGTAAATTAGTTTTAATCGACTGGGATAAATCAACACAAGGACTTCAAACAGCGAAACCTGTCTCTACGCGGAAAGCGGAGTCAGGCAGACGCGACACGCTACCGTCCACAGGCTTTAGTCATGCTCCTGACAGCGCCAATCAAACTGTTATCACCGACCGTTCGGCACCTGAATCAGTCGAGGAAAAGCCAGCAGAAGAACAGACCCCAGTCGCCCTGAATGCTAAAGATGCGGTGTCCAAACCGTCAAAATTGGGCCATTTAACTCTCACCGGCACAACCCCACAGAACATCAGTAAGTATCTCCACGCGACTTCAGAGACGCAGATTAAAGCAGGATTGCCGGCCACATTTTCCGGCAAAATAAAAGGTTTGTTTAAATTTAAATCAGACTCTACAGATAAATCTGGCGCTCAAAAAAAACCTTTCGATTCTGATCCGCACCCTGCGCCATTGGAGGTGCAGATTGTAAATGTCAAGCGACATGGCTTTATCCCTGCCAGCGTCGAGTTAACAATATATAACGATGCCAGACCTATCGAGGAGGAGCTGGCTCCAGCCGGCAAGGCTTATGCGCTGACAGAAAAAGCACTGGATAATTTTGTTCAAGACATTCGCTCTGACAAAAATCTCGATATCGAAGAAGTGGAGGTGGTAATTCAGGAAGTAGTGGGCAGTATGGTGCGAAATCCTAATGCGCTGATGCTGGTCATGCGATTACGTCAGCAGGACAATGTCAGCTATGGGTATGCGCTCCAGACAGCCGTTTATCTGATTGCGCTGGGTCGACATATTGGCTTGCCTAAAGACTATCTCGAGCGTCTGGGCATCACCGGATTGTTGCTTGATATTGGAAATATAAAGTTACCGAGCGAACTGTTGCAGAAGAACGACCGGCTGACTTTGGATGAATTTGAAACGATCAAAGGCCATGTACGCTTGGGCCTTGAAATTCTTAAAGAGACGCCTAATCTGCATGCCGATATTCTGGAAGGTATTTCCCAGCACCATGAGCGAGAAAACGGGAGCGGCTACCCCGCAGGAATATCTAAAGGTGATATCAGTTTGTTCGGACGCATGGCTGCAATCGTTCATTCATTTACCGCGCTGACCAATACCCGTTCCCATACCAAAGCTGTGTCAGCCTATGAAGCATTGAAAAGTATCAGCACTATGAGCGGCGAGTATTATCTTGACTCCATGGTCGAGCAATTCATCCAGACAATCGGTATTTTTCCGGTTGGCTCCTTGGTTGAGCTGTCCTCTGGAGAAGTCGCAGTTATCATCAGCCAGAGCAAGGTACGCCGACTTAAACCACGCGTGCTGATCATTAGTAGCCCAGACAAAAGTCCGGCGCCACATCCCGCTGCACTAGATTTACTTTGCCAGCCCGAAACGACTGCGGCAGTTCATATTCTGCGCGGCCTGCCAACTGGCGCTTTCGATCTCGATGTCCGAGAATATTACCTGGCATGATCGGCCACAGTCCTCCACGCCGAATCAATTCACCCCTACAGCGATGCAGCATCAGTTAACCCACAATCAGCTGGTCAATTTCCTGCGTGATGAAGTCGGTAAAGCCGGAACCAGCACAACAGCCGTGCTAATAATGAAATTGAAGCGAGCCAAACATCTGGATGCCATCATCGGCGACACATCCACACCATCGATCATGGATTACATAGATCAGCATCTTGATAGCCTGTTGCGTGACGCTGATCGCTATGCACACTTTTTTGACGAACAGATATGTCTTGTTTTGCCCGGCCTTGCCAATAATGCTCAAAGCATACTGGCAGCGATCAAGATACTTTCAGAATTGCATAAGCCCTTCATTGCCGATGATTATCCAGTAATGCTGCGTCCACATATCGGCATTGCCAACTTTCCAGAACTTGGCCGTGATGCAGGTCAACTATTGATGTATGCCGACATAGCATCAGACATCGCCGCAACCAATGAAGAGGGATACCACGTCTATCAGCCCGACGATCGAATTGAGACAGAAGCTTATAGCGGTCTCGACATTGAACTCGGCAAAGCCATCAAAGCTAACGAGTTGCACGTTCACTACCAACCGCAGGTCAATATCCAAACCGGACGCTGTGTCTCCATTGAGGCTCTGGTACGCTGTCAACGCCAAATAGAAATGTCCGCTTTTCTGCAAAATAGAAATGTCCGCTTTACCCTGTATTCCCGTTGCTACAAAGTTGCGCACCGCCCATCGTTGGCAAGCTTACCGATAGGCCTATTTCTCCAAGGATGACTCGGAGCGGGTTTGTGCCCCGTATCACGCCGTACCATCGCTTTATCCACCCGCGCATTAACTGTTTTGCTGTCTGCTACGGGCGTCTGACGCCGTGGTTTGTCCATCACGGTATAGGCCAGTTGACGCTTTTTCCATAGCAACTCTTTTCTCCCGTCAAAGTGTTCGTGCACCTTGACCTTCGCTCCCCGCAGCCCCAGCCCTGTGCCCGTGGTTTCTATTTGCAGCAACTGGTTCTCATACTGACATGAGAGGTTCTTCGACAGCGTTCTCGTCACATGAACTGACAAGGTGCGCACCAGTTCTGCCGAGGTGCCCGGGTAGGCCAGATGCGCATCAGACGGGTCTTTTGGCACCACCGCAAAGCGCCGGTTGTAGTCCGCAATGTAGCCCGGCAGCCATGCGTTGGCGCTGTCCATATCGTTTATGCCAGCCAGCCGCATTTCCTTGACCAACCGATCCTGCAAGGTCTGGTTGGCGCGCTCCACGCGCCCCTTGGCCTGCGGGGTGTTGGCCGGAATGCATTCAATACCCAGTTCACGTGCGGCGCGGGCGAACTGCGTTTCAGCCTCCGGGTCAGCATCTTTGGCATTGATGTGGAAGACGCTGTGCCTGTCGCTGTAGAGTGTCACTGGCGCGCCGTGTGTCCGTATGTGATCGTGCAGTACCCGCATGTAGCTAAGCGTGGTCTCGGTCGGGGTGAAGCGCAGTTGCGTCAGCCGCCCGGTGGCATCGTCAATGAACACCAGTAGCGTGCAATATTCCCCGCGCCCTTCAAACCAGTCGTGGGGGCTGCCGTTTATCTGGCGATTGACTTGAAAATCAGGGAAGGCATCGTTAAACTGTGCAACCTTCTCCAAGCTTAGAGGGCGGAGTTCTACTAAGTTTAGTAACAGACTCTAAAAAACTCAAAAAATATGGCACGCGTAGAACCGGCATTCAAACTCAAAATTGCCAACCTCTCTTTATTTGTACTTTATGTCAATACAACTGACATGGTTCAACTAAAAAAACAGTTGGATATGCGTTTTAATAAAACGCAGGATTTTTTCTCCAATACGCCTGTGGCTCTTGATCTCTCAGCGATCGCGAATTTCAACATTTCGCCAGACTTTGCTGGGCTTATGTCATTTATGCTGGACCATGGCATGCATGCCACTGTTGTTGTGGGAGGGTCCGCTAAACAGCGTGAAGCTGCCGTACAATCAGGCTTGGGACTTTTTCCTGACACGATTGTAAGACCCGCAGTAAAGACGGCATCGATTCCCACGACAGCCCCAGGCATTATCCCTAATGCAGAAGACAATCAGCCAGAACTGCCAGGATTGGGATTGGCGATAAAAACTGCAACGGGCGAATCCAATAACAGCAACATCCTTGACTCAGATATCCAACTTCAAAAACCAGTTTCCCAAGTATTACCCACTTTCCGTCCGACCATGATAATCAACAAACCAGTTCGCGCTGGTCAGAGAATCTATGCCGAAGGTGCCAATCTGGTTGTACTGGGCGTTGTCAATGCAGGCGCCGAACTGATTGCTGACGGAGATATTCACATTTATGCCCCGTTGCGCGGCCGTGCGATCGCGGGTGCTCAAGGCAACGAGAGTGCGCGTATTTTCATGCAGAGCCTGGAAGCAGAGCTGATTTCCATTGCTGGCTGTTTCAAGGTATTCGAGAACGGCATTCCCGAAAATTTGCGCGGCAAACCCGTTCAGGCGCATCTGGATTGCTCTGATTTGATTATTGAGCCCTTGCTTAACTAAAGGAATTTTTTAGCATCCTCATTTACGGGTAAAATACACCTAATATTATTCAGGAATATAAACGTGTCTAAAGTTATTGTAGTTACTTCAGGGAAAGGTGGTGTAGGTAAAACCACAACCAGTGCCAGCTTCTCTAGCGGTCTCGCCCTACGGGGAAACAAAACGGTTGTCATCGACTTCGATGTGGGTTTGCGTAACCTGGATCTCATTATGGGCTGCGAGCGCCGTGTGGTGTATGACATCATCAATGTCATCAACGGCGAGGTGTCCCTTAAGCAGGCACTCATTAAAGACAAGAACTGCGACAACCTGTACATTCTTCCCGCATCCCAGACCCGTGACAAAGATGCACTCAACCTGGAAGGCGTTGAGCGCATTCTTAACGAGTTAAAGGAGAGTTTTGACTTTATCGTATGCGACTCCCCGGCAGGCATCGAATCAGGCGCGTTCACCGCAATGTATTTTGCAGATGAAGCTTTGGTAGTAACTAATCCTGAAGTATCGTCCGTGCGGGATTCGGATCGCATTCTCGGAATTCTTGCAGCCAAATCCAAACGCGCGGTGGATGGCCTCGATCCTGTGAAAGAACACTTGTTGGTGACTCGCTATGATCCCAAGCGGGTAGAAGCGGGGGAAATGTTGTCGGTTACTGACATCCAGGAAATTTTACGTATTCCGTTGATTGGTGTGATTCCGGAATCGGAATCAGTACTTCAAGCCTCTAATGCTGGCACCCCAGCTATCCATTTGGATAAGAGCGACGTGGCTGAAGCCTACCGAGATGTAGTGGGACGCTTCATGGGCGATGAAGGATTGCCGATGCGCTTTGTTACCGTAGAAAAAAAAGGGTTTTTCAAACGACTGCTGGGAGGCCGCTGAGATGTCCATGATCGCTGGCTTAATCGGCTACCTGCGTGGTAACGAAAAAAAAACTGCCGTCGTCGCTAAAGAACGTTTGCAGATTATTCTAGCCCACGAACGTGCCGGTAGGGGAGCACCCACTCCAGATTATTTACCTGCACTCCAAGAAGAACTTATGGTTGTGATTGCAAAATACATTCATATAGATCGTGAATCAATCAATGTTCAATTAGAAAAGCACGGCGATTATGATGTACTTGAGCTTAACATTACATTGCCGGACAAAATGCGCAACAACCGATGAGTATTTTCCTAGGCCTTGCACTGAAGACAGAAATCAAAAACGTACCTGATTAACCACGAAACTCAGCAAGCTTACTGGTGAGTCTATAAAAGCTGATAGTAAATAACCTCCAGCAAAGCCGGAGATTATTGGGTAAGTTTCTCAATGATACCCGCACGAAGCAATCTATCGAATATTCCATTAAATCCATCAACAACTTGAAATGGACGAACAAATTTGATCATCGTTTAGTAAGTTGCCAAGATTGAGTACGCTCAGCGTGCGGGCGATCATCAGGACTTACACGATTAACACTTCGATATCTTTCAGGAAGCGCTTGCGAAAGGTGCTTGGCGTATCGTGATCGGGATGTTCGTCCGCAGCCACAAAACGAAATGCTACCAAGTCGTAGGTGGCGTCCTCCTGTATCCGGCTGAAAACACGCTTGTGGTATAGCCGAAAGCCAGAATGGACAGTAAACGTGTGGGGTGGAATGGGGCGCTACCGCTGGTGCTGTAGGCGCGATTTCCAACCTTCAAATCCAGTTATTCGGCAATCTCAATGATAAATTACGCTAAGTGATGCGCTTGTAACCAGATAAGCACGCATTGAAAATGCTGTCGCGGGTTTTTAGAATTGTCCGTTTTTTTTACCTTGATTGGGAAGCTGCGTAGGGCGTAGCCCGATGCAGCTTCCCAATCAAGGCGGCACGCTTGGCGGACGGCTCAAGCGACCCGTTTCAATGCTTGGGGCAGTCTCTCTTTCCTTCTCGGTTGTAGTCGGCCAGCTTGCGTGGTCCATGGAACACCGCCAGATTGCCTCCAATCCATAGCACGAAAGCTGTTCCTTGTCCCTGTACCGGACAGGCAAACTTGGCGTTGAAAGCAGGTATATGGATTTCTCGTAAATAGCGGTTGGCGGGCCTCCCTGTCGGTAATGCCTGCGAGAGCCAGTTCGTTTGGTAGCCCGTCCCCCCCCAATGTCAGACTAGTTGTCGCCTCAAAAAACATAACTTTGAGGGAATGAGACCACAATGGCAAAACGTTATTCAGAAGCATTTATTGAGCAGGCGTTAATCAAGGTATATTTGCGTGGAGAGCGGACGATACAGTCGGTCGCGGAAGAGCTGAATGTGAACTGTCATACGGTAAAAAACTGGATGAAAAGAAAAAGAGCGAGCACGGTCGGCTTGTTGGCGACCAAAGAACGTCGCCCGCAGGATTGGACGACCGAACAGCAGTTGGTTACGTTGCATGAAACGCATAGTCTGACGGGTGAAGCCTTGCACACATGGTGTCGTGAAAACGGCTTATTCACCCGTCATTTATCCAGCTGGAAAACGGCTTTTTGTGAGGACACAAAGGTGGCATCGGGAACGCGTGAAATACGGGTGAGGACGAAGTCAAATGACTTCTCTTGCAGAGCGCAGTCAGATCATCGCCTTGGTGCAGGAAGCCATGAATTCTGGCGCACGCCAGGATCGTGCCTGTACGGTTATCAACTTTAACGCACGCACGTTGCAGCGCTGGCAGGTTGATCAGTCGCTGGGCGATCAACGCCCCTGTCGGACACAAACACCGACAAACAAGCTCAGTGTGCGGGCGCGTAAACACGTATTGACGGTTGCCAATTCGGACGAATTCGGTAGTCTGCCACCCAGTCAGATCGTGCCGATATTGGCGGATAAGCGACCTGCGCAACGCCGTCACAAACCACGTGCGCTCAGCGCCACCGCGCCCAATCAGCTGTTCAGTTGGAACACACTTACCTGCCGACACCGGTGAAGGGCATCTATTTTTACCTGTATTGGTTCATGGATATTTTTAGCCGGAAAGTTGTCGGCTGGCAGATTTATGATGCGAAAAGCAGTGAGTTGGCGAGCGATGTTATGCGTGACATTTGCGCACGAGAAGCCATCAAACCGGATCAGATGGTACTGCATTCGGACAACGGCAATCCGATGAAAGGCGCCACGATGCTGGCTACCTTGCAAGCACTGGGCGTCGCGCCGTCGTTTAGTCGTCCGGCGGTCAGCAACGACAATCCCTATTCGGAATCGCTGTTCAAGACCCTGAAATACCGACCTGCGTATCCGCGCCGGGCGTTTGAAAGTCTGCTTGCTGCAAGGCAATGGGTTGGCTTATTTGTGCAATGGTACAACGAAGAACACCGACACAGCGCCATCAACTTCGTGACCCCGGCAGAGCGCCATGCTGGCCTCGACACGGCATTATTGGAGAAGCGTACCATCGTCTACGAGGCGGCAAAGAACAGATGCCCTGAACGTTGGAGCAGGGCCACACGAAATTGGCAGCCAGCTCTAGTTGTGCACCTGAATCCGGATCAACACATTAAAGACGAACATAAGAAAGGAGATTTAGCGCACAAAATAGCAGCATGAACAAAAATATTCAGGCGACAACTAGATTGACAATCACCGTTATCGGACCTTAGGCTTGCCGGGGCTCATCAGCAAGAAGCGCGGACGAGTCTCGAATCGGC
>CAZPUT010000050.1:0-9691 GCA_964589845.1 uncultured Candidatus Nitrotoga sp. | reverse complement strand
GATGTGGGTTGATCATTACAAGGATGATGATCAACATGAACGAAACACGGCTTTGGACGATTGAACAGATCGAGCAATTTCTCAACAAATATATAGCCAACAATATATAGGGTCTACCAGAATGCCACTAAGTTAAGCCTTTTTAGCAAGGTTAGAGTATTGTGGAACCCGCGCCAATACTGGCTTAAGTTCTTGTTTTAGCTATGCTGAAGTCCCTTAACTTAGTGGCATTCGGGTCAGACTCAACAATATATAGCAAAGCAAATCAGAGGATGGGCTACGCTGCCTGTACTGAAATTTTATCTCGCTGGGCAATAATACGGTTGTGTTCATCCACATACACCAGTTGAGGATGGAATTTCTGCAACTCCAGTTCGGTATACATTGCGTAAGTGGCGATGATTAGAATGTCGCCTGGATTGGCCTTATGCGCCGCTGCGCCATTCACCGATATGACGCCGGAACCGCGTTGTGCGCGGATGGCATAAGTGGTGAAACGTTCACCATTGGTGACGTTATAAATATCGATCTGCTGGTATTCACGGATATCAGCGGCATCCAATAAATCCTCATCGATCGCACACGAGCCTTCATAATGCAATTCCGAGTGCGTTACATGCACTCGATGCAATTTGGCTTTGAGCATAGTTCGTTGCATTGCGTTACCCCCTACGGGAGAACAAGGGCAGGCATTATATAAGGCCGCCTCTGTAAATCCAAATTTCGTCCCAATACTGTTTCTGCCAAAAAGTTTTCCAATTTGTATATTTCAATCATTCGGTGTACTCAAACGTTCAAATCCCCCCTAGCCCCCCTTTTGCAAAGGGGGGAATGCGTCGTCATCACGCGAATCAGGTATCTGGGTTTAAAGTTTTGAATTGATGATGGCATCCCAATCACTGCTCTCTTAAGACCTCCAGATTATCTATAAGTCGGGTTTGCCCTAGCCTAGCCGCAGCCAATATGACCAAACTACACTCGCTCGCTATTGGCTCAGCCAAGCTGGACTGAGCGCGTATCGTCACGTAATCGACCTGCCAGCCGCGCGCGGTAAGCGCTTCGGTAGCTTGCCGTTCCAATTTAAAGAAATCCGTTGCACCATCCACAATGGCCTGACGAATTTCTACAAGATTTTGATATAGAAAAACCGCTTCAGCTCGTTCCGCAAAGTTTAAATACTGGTTGCGTGAACTCAGCGCCAGGCCGTCTGATGCACGCACAGTTTCGCCGCCGATAATCTCTACTGGCAGATTCAATTGTGCCGCCATTTGGCGCATTAAAAACAACTGTTGATAATCCTTTTTGCCGAATACCGCGATGCCCGGCTGCACAATGTTGAGCAGCTTCAGTACCACCGTCGCCGCACCGCGAAAATGACCGGGACGGAAAGCACCGCATAACTCATTGGCGATGGGCGGTAATTCCACTGTTACTTGCTGCGGCTGCGGATATAAATCACGCTCGCTCGGCGCAAATACCATGTCCACCCCGCACTGTTCCAGCATTTTGCAATCCTGTTCGAGTGTTCGCGGGTATTTGGAATAATCCTCGTTTATGCCGAACTGTAGCGGATTGACAAATATGCTTACCACCACAAACTGGCCATGCTGGCGCGCAATCCGCACCAGATCAAGGTGCCCCTGGTGCAGATTGCCCATGGTCGGCACCAAGACGATGCCCGTTACACCTCGCAAACGTGCGCGCAGTTCGGCAATGGTGTGAATCACTAGCATCAATGTACCTTAAAAAATTTCAGAAGCTGTGTTCCGCACCAGGGAAAGCGCCGGATTTCACCTCAATCACAAAACGCTTCACCGCGTCGGCAATGCCTTGCGCACCCTGCATATAATTCTTAACAAAGCGTGCTTTTTTGCCTGGGTAAATATCCAGCATATCGTGCAACACCAGCACTTGGCCGGAACAAGCCGCGCCCGCGCCTATGCCTATGGTAGGAATGGAAATATTGGCGGTAATTTCTGCAGCCAGCAACGCTGGCATGGCTTCCAACACCACCAGTCCGGCCCCAGCCTGCTCGACTATGACTGCATCCTGCAACAGACGCTGCGCGTCGGCTTCATTCTTACCCTGCACCCGGTAACCGCCGATCTGGTGCACCGACTGCGGCGTAAGACCGATATGGGCACTTACTGGAATGCCACGCTCGGTGAGAAAGGAAATCGTCTCGGCCATCGCCGCTCCGCCTTCGAGTTTGATCATCTGTGCGCCCGCTGCCATCAGGCGCGCAGCATTTTCAAATGTTTTTTCCGGGCTAACCTGAAAAGTGCCGAACGGCATATCGGTAATTATGAATGCCTGCTTCGACCCACGCGCTACGCAAGCTGTGTGGTAAACCATCTCATCCAAGGTCACCGGCAGGGTAGTCTCATGCCCTTGCAATACCATGCCGAGCGAATCGCCCACCAGCAGCACGTCCACGCCGCCTGCTTCGAGCAACGCCGCAAAGCTGGCGTCGTAACAGGTCAATACAGCGATTTTTTCGCCTTTATCACATAAAGCCTGCAATGACGTTAATGTCGTTCGCATCATGCTCCTCTACTAAAGAATTCACGCGGCCCGCGCATCCCCTCGATACGCTGTAACAGCAAAGCGAAATCCTCGTCGCTATCCACAAAATTCAAATTCTCGCTATTCACGATAAACACTGGTGCCGTGTCGTAATGATAAAAGAAATCGCTATAAGCCTGCGCCAAGCGCGCCAGATAGGAATCAGCAATCTGCCGCTCATAAGGTATATCGCGCCTGTGCACGCGTTCGACCAGCGCTTCCGGCGAGGCTTGCAGGTAGATCACCAAGTCCGGTGCAGGCGCGTGCGGTGCCAGGTTGCGGTAGATGTTCTGGTATAGCGCAAATTCATCATCGCTAAGATTCAAGCGGGCAAACAATACATCCTTGTCGAACAAATAATCCGTCACGGTACTGGTGCGGAATAAATCCATCTGCGCTAAATCACGCACCTCATCAATACGCTGAAACAAAAAGAACAATTGAGTAGACAACGCGTGACGCTCTGGATTTTCATAAAATCGTGCCAAAAAAGGATTTTCCTCAGGCTTTTCCAGCAGCGCAGTCGCTTCATAATGTTCGGCAAGACGGCGCGCCAGGCTGGTCTTACCCACCCCGATCGGTCCCTCGACCACTACGTAATGGTACTTATCAAACAACATCTACAATCCGCTCCAATTGCTGTTGCTGACAACCTAACAATGCTTCTGCCACCGCGCCCACACCGGGAATAACACAGTCCGGTGCAATTTCCAGTAAGGGGCACAACACGAATGCACGCAGGTGCATCTGCGGATGAGGAATGGTCAGGCTGTGCTCATGGTGACGCAAATCATCATACAACAGCACATCCAAATCCAGCGTTCGCGGTGCGTTACGAAACTCTCGCGTGCGACCACATTCGCGTTCCAGTTCAAGAAGCGCATCCAGCAGGGCGCGTGGACTCAGTGTCGTTTCCAATTGCGCTACCGCATTAATGAAATCCGGCTGTTCAAGATAGCCGACTGGCGCACTGCGGTAGAACGAAGAACTCGCCAATACTCGGGTATGAGGCAAGCTGGCTAACGCCCGCAAAGCGTGTGATACCTGTCCGCATGGGTCGTCCAAATTACTGCCCAAGCCAATGAAAGCCGTATGCTTGGAATTCATTCTTAAATTTGCCTTATGCGATTTCAGCAGGACCTGTGCGGCGAGGCGATACCCATCGCATTTTAACGAAAGTCGGCAGGCAAAATGAAGGGCATCGTTTACTCTTCCATCCGCAAATGCAGGCTTCCTTGAGACTCATCATGTAGCAGGCAGTTCCGCTGATACCGCCATGCCCGATTTCTTGCGACGACGGCGTTTCTTGACCACTTCATCAGGTAATAGCATTTCGGCGCGGCGTTCTTCCGAGGCATCCTGAAACTCGTCCCACCACAAACCCAGTTGCGAATCCACCTCGCCACTTTCACAACGCAGCAGCAAAAAATCATACGCAGCGCGAAAGTGCGGCTGAGACAGCAAGCGAAATGGCCGCTGCCCACCGCGCTGTTCGAAACGGGGTTGTAACAACCACAAATCCTTCATGACCGCATCATAACGGCGCGGGATGGCGAGCTGCGCCTGCTGCCTGCTGAGTACCTCATCCATCGCTGCATGTAGCGCTGCGATCGGACGCTCGCCTGCATCTTGATGCACTTTCCAGGCAGACAGTACATGGTGCCACAGTAGCGCGGCAAACAGGAAAGCGGGCGATGCAGATTTCCCATCACGAATACGCTGATCGGTATTCTGCAAAGCCAGCATGACGAACTTTTCGCCCAAAGGCTGTTTCAGTATCACATCCAGCATCGGCAACAATCCATGGTGTAAATCCATAGACCGTAGTTTTTTGACGCACTCCAACGCGTGGCCCGATAGCAGCAGCTTTAGCATCTCATCCAGCAAGCGTGCCTGCGGCACGTTACCCAGCAAGTCTTTCATTTTTGCGATGGGTGCGGCGGTAGCAGCCTCCAGCTTCATGCCCAGCTTGGCCGACAAGCGCACCGCGCGTAGCATGCGCACTGGGTCTTCGCGGTAACGCACGGCTGGATCACCGATCATGCGCAGGGTATTGGCGCAGATGTCGGCATAGCCATTGTGGTAGTCGTAAATTGCCTGACTGGACGGATCATAAAATAGCGCGTTGGCGGTAAAATCGCGTCGCGCCGCGTCCTGCTCCTGATCGCCAAATTCATTGTCACGCAACAACCGTCCATGTTCATCAGTTTCTGCATCTTCGCTCTCTATCTTGCGGCGGAAGGTAGAAGTCTCCACCGTTTCCTCGCCGAACAAGACATGCACCAAACGGAAGCGCCGCCCGATAATGCGCGAGCGACGGAACACGCGGCGCACTTCTTCCGGCGTGGCGTCAGTTGCAATATCGAAATCTTTGGGATGACGGTTGAGTAATAAATCGCGCACCGCACCGCCCACAACGAAAGCCGCGTAGCCCGCCGCTTGCAAACCATCAGTCACTTTGCGTGCAGCGGGGCTGATGCCATCGCGGCTAACGCCATGTAAATCGAAGGGGATGATGTGACAGTTTCCTTCTATCCGAGTGCGGACAGATTTTCCGAATATGCGCTTGAGCAGTTTTTTTATCATTGCTTTCTACTGTGACAGAAATGCCGCAACAAACCGCGACAAAATTAGGAGCACGGATTATACACCCGCTACAAACCAGCGCTCTCCCTCCCCGGACAACTCACGTAACGGGCACTGATATAACGCCTCCAAGTGTACGCGCGTCAGCAACTCTTGCGCTGCACCATGCAGCACATGACCATCAGCAAACTGCAGCAGTACATGATCGCAGCAGCGTTGCGCCCAAAGAGTGTCATGCAGCACCATCATAAGCGCACAGCCTTGCTCCTTCAACTGGCTGAACACTTGCATCGTCTGTGCCTGATGGCGCAAGTCAAGATGCTGCAAAGGCTCATCCAGCAAATAGCACTGTGCCTGCTGCGCCAGTGCCTGGGCAATTGCGGCACGTTGCCGCTCACCGCCTGACAATGTATTGAATGGCCGTTGTGCCAGCCCTTCCAACTCCATCTGCGCCAACGCCTGCTGTGCCAGCGCTTCATCCTGCGCGTTATAACCGAACAACGAGGCGCGATGGGGAAAGCGGCCCAGCAATACATATTCCTGCACACTACCCCAAAATTCACCGCCTTCACTTTGCAGCAACACCCCAACATGCTGCGCGAGACTGCGTCTAGCATGGGCCGCCAGTGCCACACCATTCCAACTCACCATGCCAGCCTGTGGCGTATGCAAACCGGCCATCGTGCGCAGCAAGGTGGTCTTACCCACCCCGTTCTGCCCTAATACACCCCAACATTCGCCTGGACGAATCACGATATCAAGCTCACGGCATATTATCTTGCCGCCTATTGCTACCGTGAGTTTATGTGCTTCCAAAACCGGATTGTTAAATGCTTGCATCAGCTCCGCCGACTCAATAACCACAACAATACCGGCACGCCCAGCAGCGCAGTGAATATACCCACGGGCAATTGCAGCGGCGACCACACCATCCGTGCCAACGTATCGGCCAGCACCAAAAAGCTGCCGCCCAATAAAATCGACGATGGAATGAGCCAGCGGTGTGCGCTGACACCGAGGAGGCGAATGGCATGCGGAATCATCAAACCGACGAAACCTATGCTACCGCCGAGTTGCAGCGCCGTCACAGTAAGCACGGCAGCGGCGAAATACAATCCTGCCTGCCACCGACCAACCGCCACCCCCAGTGCCGCCGCCTTGTCCAATCCGCCCGCCAGCACATCCAACCCACCGGACAGCGCCGTGGCACACAACCCCACTGCCAGCAGCACAAACCAGGCAAATGGCAAGCCTTGCGAATGCGATAAATCCCCCATCAGCCAGAACAACATGCCCTTCACCTGTTCACCCTGCGCCAATGTCAGCAGCAGGCTGATCAACGCGCCACAACCGGCAGAGAGCACCACGCCGGTAAGCAGCAGGCGGTAGATGTTCCGCTCGCCGTGTCGAAAGCCCAAACCAAATACCGCGACTATAGCCAGCGATGCACCCGTAAACGAAGATAACTGCGTGGCAGCCAACCCCGCGCCAAGCAACATGGCTGCCAGCGCACCCACCGCCGCGCCGCCGGAAATGCCGAGAATATAAGGATCTGCCAGCGGATTGCGCAACAACGCCTGCAACAGCACACCGGACAAAGCCAGCAGCCCGCCACAGACAAATGCTGCCAATACACGCGGCAAGCGCAACTGCCACAACACCTCTGTTGCAGTGTCTTCGTTATTGCCCAACAAAGCGTACCACACCTCAATCGGCGCAAGTGGCAACGAACCGTTCATCAGGCCAAAGCCTAAACTCAGCGGAACGGTGCACAGCAACAGGAAAAAAAGGACTCGTGGGGACATTATTTATTTGACGTCAGCAATCAATTCAAATAATGCGTTTCCAGAACAGAACGCAACGTACTGGTTATAGTCTGCTTGCCATATTGCACCAGCCCTCAACGCAAAGTCAAAATAGGCCAGCCATGCTGTTCTGCATGCTTGCGTAAAGTTGCATCCGGGTCGACAGCTACCGGGTTGTTCACTTTCGCCAGCAATGGCAGGTCGTTCAAAGAATCGCTGTAAAAAAAGCTATCGGCAAAACTGTCCCACCCCCATCCTCGTTGCGCAAACCAGTTTTCCAAGCGGGTAATTTTGCCTTCGCGGAAACACGGCACGCCAGCCACACATCCAGTAAATTCACCGTCCTTCTCTTCCGGCTCGGTAGCAATCAGATGTTCCACGCCGAATTCTCGCGCAATTGGCGAGGTCACAAAACTATTAGTGGCAGTGATGATAACGCACACGTCCTCCGCCGCACGGTGCCGCGCCACTAGCTCTTGTGCAGGCACAGTCATCATGGCGCGAACCTTGTGCTGCATGAAGTCGTCACGCCAGCCATTTAATACTTTGCGCGCATGACGCGATAGCGGTTTCAACTGGAAGTCGAGGAACTCATAAATATCCAGCGTTCCAGCTTTGTATTGCTCATAAAAAGCCAGGTTCTTCGCCTCAAACAACTCGCGATCGAGCACGCCCTGTTCGATAAGAAATTGAGCCCACTCGAAATCGCTGTCACCGTTCAGCAAGGTATTGTCTAAATCAAATAGCGCAAGGTTCACACAGACTCCAAGTTAAAAATTTGCATCACTTCTTTCAGCAATGGTATCGAGGGCGCACGCTGTAGACGCAAGCAGTGTGCGTCCAATGCATCCAACAGCCCGAGCAGCGCAGGCATATCGCGCCGTCCGTGACGCAACAGGTATTGCGTCACCTCGCGCGGCAGGATAAAGCCACGCGCCTGTCCATGCTGCTCCAATGCTTGCGTCTTTTCTGCATCATTCAGCGCATGCACCTGATATACCAGCCCCCAGCCCAATCGGGTGCGCAGGTCGTCGCGCACACTTAAATGCGCTGGCGCAGATACACCGCTAACCAGCAACATGCCGCCACTTTCGCGCACCCTATTATAAAGGGCGAACAGCGCAATCTGGGCATCATCATCCAGCAACTCAACATCATCCACTGCAATCACTGGAACCACGTCCGGCACAGCGCCATGAGCATAGACTGCGGACTGCCCCAATGAGCGTGCCTGTGCCACGGCTGCCTGCATAAGATGGCTCTTGCCGCAGCCCACCTCGCCCCATAGGTAAAAACACCGCTCATTTGAGGTTTCTACCAATGCGTGTTGCAATGACGAAAGTAATTCAACATTGCGGCCAGGCACGAAATTATTTAGCGTGGGCAACCTGTCCGGAGCGATGTTTAATAATAATTGCGTCATATAAAATGAATCACGACACACGGAGCTTGATATCTGCCATACCTTGGGCATGGCTCAATCCGACCAACAGTGCTGCCAGCGCAGAAAGGCTCAAGCAGCTATTAAACGTGCTTCCTTGCAGTGCGGCGAAGCGTTGAATGGTCATTTGGGGTAAAATATCGCTAACAAAATAGCCTTCACTGTATCCCGAAGAAAGCGAGAACTCAACTTGAGCTTACCTAATACCCTTTCCTACCGCGACGCCGGCGTAGACATAGCCGCAGGTGACCGCTTGGTGGAAAATATTAAACCATTTGCCAAACGTACGATGCGCCCTGAAGTTTTGAGTGGCATAGGCGGCTTTGGCGGATTAGTCGAAATTTCTAAAAAATACCGCGAGCCGGTGCTGGTGTCTGGCACCGATGGCGTGGGTACCAAATTGAAATTGGCATTCGAATTGAATCGTCACGATACAGTTGGCATCGACCTGGTTGGAATGAGCGTCAACGATATTCTGGTGCAGGGCGCAGAGCCGCTGTTTTTCCTCGATTATTTCGCCTGTGGCAAGCTGGATGTGGATGCCGCCACCGAAGTCATCAAGGGCATAGCGGCAGGCTGCGAACTGGCTGGGTGTGCGCTCATAGGCGGCGAGACCGCCGAAATGCCGGGCATGTATCCGGTAGGCGAATACGACCTCGCCGGTTTTGCTGTGGGTGTAGTGGAAAAAGCCAACATCATCACCGGCGCTGACATTCGGCCTGGCGACATAGTGCTGGGGCTCGCCTCTAACGGCGCGCACTCCAACGGTTACTCGCTGATACGTAAAATCATCGAGCGCAGCCAGCCCGACCTCAATGCTAAATTTGATAATGAACGCACGTTGGCAGATTGCATTATGGCGCCCACGCGTATCTATGTGAAGCCATTGCTGGCGCTGATGCAAACCATCCGGATAAAGGGTATGGCGCACATCACTGGCGGCGGTCTGCTTGAAAATGTACCGCGTGTGTTACCTTCCAACGTCACCGCCGTGATTGACGGACTAGCCTGGCGCACACCCAAGCTGTTCGAGTGGCTCCGCGAACAGGGCAACGTAGATCAGCAGGAAATGTACCGCACCTTCAACTGCGGCATCGGCATGGTGGTTATCGTGGATCAGAATGATGCAGCAGACGCAATCGCCCGGCTTGTCGCCGCCGGAGAAACCGTATGGCGCATAGGCACAATTGAAGCGCGGATAGGCGATGAAACACAAACCCGAATCAGTTAACGTAACAATGAAGTCCATCGTTATTCTGATTTCCGGCCTCGGCAGTAATTTGCGCGCACTGCT
>CAZPUT010000049.1:0-9754 GCA_964589845.1 uncultured Candidatus Nitrotoga sp. | reverse complement strand
TGTTTCCTTATATATCAATTATATGCTGCGTCAACATTTTTTATTCGCGCCTAGTCTTATTTAAAACTCTTAATTTTTAGAGGTGCCCTTATAACAGTCTTAGAAGTTTTCCTGATAAATTTTACCAATTTATTGCGGAGTCCAGTTGCTGCGCACCGAGCGGGCAATGCTGAATATTTCTTCCAGCTTGGCGCCATCGGCTTCCGCAAGCGCATTATGCAAGGTTTCCAGTTCTTTCATGTAGCGGCCAATTTCGATCAACAGCGCATCGCGGTTAGCCAGACAGATATCGCGCCACATTTCCGGCGAGCTTGCTGCAATGCGGGTGAAATCGCGGAAGCCACTCGCGGCAAAAGAAAGTAACAAATCGCGATTTTCGCGCTGTGCCAAATCGTGCACCAATGCAAATGAAAGCAGGTGCGGAAGATGACTGACAGCAGCAAACACTTCGTCATGCTGCTTCGGCGTTAATTCGCTCACTAACGCGCCACACAATTCCCATGCCAACCTTACGCGCGCCACAGCATCAGCGGAATTTTCCGGCAGCGGAGTCAGAATTACTTTTTTGTTTTGATACAGATCAGCACGCGCCGCGGTAGCGCCACTTTGCTCGCCACCTGCAATCGGGTGTGCCGGTATGAAGTGGGAAATATGTGCGGCCAAATGTTTATAAGCATGATCAACAACGTCGCACTTGGTACTGCCGCCATCAATAATGAGTGTCTGAGTACCCAGATGCGGCGCGATGCGAGCCATGATGTCGGCCATTTGACCCACGGGCGTTGCCAGCAATACCAGGTCGGCATCGCCCAGCTCTGCCGCAATATCTGAACCGCTTCGGTTGATAATCCCAAGTTGCTGTGCTTGTGCCAGAGTCTGCGCGCTGCGTCCGAAACCGACTACTTCATCCACAGCATTCATCCGCCGCAAAGCAAGCGCAAACGAACCACCAATCAGGCCGACGCCAAAAATAACAACCTTGCGAAACAATGGTTTTGTCACAACTTTTCTCACCTCTC
This sequence comes from uncultured Candidatus Nitrotoga sp., assembly GCA_964589845.1. GTDB lineage: Bacteria > Pseudomonadota > Gammaproteobacteria > Burkholderiales > Gallionellaceae > Nitrotoga. The sequence continues at coordinate 8,735 of CAZPUT010000049.1, read as the reverse complement.
CGCTAGCGTGAGACAGGATTAGAGTGTGCGTCCAATCGCAGTGGCGATGCCGCCTAACACGCCCATCAACTTCTTCAACTCTTGCGGCGTCAGCGCCTGATCGGCATCGCACCAAGCCTCAGTCGGATTGGGATGCATCTCTACCAATAACCCATCCGCCCCCGCCGCAATCGCTGCCTGTGACAGCGCCGCGACCATCCATGCCTTGCCGCCGGCGTGCGAAGGATCGACGATTATCGGCAGATGCGTTTCTTTTTTCATTACCGGGATGGCGGTCACGTCAAGTACGTTGCGGTAATACGTTTCAAAAGTACGGATGCCGCGCTCGCAGAATATGATGTTATGGTTGCCGCCGGCTGCAATATATTCTGCCGCCATCAGCCACTCGGAAATGGTAGCTGACATGCCGCGTTTGAGAATGACTGGCTTGTTGATACGACCCACTTCTTTAAGCAGATCGAAATTCTGCATGTTGCGGGTGCCGATCTGGATTACGTCAACGTCATTTTCGAGAAAGGTATCCAGCATGCGGACATCCATTAGCTCGGTCACGATGGGCAGTTTGAATTTGCTGGCTGCCTTTCGGAACATATCCAGCCCCTCAACTCCCTTGCCCTGAAAAGTGTAAGGGCTGGTGCGAGGCTTAAATGCGCCCCCACGCATCAAACGGCAGCCTGCCTCATTCACGTACTGGGCGGACAAGTCCATCTGCTGCTGCGTTTCTACTGAGCATGGACCCGCAATAACCTGGATTTGCTTGCCGCCCAGCTGAATGCCGCCGATATCAATCACTGTGTTTTCGGGATGAGATTCGCGCGATACGATCTTATATTGCTTGACTATATGCATCGCCGATTCCACCCCGGGCAATGGGGTAAACATTTCTTCGGATAGTTTACGCTCATCACCAATGGCGCCGATCACTGTGCGTTCAATGCCTCGGGAAATATTGGCATCCAGCCCGGCGTCCTTGAGCTTCTTTACTACCACGCCTATTTGATCGTCGGTAACATCCTTGTTCATTACAATAATCATGCTGCTTCTCCTAACGCCTGCGCCAGCGCAGACAGAAATTTCTCATTTTCACTTTCCAGACCAATGCTCACACGCAAATAGTCTGGCATACCGTAGTTGGCAATCGGCCGCACAATTACCCCCAATTCCAGCAGGCGACGATACATCGGGCCTGCCCCATTTCCCTCACTCTGGGCGGAATTCGCAATACGGCAACATACGAAGTTTCCATAAGAGGGAATGTACTCCAGACCTAATCGAGTCAACCCTTGCGTAATCTGTTCCATGCCGGCCTGGTTCAATTCGCAAGTTCGCCTTACAAAAGACTCGTCCTGTAACGCTGCCACAGCAGCGGCCTGCGCTACGCTGTTGACATTGAACGGCTGCCGCACCCGGTTCAGCATGTCCGCTACCAACTCACCTGCCAATGCATAACCCACACGCAAACCAGCCAAACCATATGCCTTGGAGAAAGTGCGGGAAATGATCAAGTTGGGAAAATCGCGCAACCAGCTCACACTATCGTAACGCAAATTTTGCCGCAAATATTCGTTGTATGCCTCATCCAGCACCACCAAAACCTGCGGCGGCACTGAGCGCAGAAAATCCAGAAGTTCCGCCGCACCGAGAAAAGTACCCGTGGGATTATTCGGGTTCGCGATGAACACCATCTTCACCTTATGCTGCACCGCAGCCTGCAGCATTGCGGAAAGATCGTGGCCGAAACCTTTAGTAGCTGGCACGCTGATGCCGGTAGCGCCTGCCGCTTGCGTAGCCAGCGCATACACCGCGAATGCATGATCCGAATAAACCACCTTGTCGCCCGGCGCGAGAAAAGCGCGTGCGGCCAACTCCAATAAATCATTGGAACCATTTCCCAGAACAATGCATGCACGCTCAATCTGATATCGATCGGACAATGCTTTCTTCAGATCGAAACCACTGCCATCGGGATAACGTGCAATGTCGCTGACCGCCGCATGCATCGCGGCCACGGCCAAGGGACTGGCACCAAGAGGATTCTCATTGGAGGCCAACTTGACGATGCCACTGATGCCGAGCTCGCGCTCCAGCTCGGCAATCGGTTTGCCGGGCTGATAAGGCGCTATAGCGCGGATATATGGAGGGGCTAGCTCACTGTAGTTCATTTAAAACCTTGATTAATTTCGTTTCTGTCATTCCTGCGGCAGCAGTCACTCAGTCATTGATCGAGCTCATTTCGTCTTCACGAAATAACGATATTATTAAATTGCGCTAGCGGCCTTATACAGAAGCCGGGTATGAACCTAGCGCTTTCACGAACGCGGCGACTTGCTTTAATTCAACCAGTGCGGCCGCCACTTTGGGTTCATGCTGATGCCCTTCAATATCCATATAGAACACATATTCCCACACGCCGGAACGGGCCGGCCGAGATTCCAACTTGGTCATGCTGACTTCATATTTTGCCAGTGGCGCCAGCAAATCGTAGACTGCCCCCGGACGATTAGGTGCAGACATGACCAGTGAAGTTTTATCCTTGCCGGATGGCGCCACATCCTGATTTCCGATAACCAGAAAACGCGTGGTATTGCGCGGGTCGTCCTCAATATTTTCAGCCAATACTGGAATGCCGTAACTATTAGCTGCTTTTTCACCTGCAATCGCTGCGCTATCTGCCTGCTGTTCCAAAGCCAGAATAATCGCCTGGGCATTGCTGCCAACCGGCACGCGCTCGACATTAGGCAAATTCGTATTCAGCCAGACTTGGCACTGTCCCAAAGACTGCGAATGTGAAAACACACGCTTGATGGCAGACAGGTTGGTCGCTTGTGAAAGCAAACATTGATGCACCGGCAGCATCACTTCACCACACACCTTTAGCTGGCTTTGCAGCAACAAATCCAGCGTGCGTCCAATAGCACCCTCGGTGGAATTTTCCACCGGCACCACTCCATAATGTGCTTTGCCGCTTTCTACAGTTTGAAAGACTTCATCTATCGAAATGCACGGCTTGCTCAGAACTGCGTGACCAAAACGTTTCTCTACTGCTTCCTGGCTGAAAGTTCCACTTGGCCCCAAGTATGCAACACATAGTTGCGTCTCTAATGCGCGGCAGTGAGACATGATCTCGGTAAATAATTGCGTGATGCTCTGACTAGGCAACGGACCGGGATTATTGCTGACCATACGCTGCAATATCTGCGCCTCGCGCTCTGGCCGCAGCACTGTAGTTTCACCCTTAAGATGACCGATTTGCCTTGCCAGCGCCGCGCGCTGGTTGAACAACTTGAGCAAATCCTCATCAATGGAGTCGATTTGTTCGCGGTAATTCTTGAGTTCATCACTCATTGCTCATACATCCATATTGCTTAAGCATCCAAGGGCAAGTCGCGCACCATGAGCACGCCTGGAATGGCTGCAATCTGCTCGATCATCTCGGGAGGTGCAGCGATATCCGTATCGACCAGGGTGTAAGCCATCTCGCCACGCGACTTGTTTATCATGTTGTGGATATTAATGCCGGCTCCGGCCAATGCAGTAGAAATCTGCCCCAGCATATTCGGCACGTTGGCATTGGCGATGGCGATACGGAAAGACGATTCGCGCGGCATATTAACAGTCGGGAAATTTACCGTATTGTTCAGGTTGCCGTGCTCCAGATAGTCGCGCACTTGCTCCGCCACCATTACCGCACAATTGTCTTCTGCCTCTTGCGTGGAAGCACCCAAATGCGGCAGCGCAATCACTGCTGGGTTGCCCTGCGTCTTCTGCATGGGAAAATCGCAAACATAATAGCTAATACGTTTGGCGGCGATACCCGCCAGCACTGCGTCTTCGTCAACAATACCATCGCGCGCAAAGTTCAGCAGTACGCTTTCTGGTCTCATCGCCTGTACGCGGTGGTCATTAATCAAGCCTCGTGTGGCATCCAGCAATGGAATATGCAGAGTAACAAAATCGCTCTGCTTAAGCAGGTCTTCTATACTGTGCGCCTTCTTCACCTGCGAAGACAGGCCCCATGCTCCTTCCACGGTAATGTCAGGATCGTAACCCGCCACTTGCATGCCCAAGCCAATGGCGGCATCCGCCACCAGGCGGCCAATGGCACCCAAACCAATAATACCCAAGGTACGGCCACGCAATTCAATCCCAGCATAATTTTTTTTGCCATCTTCGACCAGCTTGTGCAACGTGGCGTCATCACCCTTCAAATTGGCGGTGAAATGCAGCGCAGCAATCAAATTTCGCGAAGCCAGCAGCATACCCGCGATGACCAACTCCTTCACTGCATTGGCATTGGCACCCGCAGCGTTGAACACTGGCACGCCTCGCACATTCATCTTTTTAACGGGTACATTATTAGTGCCAGCGCCGGCGCGGGCAATGGCTTTCACACTAGCCGGAATATCCATCTCCAGCATATTGTGAGAGCGCACCAGGATCGCATCTGGTTCTGCGATGTCGCTGCCAACAATATAATTTGCAGCGGGCAAGCGGCTTAGACCAACCGTTGAAATTTTATTTAACGTCAGTATCTTGAAAGCTTTAGCCATGATTCTTTGCAAAATGTGTTATGAAATCAACCAATGTCTGCACACCTTCCAGCGGCATCGCATTGTAAATTGAAGCGCGCATGCCACCGACGGAGCGATGTCCCTTCAGTTGTAACAGGCCGTGCGTATCCGCCTGTTTGAGAAACTCGCCGTCCAGACTGGCATCTTTCAGGGTGAACGGGACGTTCATGCGTGAACGATCCGATTTGACCACCGGACAATCGTAAAAGCCGTTGCTAGTGTCGATCGCCTGATACAGCAGGTTTGCTTTGCTGATGTTGGTCTGCTCCATCTGCGCCAATCCACCATTCCGCTTGAGCCACTTAAATACCAGCCCGGCCATGTAAATGCCGTAAGTGGGTGGCGTGTTATACATTGAATCATTGTCAGCATGGATCTTGTAATCCAGCATAGTGGGCGTGCTCGGTGACACACTACCAATCAGGTCTTCGCGCACGATAACAATACACAATCCAGCCGGGCCAATGTTTTTCTGCGCTCCAGCATAAATCAGGCCATATTTAGATACATCAATCTGGCGCGATATAATGTTAGATGACATATCTGCAACCAAAGGAATTCCACCGGTTTCCGGAACCCAATTAAATTCGACTCCGCCTATCGTCTCATTCGACGTGTAATGCAAGTAGGCTGCATTCGAATCACACTGCCAAGTATCAAACGCCGGCACATTAATGAAATTCTTGTCCGCGCCACTGGCCACTATATTTACCTTGCTAAATTTTTTAGCCTCGGCTATCGCTTTCTTGGACCATTCGCCGGTATTAACGTAATCAGCTGACGGCTTGCCACGTAACAGATTCAGCGGAATCATGGCGAATTGCAAATGCGCCCCGCCTTGCAGGAATAGCACCTTGTAATTAGCCGGGATAACGAGCAGATCACGCAAATCGCTTTCCGCCGCAGCTGCGATACCCATGAACTCCTTGCCACGGTGGCTCATTTCCATAACTGACATGCCACTACCATGCCAGTCCAGCAACTCCTCACGTGCCTGCTGCAATACCTCATGCGGCAATACTGCGGGACCTGCGCTGAAATTATAAATTGTCATAACTTGTTTATTATCTTTAATCTGGTTTGATTAAATGGGAAAGATCTTCCGGCTCAGGATCGGCAATGCGGCTCAAACCCGCCAGTGTGTCGCCTTCACCTAAATTAATCAGTGTCACGCCTTGCGTGGAACGGCTCATTTCGCGGATTTCCTTGACGCGCGTGCGGATTAGTACGCCATTAGTACCAATCAACATAATTTCATCATCCTCGTTCACCAGTGTAGCCGCTACCACCTTGCCATTCCGGGCGGAAGTTTTAATCGCAATCATGCCCTGAGTACCCCGGCCATGGCGAGTATATTCTGAAATCGGCGTGCGCTTGCCGTAGCCATTCTCGGTCGCAGTCAAGACCGCTTGGCTTTCGTCGCCCGCCACCAGCAGTGCAATTACATGTTGCTTCGCGGCCAGCTTCATGCCGCGCACACCACGGGACACACGGCCCATGGAGCGCACATCATTTTCGTCAAAACGTACCGCTTTGCCACCATTGGAAAACAACATTACGTCATGCTTGCCATCGGTCAACGCCACGCCGATCAGATAATCGCCTTCATCCAAATTAATGGCGATAATGCCGGCCTTGCGCGGGTTGGAGAAATCAGACAACGCGGTCTTTTTCACCGTGCCCTTGGCGGTGGCAAAGAATACATATTGATCTTCCGAGAACACTTTTACCGGCAGAATCGCATTGATCTTTTCCCCGGTTTCAAGCGGCAACAGATTAACAATTGGCCTGCCGCGAGCGGTACGGGCACCCTGAGGCACGTCATACACCTTGATCCAGTACACTCGACCACGACTGGAGAAGCACAGAATGTAATCGTGCGTGTTGGCGATAAACAGGTTATCTACAAAATCGTCTTCTTTAGGAGGAGCAGCCTGCTTGCCACGGCCACCGCGTTTCTGCGCCACATATTCCGCTAACGGCTGCGCTTTCATGTAACCGCCATGCGACATCGTAACCACCACGTCTTCCGGCGTAATCAGATCTTCCATGCTCATATCTTGAGTATGGGTGACGATTTCGCTACGGCGCTTATCACCGTATTGCGCTTTAATGGCAACCAGCTCGTCGACGATAATTTGCGTTACGCGTTCTGGCTTGGCCAGGATATCGAGCAAATCGATAATCTTGTCCATTACCTCGCGATATTCGCTGACGATTTTATCTTGTTCCAGCCCGGTTAAACGCTGCAAGCGCAGCTCCAGAATAGCTTGCGCTTGCGTGTCCGAAAGCCGATATGCTCGCTGCTCGCCCTGCCCCGACATACCGAATTCCGGCTCCAGATTTTCCGGACGCGATGCATCGCTAACCCGGCTTAGCAACTCTTCGACCAGTGAAGATCGCCATGTCCGCGCCATCAAACCCTGCTTGGCAATCGCAGGAGTCGCTGCCGCTTTAATCAGCGCAATGATTTCATCCACGTTGGAAAGTGCAACCGCCAAACCTTCAAGAATATGGCCACGATCACGCGCCTTGCGCAAATCAAATATCGTGCGCCGCGTTACCACTTCGCGCCGATGGCGCAGGAAAGCATCCAGGAATTGCTTCAAGTTGAGCAGCTTGGGCTGGCCGTCGGTCAAGGCCACCATGTTCATGCCGAAACTGTCTTGCAGCTGGGTCATTTTAAACAATTGATTGAGTATTACTTCCGGCACTTCATTGCGCTTTAGTTCAATCACAGCACGCATTCCGGACTTATCCGACTCGTCGCGAATTTCGGAAATTCCATCGATTTTCTTTTCGCGCACCAGCTCGCCAATTTTCATTAGCAAGGTGGCTTTATTCACTTGATAGGGCAACTCATCAATAATGATGGCTTGGCGATTATTCCCCTTTTCGATATCTTCGAAATGAGTTCGCGCGCGCATTACCACGCGCCCGCGCCCGGTTCGATAACCTTCCTTTACACCTGCCAAACCATAAATGAAACCCGCAGTTGGAAAATCCGGCGCTGGAATATATTCAATTAACTGCTCGATATCCAGATCGGGGTTTTTCAGTAGCGCCAGACAGGCATCAATCACCTCGCCCAGATTATGCGGCGGAATATTAGTCGCCATACCCACGGCAATACCGGTTGAGCCGTTGACCAACAGATTGGGGAAACGCGCCGGAAACACCAGCGGCTCATGCTCGGAGCCATCGTAATTGGGTCCGAAATCCACGGTCTCCTTGTCCAGATCTGCCAGCAACTCGTGTGCAATACGCGCCATGCGAATTTCGGTATAACGCATCGCCGCTGCATTATCACCGTCCACCGAACCAAAGTTACCCTGACCGTCCACCAATGGATAACGCAGCGAAAATGTCTGCGCCATACGAACGATAGTGTCATACACCGCCGTATCTCCATGCGGATGATATTTACCGATCACGTCGCCCACAATGCGCGCCGATTTTTTGTAAGCCTTGTTCCAGTCGTTGGATAGCTCGTGCATAGAAAACAACGCGCGGCGATGTACCGGTTTAAGACCATCACGCACATCAGGCAAGGCGCGCCCAACAATCACGCTCATTGCATAATCGAGATACGACTTGCGCATCTCCCCTTCAAGACTGACTACCAGAATTTCTTTAGCGAATTGTTCCATAGGTATGACGGATACTCTAAAATTTCTTGTAAAACGGTTTGTAAGTTTAACATGCTCGCCTCAGACGAGACAAAACATAATTTCCTTGCTGCACAGCATTATGAAATTAAGTCACCTGATTGGCTGGCGGTTCAAGACAAGTTTTGTTACATTCTGCCCTTCACCCCGAATATGAGCACATCATGACCAACGCTGATCCGATTGAACTGGAAAAATTTAGTCAACTCGCCCACCGCTGGTGGGATTCCAACAGCGAATTCAAACCACTACACGAAATCAACCCGCTGCGCCTGAACTACGTCAACCGTATCGCGCCCCTAACCGGCAAGACTGTGCTGGATGTCGGCTGCGGCGGCGGCATCCTATCGGAAAGCATGGCCGCACTTGGCGCGCATGTGACCGGCATTGATCTAGGCGACAAGGCGCTGCAAGTTGCCAGACTGCACTTACTGGAAAGTGGCCAACAGGTGAACTACCGCAACATCGCCGTAGAAGACCTGGCAAAAGAACAGCC
>CAZPUT010000048.1:0-9857 GCA_964589845.1 uncultured Candidatus Nitrotoga sp. | reverse complement strand
CAACCGGCAAGCTGAGCTCACCAGCAAACTGCGCTACATTCATTTTTCCCATCACTACCCCTTAACCCCAAAAATTTGAGACTGATAGCTCTCAGTACTCAACAGAAACAACTAGCCAGCACGGCTTATAAATTAATGCACGCCCTCGCTAGTTTTTGCCAAGCAAGATTTTGTTCAATCGGATGTGCGCAAATGACCGCGCTGACCTTTTACAAAATTTGAACATCCAATAATATTTGGAATATATATTATGCAGATTTATGGGACGTTCGGATTAACATAATTCTCCTTAGCCAGACCCATTAAACAAACCAAGGAGCGCGTGCAGCCATAATTAACCGATTTGCGCGTTCTTCATCTATGCCTGCCTGCTCAACCAGTTCGTCCACGGCCAAATCAGCAAGCTGTTCCTGTGTGCCGATGCCCTTGCTTGCCAGAATACGGGCAGTTTGCTCGTCCATACCTTCAAGCTTAACTAAATCCTCAATGTTATGCTCCACCTGCTCTTCGTTAACAATTGCTGCAGTCAACAGGGCATTACGTGCACGGCTACGCAACTCATTTACTGTTGCCTCGTCAAGTGATTCGATTTCCAGCATTTCGCTCAGTGGAACATAAGCCACTTCCTCTAGTGTGTTAAAACCTTCCTGAACTAGAATATCCGCTACCTCTGCATCCACATCAAGCTTGTCTATGAATAAATCACGTACCTTGGAAAATTCCTGCTCATTCTTCTGGCTGGATTCCTCCATAGTCATGATATTAAGCTCCCATCCGGTCAACTCACTTGCCAAGCGTACATTCTGCCCATTTCGACCAATAGCCTGCGCAAGATTCTCTTCCTCAACTACTACATCCATGCTGTGACTGTCTTCATCTACCATAATGCTGGTCACATCAGCCGGAGCCAGGGCATTGATTACACTGGTAGCAGGATCTTCCGACCACAACACAATGTCAACGCGCTCGCCCGCCAACTCATTGGTTACAGCCTGCACACGCGAGCCACGCATGCCCACACAAGTGCCAATCGGATCTATCCGCTTATCGTGGGAGCGTACCGATATCTTTGCGCGAACTCCTGGATCGCGCGCAGCACTAACTATTTCTAACAGACCCTCCTCAACTTCCGGAACTTCAAGTTCGAACAACTTAATTATGAATTCAGGCGTAATGCGCGACAAAGTAATTTGCGGCCCACGAATTGAACGATCCACACGCAACAAATACGCGCGCACACGATCACCAACGCGCATATTCTCCTTTGGAATCATTTGATCACGTGGCAGCAACGCTTCAATCTTGCCAAACTCAATGATGGCATTACCGCGTTCGATGCGCTTCACCGTGCCGGACACCAAATGCTCATTTCGCTCCATGAAGTCATTCAGAATCTGCTCGCGCTCAGCGTCACGGATTTTCTGAAAAATCACCTGCTTGGCTGCTTGTGCACCTATGCGTCCAAAGTCGATGGACTCTAATGGTTCTTCAATAAATTCCTCCAACTGAATATCCGGATTACGTTTCCGAGCTTCGCTAAGCTTGATATGCAGATCAGGAGTTTCGAAAGTTTCATCATCCATTACCTGCCAGCAACGAAATGACACATATTCACCAGTATTACGGTCAATACTGACACGTACATCAGATTCCTCGGCAAAACGCTTCTTGGTGGCGGACGCCAAAGCAGACTCCAGCGCTCCAAACACAATTTCCTTATCCACGTTTTTTTCACGCGCCAAGGCATCAACCAATAATAAAACTTCACGACTCATCACTGCCTCCAACCAACCCGAATGTTTTTTAAAATAACGCGCTCACTCGCATATTTTTTATTAAATAGTTGCTATGTTAAATTTTATTTAGCCAAGTGCATGAGTAACCATGCTGATTTTCCACATTGCAGAGCAAAATAAATAATTTTTTTGTATGTATCACGCGTAAAGCGAATTTTAAAAAAACGTTCGGTTTAAGCAAATCGTTCGCCGCAAGCAAACGGCCATAATCTTAAAATGTAGGCACTAAATGCGCCTTATCCAAATTGGATAGCTCAATTAGTACCTGCTTGCCATCCACATCTAACTGTAATACACCATCCTGAAGGCTACCGAGTATGCCTATAAAATTCTTCCGACCTGCCAACGGCAGGCGCAATTTCAACTGCGCCTTCTTGCCGCAAAAGCGTATAAAATCTGCTTCCTTCTTGATTGGCCGATCCAACCCCGGAGATGAGATTTCAAGACGTCCGTAATTCACACCCTCTACCGCAAACAAACGTGTTAACTGGTGACTGACCAATTCACAATCGTTTACCGTAATTCCAGATGGCTGATCGAGCAGTACTCTCATCAACCCCCTGCCGGATACTTCAAAATCAACCAACTCGTACCCCAAGCCAGTCACCGTCATTTCCACCAATCTCGCCACATCCATGTTCATGCCCACAAATAAAAAATGGGCCTAGGCCCATCTGGAAAACTGCGCGGATTATAGCAAAAATAATCGGTTAGTGGAAATTGACCTCACTGCATTATTATTTTACAAGAACTGCAGGGCCAATTAATTTGATTTTGATTTTTACATTTTGATACTTCACGCAATAAATGCTGAAAAAATGATCTCAGCAATAAGCTTTATCAAGAATGCAGGACTACGCTAATAGGGCAAGTATTTCACGGATTTCTCGACGCAGGTCGCTCGAACCAACGGACGACTGAAGCAGTTGTGGCTGCGAATTCTCTATCCGCTGCCCGATAAAATTATTCAGGCGGCCACGAGCCCCACTGATGGTAAAACCTTCTTCATACAGCAATTGCCTGATACGACGAATCAGCAAAACCTCATGATGCTGATAGTAACGTCGGTTACCACCCCGTTTAACCGGCTTAAGTTGAGTAAACTCCTGCTCCCAATAACGCAATACATGCGCCTTCACCCCGCACAAATCACTTACTTCGCCAATAGTAAAATACCGCTTAGCCGGGATCGATGGCAGGACAGCATTAAGCTTGGGGTTTTCCATGATAATTTGCCTCTACCATGCTCTTGAGCTTCTGGCTGGGATGGAAAGTCACTACGCGGCGCGCCGTAATAGGGATATCTTCGCCTGTTTTTGGATTACGCCCGGGCCTTTGAGGCTTTTCCCGTAACTGGAAATTGCCGAAACCGGACAGTTTGACACTTTCGCCACGTTCAAGTTGAGCACGAATTTCTTCGAAATAAGACTCAACCATATCCTTGGCTTCACGCTTGTTCAAGCCAACTTTTTCAAACAATAAATCCGCGAGCTCTGCTTTAGTCAATGTCATTGATCACCCCTTATATACGCAACTGCGCACCATGCCGTTGCAAAACGGCGGCCAAGCACGCGACACTTAGTTCAATTTCACTATCAATTAACGTCTTTTCAGTATCTTGCAATACCACACGGAAAGCAAGGCTTTTTTTTCCGTCTCCCACACCTTCACCACGATACAGATCAAACAGCGCGATTTCTACCACATACGAGGTATTGCTACCCAACATAGCATCCAATAAAGATTGGGCTGATACACTTTCATCCACGACTACCGCAAGATCGCGACGCACCCGCGGAAACTTGGAAATCTCGCTGACATGGGGTACATCGGCTGATATCAAGGCATCCAGCTCAACCTCAAACCACACCACTGCCTGCGGAATTCCATACTGTTGCAACCACTTTGGATGCAACTCTCCTATCCAACCCACCACTTGCCCATGCAGCAAGACTTGTGCCGAACGTCCTGGGTGGGAGGCAGGATGTGGCGACGCCAAAAAACTTAATAGTGCCGGAGCAAACAACGCTTCTATATCTGCCTTTACATCATAAAAATCCACGTTACGCGCCGCAACACCCCATTGTTCCGGCAGCGCTGTGCCGTAAGCCAATCCGGTCACATGTTCTTGCTGTGCATAACTGCCCGCCTCGGCGGCAAAGCAAGCACCTATCTCGAACAGGCGAACTCGCATCTCCTTGCGTGCGAGGTTGGATCGCAAAGCGGAGAGCAATCCGCCCAGCAAACTGCTGCGCATCACGCTCATCTGGCTAGCAATTGGATTCTTCAATGCGACCTGTGTGGTATTGCCGCACAGGTCGCGCTCCCATTCCGCATCCACAAAGGCATAGGTGATTGCTTCTTGGTAGTCGCGCAGCACCAGCGTCTGGCGCAGCTTCGTCAAGGGACGCTGCGCCTCGGCCAGCGGCAACATGGTCATGCGCGCTTGCGGCGGCACAGCTTGTATTCGCTCGTAACCATGTACGCGTGCGATTTCCTCGATTATATCTTCCTCAATCGCGATATCGAAACGGTAGCTGGGCGGTGTGACACTGAATTCGTCGCCTTGTTGCTGAGCTACCATGCCCAGACGCGATAATATCTGCGAAATTTCCTGCGTTTCCAGTGACACGCCCAACACACGTTCGATCCGTGGCAGACGCAATTTCACTGGATTGCGCGCAGGCAATTCACCCAACACTTCACTCACCACACCAGCTTGCCCGCCGCAAATATCGAGAATCAATTGCGTGGCCCTGTCTAATGCTTCCTTAGTAGCTGCAAAATCCACACCGCGCTCGAAACGAAAAGAAGAGTCGGAGCCGAAACCCAATTGGCGCGACTTGCCGACAATCACGCCAGGTGCGAAGAACGCGCTTTCCAGAAAGATATCCGTGGTCGCATCGTCCACCGCGCTGCCCGCCCCGCCCATCACGCCTGCCAATGCGATCGGCTGCATATCATCGGCGATCACCAGCATGTCTTCTTGCAGGTTCACAACTTGCTCGTTCAGCAGCTTCAGGCTTTCACCCGCACGCGCGAAACGCACTTCTATGTCGCCGTTCAATTTCTTCAGATCAAAAGCATGCAACGGCTGACCCAACTCAAGCAATACGTAGTTGGTCACGTCCACCAGCGCACTAATGCTGCGCAAACCGCAGCGCTCCAGACGCTGCACCATCCATGCTGGCGTGGCTGACTTCGCGTTTACTCCGGCAATCACGCGCCCCGTATAGCGTGGGCAAGCGGCTGATGCAGCCACCCGAACCTTGCAGCTACGGTCGCAGCCTTGTTTGAAATCTGCTTGAGGCAAGGCTTGTAACGGCGAGCCTGTCAAGGCGGATACTTCGCGCGCGATACCATACAGCGACAGACAATCGCTGCGGTTTGGCGTCAATTTGAGCGTGATCTGATGATCATCAAGATCAAGGTGCTCGCGTATGCTCTGCCCGACTACTGCATCAACAGCTAACTCCATAAGACCCAAGCTCTCTTCCGCCAAGCCGAGCTCTTTCTCCGAGCACATCATGCCAAACGATGCGACGCCGCGCACCTTGGCCTGCTTGATCTCGATGCCCGGCAGCTTCGCGCCGACCAGCGCGCAAGGCGCTTTCATACCGACACTGACGTTCTGCGCGCCGCACACGATGCTCAGTGGCTCGGCTTGACCTATGTCCACGGTCAGCACGTTTAGGCGGTCGGCGTCAGCATGCTTGTCTTTGGTTAACACCTGTGCGACGACGACCTTGTCGAAAGCTGGCGCAACCGCAACCATCGCCTCCACTTCCAACCCAGCCATTGTCAACAGGTGTGCTAGCTCATCGCTGGAGAGCGATGGGTTAACGAATGAGCGCAGCCAGAATTCTGAAAATTGCATAGTTAATTAAACTGTTTAAGGAATTGCAGGTCATTTTCGAAGAACAGCCTGAGGTCATTCACGCCGTAGCGGAGCATGGCCAGGCGCTCCACGCCCATACCGAAAGCAAAGCCGATGTATTTCTCACTGTCGATACCGACGTGCTTCAACACGTTCGGATGCACCATTCCGCAGCCGCCGATCTCCAACCAGCCGCCTTTCCAGCTCATATCCATTTCAGCCGATGGTTCGGTGAACGGGAAGAACGAGGGGCGGAAACGCACTTGCATTTCCGATGTCTCAAAATAGTTCTGCAAGAAATCGGCAATCACACCCTTGAGGTCAGCGAAGCTCACGCGCTCGCCTATCCACAATCCTTCAACTTGATGAAACATCGGCGAATGGGTAGCATCGGAATCCACACGATAGACGCGTCCCGGCGCGATAATGCGAATGTCCGGCATGGTCAGCTGATGTTTATATTTCTCCACATGCGCCTGCATGTAGCGGATCTGAATCGGCGAGGTATGCGTGCGCAACACATGCTGCTCGTCAATGTAGAAAGTGTCATGCATGGCACGCGCCGGATGATCTTCTGGGATATTCAGCGCGGTAAAATTATAAAAGTCACTTTCGATCTCCGGGCCTTCCGCCACGGCATAACCGATTGAATGGAACAGCGTCTCGATGCGCTCCAGTGTGCGCGTGACCGGATGCAAGCCACCACAACCTATCCCTCTGCCCGGCAGGGTGACATCCAGCGCCTCCGCCTTAAGTTTAAGTTGTAACTGGCTATACTGTAGGGCCTCGCGTCTTTGCTGTAAGGCACTCTCGATGCTCTGCTTAACCTGATTGATCCGCACCCCTGCTGCTGGACGCTCTTCGGCGGACAGCTTGCCGAGACCTTTCAACAACACAGTCAAGCGGCCTTCTTTACCCAGATAGCGCGCCTTGACTTGCTCCAATTCCGCCGCCTGTTCAATTGCGGCAAACTGTTTCAGTGCTTCGTCGAGAATTTTCTCAAGTTCTTGCATGACTGTTATTTATTAAGTATCTCCTCTGACAGGGGAGATAGAGAGGTTAGCGACGTAATCGGGCCGAGATCGCAAATCACCCTAAAGTCGCTCACAAAAGTTAATTGCTAATCAAGCATATAACTTGAACGGCCTTATAAAAAACAAAAAAGAGGCGCCGAACGCCTCTTTAATGTAGTTTAGCTTGAGCCTAAACGCCGAGGCTGGCTTTGGCCTGTCCGACAATCTGTATGAAGGCAAGCTTATCAAATACAGCAATATCCGCCAACACCTTGCGGTCAATGCTAATCGCGGCTTTCTTGAGGCCGTTCATAAACACGCTGTAGCTCAATCCTTGCTCACGTGCCGCAGCATTGATACGTGCAATCCACAATGTGCGGAACTGACGCTTGCGTTGTCGACGATCACGATAGGCATATTGGCCAGCCTTCATTACTGCTTCTTTAGCAATACGATAGACGTTTTTACGGCGACCACGATAACCCTTGGCCAGATCTAAAACTTTCTTATGACGCGCTCGCGCCGTTACACCACGTTTAACTCTTGGCATGTTCTACTCCTTATGCGTAGGGCATCATGGCGCGTATAGACGCCGTGTTGCTTGCGTGAACTTCGGTAGTACCACGCAATTGACGCTTGCTCTTGGTAGTCTTTTTGGTCAGGATGTGACGTTTGAATGCTTGTGCGCGCTTGATACTGCCGCCCGCACGAACTTTGAAGCGCTTTGCAGCACCACTTTTTGTTTTCATTTTAGGCATAACTACTCCTTTATTTGATGACATCAGGAGGCTCCTGGTAGGAACACTTTAAAACCTGAAATCACTTATCCGGGACTGTTTACTACTAATCTGCTCTGACCAGTCCCTTAACCCGAGCAGTATCAAAAAATTACCCCGGCGTTGCCGGAGGCTTACTTCATAAATTATTTTTTCTTCGGCGCCAGTACCATCACCATCTGACGACCTTCCATTTTAGGATACTGCTCCACGGTACCGTGCTCTCCGAGATCAGCCATAACCCGCTCCATCATTTGCATGCCAATATTCTGATGTGCAATCTCACGCCCACGAAAACGTAACGTGATTTTGGTCTTGTCACCTTCCCCCAGGAATCGGGTCAGGTTACGCAATTTGATATTGTAATCGCCATCATCCGTACCTGGCCTGAACTTGACTTCCTTTATCTGAATCTGCTTTTGTTTAAGCTTAGCCTCGTGCTGCTTCTTGCTCTCAGCATACTTGAACTTGCCAATATCCATGATGCGGCAAACAGGCGGCTCCGCCATCGGCGCAACTTCCACCAGATCCAAATCAGCCTCTTCAGCCAAACGTAACGCTTCCGCGATTGCCACAACACCAAGTGGCTCCCCTTCTACACCAACAAGCCGCACCTGGGGTGCAGTTATTTGCTCGTTGAGGCGCTGTTCTTTATCCTGAGCTATTGCAGTTTCTCCATTAAAAAATTAAACCGTGCTACCCGCTTGCAGTTCCGATTGCAGATGTTGTAATAACACCGCCATCGACATCTGCCCAAGGTCCTCACCTTTTCGGGTTCGCACGGCAACTAAATCAGCAGCCATTTCCTTATCACCGATTACCAGTATATAAGGCAATTTTTGTAAGCTATATTCTCGTATTTTATAGGTAATTTTCTCATTGCGCAAATCCAAGTGCACACGAAACCCGGCTGCTCGCAAAGTTTCTGCAATTTGAGTAGCGTAACTATTTTGTGCCTGTGAGATATTCACCACCGCCATCTGCACCGGCGACAACCACAGCGGAAAAGCGCCGGCGTGGTGTTCGATAAGAATCCCCATAAACCGCTCTAACGAGCCAAGAATAGCACGGTGCAGCATGACTGGCGCTTTGCGAGTGTTGTCCTCATCTACATATTCCGCGCCCAAGCGTACCGGAAGATTAAAATCCAACTGAATGGTGCCACATTGCCACACACGCCCGATCGTGTCTTTCAAAGAGAATTCTATTTTGGGCCCATAGAATGCCCCCTCGCCGGGTTGCAATTCATATTCTAAATTATTCTGACGTAATGCCGCAGCCAATGCTGCCTCCGCCTTATCCCAAGTTTCGTCGGATCCAACACGTTTCTCTGGACGAGTAGAAAGTTTTACCAAAACATCATTAAAGCCAAAATCTGCGTACACCTTTTGCAACATCACGATGAAGTCCGCTACTTCACTTTCGATCTGACGTTCGGTACAGAAAACATGCGCATCATCCTGGGTAAAGCCGCGCACACGCATCAAACCATGCAGAGAACCAGACGGCTCGTTACGATGACAGGATCCAAATTCGGCCAGTCTCATGGGCAACTCGCGATAACTGCGCAGACCGTAATTGAAAATCTGTACGTGTCCCGGGCAATTCATCGGCTTCACCGCAAAATCCCGCGCCTCTGAATGGGTAGTAAACATATTGTCGTGATAATTTTCCCAATGCCCAGACTTCTCCCACAGCGTGCGATCCATCATGGTGGGCGTGCGAACCTCCTGATAACCATACTCGCGGAACTTGCCGCGCATGTAATTCTCAACTACCTGCCAGATGGCCCAACCATTCGGATGCCAAAACACCATGCCGGGCGCATCGTCCTGCATGTGGAACAAATTGAGCTGCTTGGCAAGCTTTCGATGATCACGTTTTTCCGCCTCTTCCAAGCGGTGTAGATAGGCATCAAGATCTTCCTTCTTAGCCCAGGCTGTGCCATAAATACGCTGCAACATGGCGTTGCGTTGATCCCCGCGCCAGTATGCGCCAGCCACACTCATCAACTTGAACGCCTTGAGCTTGCCCGTGGACGGCACATGCGGACCGCGGCACAAATCGGTGAAATCACCCTCGGTATAAAGTGACACGCCCTGATCAACGGGAATGGATTCGATAATTTCCGCCTTGTAATGCTCACCTATACTTTTGAAATAGGCCACCGCTTCGTCGCGCGGCAACTCTTTGCGCGTTACCGGAATATCGCGCTTGGCTAATTCCGACATGCGTTTTTCAAGCGCCGTCAAATCATCTGGCGTAAATGGACGTGCATAAGAGAAGTCATAGTAGAACCCGTTTTCAATCACCGGGCCAATAGTTACTTGAGCCTCGGGAAATAACTCCTTGACCGCGTAGGCCAGCAGATGTGCAGTGGAATGGCGAATAATCT
>CAZPUT010000047.1:0-9869 GCA_964589845.1 uncultured Candidatus Nitrotoga sp. | reverse complement strand
AACGCTGCTCATATAGCGCCTGCAGGTCGGTATCACATTGTATACGCGCATACAATGTGGCATGAATGCCCCGTATCATCGGCGTAAGGTGTGGCACAAAGGTCAGGCTGACCTCCTGTTGAGCTGCTCGCGTGAGTCCTTGGCTAATTTCCGGTAAATGACGATGCCCAGCTACACTGTAAGCTTTGAAATTATCCGCCACCTCGGAAAACATGATGCTAGCCTCAGCCTTGCGTCCCGCGCCAGAGACACCGGATTTCGCATCGGCAATCAAGCTTTCGCAGTCCACAATCCCCGCTTCCAGTAGCGGAATAAAACCAAGCTGCACCGCCGTTGGATAGCAACCCGGATTAGCCACTAGCCGTGCATGTTTAATCTGCTCGCGGTTACTCTCTGGCAGGCCATATATTGCTTGAGGAACCAGATCGGGGCAGGCGTGACTCATCCCGTACCATTTTTCCCACACCCCCACGTCTTGAATACGAAAGTCTGCAGCTAAGTCTATTATCCGCACCCCTGCGTCAAGCAATGCACGAGCATGATGCATGGCAATGCCATTGGGTGTGGCAAAGAACACCAAGTCACATTGATCCAGACGCGCTTCTTCCTGGTCGGTAAAACACAAATCCACATGGCCGCGCAAGCTGGGAAACATCTGGCTGACCGGCATTCCCTGGACGGCGCGCGAGGTAATGGCGCGCAACTCCACTTGCGGATGTTGTGCCAGTAGCCGCAGCAGCTCGACCCCCGTATAACCCGTGCCTCCAACGATGCCAACTTTGATCACTTCCTGCCCCTATTGAACTTTGCGTTACCTGCGGAATAATACAACAAAAATGAAAAGCCGCCCAAAGGCGGCTTTTCCAAACACTCCAAATACGCTTAACGCTTGGAGAATTGCTTGCGGCGGCGCGCCTTGCGCAAGCCAACCTTCTTACGTTCAACCTCACGCGCATCGCGGGTAACCAGTCCAGCTTTGCTCAGCACTGGCTTCAAGGTCGCGTCAAAATCTATCAGAGCACGAGTAATGCCATGACGCACCGCCCCAGCTTGACCAGATTCGCCACCTCCACATACATTTATCATGATGTCGAATTTGTTAAGCATGTCGGTCAGCTCAAGCGGCTGACGCACTATCATGCGACCAGTTTCTCTCGAAAAAAATATATCGAGTGGCTTATCATTTACCACGATATCGCCCTTGCCGGGCTTCATGAATACACGAGCTACTGCGCTCTTGCGACGACCGGTGCCATAGTTGTAAGTCACACTCATGATTAAGCTTTCAATAGATCAATAGGTTTAGGTTGCTGCGCCGCATGTGGATGTTCAGCACCGCCGTAAATCTTAAGCTTACGCAACATGGCATAGCCTAACGGGCCTTTTGGCAGCATACCTTTGACTGCTTTTTGCAGTACGCGGTCTGGATGACGTTCCTGCAACTTGGTAAAATTGGTTGTGTAAATTCCGCCAGGATAACCAGTGTGACGGTGATAGACCTTGTCATTCGCCTTATTACCGGTAACACGCAGCTTTTCAGCATTGACCACGACGATAAAGTCGCCCGTGTCCACGTGCGGTGTGTATATCGCCTTATGTTTGCCGCGTAGACGGGCTGCAATCTGGCTAGCTAAACGACCTAATATTACGTCGGCAGCGTCTACCAAATACCAGTCATGCTGGACTTCATGGGGCTTTGCTGAAAATGTTTTCATGGCACTTCCTAAAACAAAAATTAGTAAACTTCGAAGGGCGCGAATTTTATGCTAAAAGACCAACCCCTGTCAAACGAATTCAATTCTCTTTACTGGTTGGCGACCAAGTCAAGATCAAGCTGGTTGACATCATCATCTGTATTTACCTTGCCATTTTCACGCGCCGCTTCAATTTCATCGAGATACTCTGACGTGATATCTCCTGTGATGTAATCTCCATCAAAGCATGAAGCATCAAAGTACTGAATATCCGGATTCGTCTTGCGCACTGCCGCTTTGAGGTCTTCGAGATCCTGATAAACCAGCTTGTCTGCACCGATCTCGCGGCAAATTTCATCATCGCTGCGACCGGTAGCAATCAGCTCTTTGCGGCTCGGCATGTCTATGCCATACACATTAGGGAAACGCACCGGGGGTGCGGCGGAGGCGAAGTACACCTTGCGCGCTCCGGCATCACGCGCCATTTGAACAATTTCACGGCTGGTAGTACCGCGCACGATGGAATCGTCTACCAACAATACGTTTTTACCCTTGAATTCCACGCTAATTGCATTTAATTTCTGCCGTACCGATTTTTTCCTCATTGCCTGTCCCGGCATGATGAAGGTGCGCCCAATATAACGATTTTTCACGAAACCTTCACGGAATGCGATACCCAAACGGGTAGCCAATTGCAAGGCACTAGGGCGGCTGGAGTCCGGAATGGGGATAACTACATCAATATCATGCTGCGGCCATTCACGGGTGATTTTGTCGGCCAGGTTTTCACCCATGTTCAAGCGAGTCTCATATACCGAAACCCCATTAATCACTGAATCCGGACGCGCCAGATAAACATACTCAAAGATGCATGGGTTAAGTGTGGGATTTTCTGCACATTGCTGACTGTGAAAGTTTCCATCAAAGTCAATAAATACGGCTTCACCTGGTGCAATATCGCGCAGAAATTTGAAACCTAGCGTATCCAGCGCTACGCTTTCCGAAGCGATCAAATATTCCGTGCCATTTTCAGTTTGATGGCTACCCAATACCAGCGGTCGGATGCCATAAACATCCCGGAACGCCAGCAAGCCATAACCGGCAATCATCGCCACCACTGCATAAGCACCACGGCAGCGCCGATGCACCCCGGATACGGCGTCAAATATATTCTTAATATCAAGACGATAGCGCATTGTTGAATTGGCTTGCAACTCGTGTGCAAGCACATTGAGCAGCACTTCCGAATCGGAATTGGTGTTTACATGACGCCTGTCTTCCAGAAACAATTCTTGCTGCAATTGCTCGGTATTGGTCAAGTTACCATTATGTCCAAGCACAATGCCGAATGGCGAATTGACATAAAATGGCTGTGCCTCATTGTGATCGAGGGCGGAACCCGCAGTAGGATAGCGCACATGAGCTATGCCCGCATTGCCGCGCAACGCTCGCATGTTACGCGTGCGGAAAACATCGCGTACCAGGCCATTTCCCTTGTGCAGGTGGAAGGTATTTCCTTCGATAGTGGCAATACCCGCAGCATCCTGCCCGCGATGCTGCAACACTAGCAAGCCATCATATAGAACTTGATTGGCCGATGTTTGCGCGACAACGCCTAGAATGCCACACATATTTTAACCCCAATATTCATTTTTTCAATCCGAAATGCACACGGCGCGCCACGCTATCCGGCAACCAAACCAGGCTAGCTAGAGCCATGCTTTCCAACGGTTTACTCAGCATCGCCTCACGCCAAAATGGCTTCCTCGGCAAATCAGTCACCCCCGCCAGCAGCACCAGCATCAGCACTAATAATATGCCGCGTAGCATGCCAAATAGACTGCCGAATAAGCCGTCTATCCAACCAAGACCGGTCGATTTGATTAATTTCGATAACAACCAAACCACGATACCGCTGACGATCAAGGTAGCCACAAAGAGCAAGACAAAAGCAACCGTGACCTTGATCGCATCCACCCCCAGCCCTGCCGGCATTAACGCTGCCAAATTAACTGCCTGCCAACGTGCCACCACGTAGGCCATCACCCAACCGAGCAGTGACAGCACCTCATACACAAAACCGCGCCACCATCCCAGCAACACCGACCATATGGCGATCGCAATGACAGTATAATCAAACCATGTCATGCCTAATACGCTGGACTTACCGTCGATTTCAGTCCTTGCGCCTCCAGCTTTTTGTTCACACTGTCTGCGGCTTCATGCGTGTCATAAGGACCGGCGCGTACACGGATCTTGTCGCCTACCTTCTCGGTGTAGACCTTGATATTTTGATTACTCAATTTTTTCTGCCATTGGTACGCGGTGTCGGCGTTGGCAAATGCGCCGACCTGCACTACAAAACCAGAGTGTGGCGTGAGCTGCCTGTTCTCTTTGTGCATATCCCCAACAGCCTTGGCTGGAGCAAGCTTATTTTCAACCACTTGCGATGCCGCGACAACCTGATCTTTAACGACAGGTAGGCTGGCCACTGCTGAAACAGGAACAGAGACAGGCGCTGACGGTATGCCCATCCTGGGCATAAACTCACCCACCTTATCCTTGTCTGGAATACGCAACTCAATATCCTGCCCCGCTAACTTGGGTTCGCTATCCAACACCATGGGCAGCAACACCACAATGACGATGACAAGCGCCACAGCGCCAATCAACCGGCGTCTTGCTCGACGTTTCAGACTGACTTCATCATCCATGAGTTGCTTTGCCATCATGACTCTCCGCGCAAATCAAGCGTCGCGCAGACTGCGCACGCATCACCTCTGCTACTGTATAGAACGAACCAAACGCTATAATTCTATCATTATCGACGGCCTCATTACAGGCATGCTGTAGCGCATCTGTTACCGTGACAAACGTCAGCACCGCGCTTTTCACTCCTTCAGCATATAACACGCTGGATAATTCCGTGGCCGTTGCGCCGCGCGGCGAGGCTATGCCCGCTACTAGCCAGACATCAACCTGCCCCTTGAGCGCACGCGCAACACTGGCCATATCCTTATCCTTAAGCATGGCGAACACTGCGAAAGTCTTGTGGCAAGGCGGCAAGTCGGCCAAATTTTGCGCCAGCGAGCGCGCCGCCTGGGGATTGTGCGCCACATCCAAAATAAGCATCGGCCTGCCAGGCACAACCTGAAAACGACCTGGCAGCACTACCTCAACCAAGCCGCGCCGCACCGCCTCCATGCTCACCGGCAGTTTATTCTTAAGCGCATCCAGTGCCGCCAATGCAGCGCTGGCATTGTGCAATTGAAATGCTCCACGCAAAGCAGGATAGGGCAAAGCACTACGAGTACCACTCACACCGTGATAATTCCACTGTTGCGCGCCTGCCGTGAAACTGAATTGCTCGCCCAGACACCACAGCTGCGCGCCGACATGCTGCGCCTGTGTGCGAATTGTAATGGGCACATCCATGTCGCCAAATACCGCCACTTGCCCAACACGAAAAATTCCCGCCTTCTCAAACGCAATTTGTTCACGCGTATCACCAAGATACTCCATGTGGTCCAAGTCTATGCTGGTAACCACCGCACAATCATGGTCGAACACATTAACCGCATCCAGCCGTCCACCCAGCCCTACTTCCAGTATCGCCACTTCTACCGCTTGATCAATAAAACATTGCATCGCAGCCAGCGTGCCAAACTCAAAATAGGTTAACGAAATTTCTGACAATTCCTCATTGCCGCGCAAGCTGACATCCATTTTTTGCAAGGGAGGAACAGCACACGCCTGCTCTACCCGCTCGAATGCTGCGCACAGCTCCGCATCACTGGCCTGCCGCTGGCCGATGCGGACGCGCTCGTTGTAATCAAGCAAATGCGGCGAGGTGTAGCAGCCAACGCGATAACCCGCCGCGTGCAATATGCTTTCAAGCATTGCACACACTGAGCCCTTGCCGTTGGTACCGCCGACAACAATGACAGGAAACGTTGGGTTGAGTCCCAGCCGCTGTTTAACTTTTGCAACGCGCTCAAGACCGAGCTCAATGGCTTTGGGATGCTTGGTCTCAAGATAGGCGAGCCAGTCGCTCAATGCGCGACACTCACCTGACATAGCGACCTACCTTTTGGTTTATTGCAGATTTGCGTGAGGGATTTCTCATTTCGGTAGCATACGTGTGAGCAATTTTGCCGCAGATATTCATCATCAAACAACTCATAAATCCCACTCTGTCAGCCAAGCTTGATTTCCGGCTTAGCTTCATAGGTAATGCTTAGTATGCTGCACGGGTCAGACAGCATTCCATTCATCAGGACGAACAACTTACTACGACATGACGCGCCCAATCCGGTGCTGGCGCAGCATAATCTTCCATCTCTGGCTGCTCATCGAAGGGGCGACTAAGCAATGCCAGCAAGCGATCTACTTCCGAAAAGTTGCGTTCCCGCTCAGCCATGGCTATCGCACTTTGCGCCATGGAATTGCGCAAAATATATTTTGGGTTGACCTTGTCCATGCGTGCCTTTCGCTCCTCGTCCGTTCCCGGCTCGCTTTGCAGGCGTGTACGATAAATTTCGGCCCAAGCGTCGAACGCCGATCGATCGATGAATCGATCACGCAACTCGCTGTTTTTCTCATCCGGCGCTAATTTGAACCGGCCTAAACTGCGAAACAGATTGGTGTAATCAAGCTGGCTTGCGCGCATCATTTCCAACAGTGGTGTGATAAGAGCAACATCTTCTTTGCTGACGTTGGTTAGTCCCAGCTTCTTGCCCATCAATTCAGTATAGTGTTCAAAATATGTCGGCTCATAATTTTCCAAGGCCTTTTGCGCTTCCTCCACCGCAATAATGGGCGTCAAAGCCTGCGCCAGACAAGCCAGATTCCACAGGCCGATTTGCGGCTGCTGATCAAAGGCGTAGCGCCCGCCATGATCGGAGTGATTACAAATAAAACCCGGGTCGTAGGATTCCATGAAACCAAATGGGCCATAATCGAAAGTCAGCCCGAGGATCGACATATTGTCCGTATTCATCACGCCATGTGCGAAACCGACAGCCTGCCATTTAGCCAACAGACTTGCGGTGCGCGTGATTATTTCATTCAAAAAACGCAAATACTTATCCGGCGCATCGCTGATGTCAGGAAAATGCTTGGCGATAACATAATCAGCAAGCAAGGCAATCGGTTCGTGCTGATTCCTGTAGGCGAACACCTCAAACGAGCCGAACCGCACATGCGACGGTGATAATCGAGTCACCACGGCGGCGCTTTCGATAGTCTCGCGGTATACCTCTGCATCGCTGCCCACAATGCATAAAGCGCGAGAAGTAGGAATGCCCAAGCCATGCATCGCTTCTGAACACAAGTATTCACGAATGCTGGATCGCAGCACGGCACGCCCATCACCATTGCGCGAAAACGGTGTGATACCTGCCCCTTTCAATTGAATATCCCAATACTCACCAGCGCTGTTTTTTATTTCACCCAGCAAAATTGCACGTCCATCTCCCAGTTGCGGCACGAAGTAACCAAACTGGTGCCCGGCGTAGAGCATCGATAAAGGTTCGCTGCCGGGTAGCAAACGGTTACCAATAAAATACTCGGTGAAATCCGCGCGCTCAACTTCGGTTACATCCAGATTAATTAATTCGGCGGCACTCGCATTAAAACTAACCAAATAGGAATGAGGCAAAGGCGTAGGATTCAGACGGCTATGAAAAATGTCTGGCAACCGAGAAAAAGTATTATCAAAATTTAATTGGTCAAGTTTTTTCATCACAATTTTTTTATCTTAGTCAATAAGTCCGACTTGCCGAAAACCATACCAGGGTATAAAAAATTGAGCACAGTGGCATATGCGCCGCCCCTGAAAATGATTATTGCCGCCGTGATGCACGCTTGCGCCATTCCCATACCACAATCGCACGCCACAACATGCGCACACTAAAATAACCCACAATAGCAAAACTTAACGCCAAAAGCGGCAAGCCAGCAGCGAGGGGTTTGCCCAATGACACAATCCAATCCAGCATGACAGTAGGCCAATTAACCCAAGTCATTTCAGGTAGGGCAAAGTTAACGGGCGACTGGCCGTTATGATGCCCGGTAACCAATACACCAAGCTGATATGCCAGCGCATAGAGCGGCACGATGGTAAGTGGGTTGGTGTACAGCGTGATGACCGCAGCCACCGGCAAATTAACGCGGAATAGCACTGCCAGCAAAGCGGCACCTATTATTTGAAGCGGACCAGGAATCAGGCCGGTGAACAGCCCGACGGCTACACCGCCCGACACTGAATGGCGGTTAAGATGCCATAGGTTGGGATGATGTAGCCAGCCACCAAACCAACGCGCCCAACGGCTTTGTTTGAATGTTTCATGGCTGGGCAAGAATTTTCTGAAATATTTTTTCGGCACGAGCAATCGTTGAATAAGGCAAAATTGTTACTAAGCAAAATCAGGACAGTAGATTACCTGATTATATTTGATATACCAGCCCTCTTTAGGAAGTTTGCACAAGTGAGCCAGAAAATACCCGATCCAATTGACGTGAACGACCAACCGTATGCCGAAGCGCGTATGCAACTGCAAGCTGAAAGGATGAACAAACTGCCCGCAGCCAGGCACCGCGACGTCCCGACGATTGCGCTGGAAGTGGTGCGCGAATTGCCCAATCTCATTCGGCGGCACTAAGCAAGCCATGCGCTATGCCGTTTTATTTTTTGCATTGGGCGTATGGCTGCTGCAACAACAGGCCGTGCTTCCTGACCTCGCCTGGGGTGGCCTGACTTTATTGCTCGCCGCTGCTTTGATGCTGCCACGTAGCACTCGTTTGCAGCGCACGGCATACCCTGTTCTTCTTGCCGCATTTGCCTGTTCCTTTGGATTTTTCTACGCAGCATTTTTTGCGCAGCAACGTTTGGCCGATGCTCTGCCTGCCGAATGGCAGGGCAAAGACATTCAAGTCATCGGTGTGGTGGGAAAACTTCCCGTACAGCATGAGCACGGACTTCGTTTTGTCTTCGATGTGGAGCAGGTGCTCACCCCCAATGCCATTGTCCCGCCACATATCCTGCTTGCCAGTTACGCTGGCGCACAGGAAGAACCTCTCAACGTCCATGCCGGTGAACGCTGGCGACTTACAGTACGCTTGAAACAGCCGCACGGCAGCAGCAATCCCCACGATTTTGATTTTGAAGCATGGATGCTGGAAAACAAGCTGCGCGCCAACGGTTATATTCATCGAACAGAAGATAACTTGCGACTGGATGCGTTAGTGCAATCACCTGATTACACCATCCAAAGCCTGCGTGAAAAAGTGCGCGACCGTATCCAGAAAACGTTAAACCCTTTCCCCGATCAGCTTCATCCCGCGCAAATCCCGCACGCCGCAAGTGGAAAATGGGTTCGCGATAGCACTGAAGTGCATGTCGTCGAAAAAAATAATTACATCGGCGTATTAATCGCACTTGCCATCGGCGACCAGGCCGGCATTCCGGCGGCGCAGTGGCAAGTTTTCACGCGCACCGGAGTTAATCATTTGATGAGCATTTCCGGCCTGCACATCACCATGCTGTCAGGGCTGGCGTTTGCCGCAAGCTATTGGTTATGGCGGCGCAGTGCGCGCCTCACACGCGCGCTACCGGCACGTAAAGCTGCTGCGCTCATAGGCTTGCTGGTAGCACTCGGCTATGCACTACTGGCAGGATACGGTGTGCCGGCGCAACGCACGGTGTATATGCTGGCGACGATCGCTTCCGTGTTGTGGCTCTCACGCACTGTCGCACCGTCGCAAACTCTTGCCGCCGCCTTGCTCGTTGTATTGTTGCTCGATCCATGGGCGGTGCTGTCGCCAGGATTCTGGCTCTCTTTCGGTGCGGTGGCATTGATTTTTTATGTGACGGCACACCGTTTGCGCCCTCCGCACTGGTTAGTAACGTATGGGCGCGTTCAATGGGCCATGAGCATCGGGCTGATTCCGCCGCTGTTGGCAATGTTCCAGCAAGTTTCACTCGTGTCGCCCATCGCTAATGCTTTTGCCATTCCGCTGGTCAGCTTCGTGGTGGTGCCGCTTACCCTGCTGGGCACTGTGCTTCCCTTCGATTGGCTGCTGTGGCTGGCACATCAGGCCATGAGAGTGTGCGGCTACCTACTGGAGTGGCTGAACAATCTGCCAGAGGTGGTATGGACACAGCACGCACCGCCC